>JAOUGT010000075.1 GCA_029865485.1 Nitrospira sp.
CCGGGAGCGTCAATCCAAGCTCGTTTCAATCCTTGTTTTGATGGAACTCCCTTTCAAACCGCTCTCGGTCCACAACACGTGAATCCATGCAGCCTTACACCGTAAACAGCCGCGCTCAAATCTGGCTTTGAGCTACCCCTTTCAATCAAAATTCTCGCCAAGTTGGCACCCCCTTTCAACGCTCAATACACCATAACCCCTTGTTTGACCGAATCTTTTGAACCATCCCTCACTTCACACAAATATTTCTGTAGCAACAATCGAGGCACCGCACAGTATGGGAGGTACGCTTGGGGAACTGTCCTCGTTGAATGATGCTCACGATGTCCTTCACTATCGCCTCAGCCTCTCGACGTTCCCGCTGTCCAATCTCGATTTCTTTGACGACATTCCCTCCGCGCACATAACACACATAGCCACGCGTGACGGGCGCCTGGTAGGTCTCCTCGATCATCAGGCCATAGAGGACAACTTGATACCGGTGCGTCTGGTACACGCCTTCTTTGAACTCCGTAAACTTGTAATCCAGCGGCGCCAAGGTCCCGTCCGCCAACTCCAGCACCTCATCCACCTTCCCCTTCACATGATAGCGATCAGAGACCAGATACACATCCACGTCCTTCGCAACACAGCCGAGCTTCTTACGCACATAGTCCGGGTTCCGCGTCTTCCGGTTCTCGTGCACCTCTCGCCCTTTTAACACGATGAACCGCTGGTCCTCATGCTGTGCAATCCCCAGGCAGTTCATGAAATAGATAAAGCGAGGGCAATACAGATATTCGATGACCTCCGATGGCGTGATGTAGAGCCCTTGCGTTTCCGCCGTGTTCATGTCAGATCAGAAAAACTTGGCCAGCACTTCGTCCGATACCAGATCCTTGTCGAACGCCTGACCCAGCAATGTCACTTTCTTGAAGTCTTCATCGCACATCGGGAACATATAGAGCGAGTCCTTCTCCAGCGTCATCAGCTCCTTGCACTGCAACGCCAAGGCATCCATTTGATTTCGTTCCAGACTGCCGAGAAATACGCTCTTCTGGACACGATACAACCCGGCCTCCTTACAAGCCTTGGCAATCTTCGTCCGTTTCGGCGTCGCCGACACGTCGTATACCACCCAGGTCAGCATCCCCCGCCTCCTTGATCAGCCCGTTCGCAATCCGATGGCACTCAAACTGGATAATGTCCCGCTGCTTGATGTTCCGGTTCCTGTACCGGACACTGGTTTCGAATGTTTCGTTCAGCGCTTCGATCAGCGCGGCCTTGCCATCCTTGGCGAGCGTCATCCCGCCCGGGACTGATTCAAACCACTCCTGTTTCACCTTTCGCCCGGTGAAGAGATAGACGACGGTCTGATCCGTCAGATAGCGGAACATTTCCATCAGATCAAAGACCAACGACTTCTTGTTGTAGTTGTCCGTATGGACAAAGCCGACATAGGGGTCCAGTCCGGCGACAAGACAGGCTTTCTCCACCATCGAATAGAGCACGCCGTAGCCATAATTCAGCAGGCAGTTGAATTCATCCTTCGCCGGTTGCCGGGAACGGCCTTCAAACCGGTAACGCTCCGGCATAATAAAACTCAGCGCTTCGAAATAGGTACGACCGGCCGCCCCCTCCAGTCCCATGATCGTGCCCCGCTGCTCCTCCAGTGTCCCGGTGAGCGCCGCGAGCTTTTTGCGTCCTTCGGTCAAACGGTCGGCATAGACCAGCACGTCGGCTTCCTTCTCCGGCCGCGCGTGCGCGAGCTTCTTCAGGAACTCCATCTGCCGGTCGAACTTGGCCGCAATCCACTCCTGGGCCAGGGCTAACCCCCGCGCATCGTCGGCATACTCCAGTTGGCGACGACGGATCAACGTCGTGCTTCCCAGCTTGGAATGCCAAACCCGGCCATAGGGATCGCCGTGTTCATCCAAGAACAGAATGTCGATGTTGTGATCCATCGCAGCTTTGATGGCATCGGTCGAGAGGAACGCGCCGGTCGTGATCATGATGCTGTCCACCTTCCGCACCGACACCTCAAATTGCTTGTCCTCGTTCTTCACCACAAAGCAATCACCCTGCTTGCGGAGATAGGCGCCGAAGCTGTTGATGACCAGTTGCATCGCTCCGTCCTATTCTAACCGCTGTCCCAACTCAGTGATAAACTGTCGGGCCGCTTCGATCCCTGCTTCCGCCTGATCACGGGCGATTTCTGCAAATCCGTAATCGCCTTCAGCGCGGTCCTCAAACCCGTCGCGGAGAAGATGAAAGAAGCGATCGGGCACGCCACCGGATTTCACAAAATGTTCTTGAAAGGCGGCAATGACACCAGAATGTTTGGAACGCCGAAGGTCCCGTGTCAGCAGCATGGCCTGGGCCACATAAAACATTCCGTAATAGGCCCTGGACACCGCGAAGTCGTAATCACCATCCTGGAGCAAGCGTTCCGCGGCCTTGATGCTTCGCCGGGCCTTGGCCAGCAGACCTGCAATCTCCTGCTTGCTCATAGCGGAATCCCCTCCTCTCGAATGTTGGCGAAGATCGCGTAGTCGCCTCGCTCTCGAGCCTGGGCACGATCCACGAGAAGCAGCGAGATCACGAAGCTGTGTTTCAACGACACCTCGCCGACCAGCCGGCGAATGCGGCGCTTGGTCGCTAAATCGAGCCGCTCCAGATCGAGCTCAACCAGCACGTCCATATCCGAATCAGGCTCCGCATCCCCGCGCGCCCGCGAGCCAAAGAGTGTCCACCGCATGGACACACCGGGTAATGTCCCTCGCAGTCGTTGCTGCAGATCAGCCAGCGCTGCCTGCTCCTGGGCAGAAAGGGTGTCAATCGTTCTCATAGAATCCCTCTCCGACTAGATTCACCAATCCGCCGCACCGTCCCGAACCCCCGCGAGACGGATCCTTCAGCGCAGCTCAGGACAGGCTTGCCGAGGCCGATGATGTCGACTAATCAGAACACCGCCAAGCTTTCTTCCTTCTCAAAGCGCGCTCCTAATCTCGTGTCATACTTCATTCGGCAGAAGGTTATGCCTTCGATGTCCTCCCGACATCGCTTCACGTACCACCAAGGCATTTTGACTTCGTAGCGCCTCCGTTCTCTCGGTCGCAGAGAAAGGACTTCTTCCCGGAATTCGAATGGGATAACCGAAACCTGATAGTAAGACTCCAAGCGTGTAAGGAGCCGCTGTTCATCTAGTGCTCGGTCTAGTACACCACCAAGTCGTGCCTGGACATCCCTGACCGCAGAGCAGGCAGCATTGAATGCAGGATGCTCTTTTGGATCAAGTCCGCGATAAACACCTTCCACCATTTCAGTCAGGTCTCGTTCGGTCACCAGACCTTGCCGGTCAATGAATGCCTGCCAACTTCGATCCAATAAGGTGCAGGTCCCGATGCGTTCGCTGACAACATCGTCGAAGTAAATCCTCTCACTCCCCTTACTCGGACGGTAAATCCGCACTTCGCCAGGAATGGGACGACGGCGACGGTTTACCCTACCTGCGCGCTGAGCCACAGCGTCAGGAGGAGCACACTCGGTAAAGAGAACATCATAGTCGATATCTAGCGAGACCTCGACGACCTGCGTTGCTACAACAAGCCGTGGGCCCAATCCCTGAATATCCTCCTCTTTGTCAGTCCGATCTCGAAGGATGAATTTTGAGTGATAACAGATCGGCTTGGCGCCTCTAAGGATTTCTGCAAGCTCCTGGCATTTTCCCACCGTGTTGACAACAACCAGCACACGGCGACCTGCTCGAACCTGCTTGATGATCTCTTCAATATCATTCTCTATGAGTTTGTCATAGACCGTAAAACAGTTACGTGCGGAGACAAGCAACTGGGAGTCTCGAATCTCTCCGACCGGAGCTGTTTCGCCTAGTGCCTCCTTCAATGCCTTGACCACTACCGTTGGAAGGGTCGCGCTCATCATGAAGAACCTGCTCCCTGCCTTCGCAGATTCACCGACCATTTGCGTGATGAGAGCCAGCGTATAGGGATCGTAGGCATGAATTTCGTCAAGTACGATAGCTGCGTCCATAGCAGCCCATGTCTTGAGTGGCCATCGCCCTCCATGCATCAACGCGGACAAGAGCTGATCCACTGTGGCAACCGTAATAGGCGGGAAGCAATGTTTCTCAAATAAGACCGATTGACGGTACTCTCCAGTATCGCCCTCGCCTTCTTCGCCATCCTCACGGGAAAGGTCCGCCAACGAGTGAGAGAGCCCGACATCAATCTGATGTTTTGAAAATAGCCGGCTCAAACGCCTGTGGATAGCGTTCGCCGTCACCATAGTTGGCAACAGATAGAGAAGTTTTGTGACCTTTCCCGTATCGATCTGCTTACAGGCCCAGAGCACAGAGGCCTCGGTCTTTCCTGAACCTGTAGGAGCGATCGCAATGACATGGTCACTTGATGCAGAACATTGCTCCTGGAATGGTCTTAACCCCTCGAAGGATTTCCCCGCAACTTCGATCTCCGCCTTAATCGAAGCTCTCATTAACATCGCTGGAACGACCGCCCGACTCTTAACGACGACAGCAGCAGGGTTTGGACTTGACGATGCCCACCAGTCAGGAACCATTAGCAGACTTTTCATCACGGCAAACAGCGCACGACTTTCCGCCCCATTATTGGGCAAACTCTGCATAAGAATCTGTCGGACATCCTTGCCCGCTGCTTTTTCCTTGCAGCGTTCGATAGGTATGACCGGCAGCTCCCAGCCACGTCGGCTAAACAAACTTCGTGCGACCTCCAGAGCACAATCGGGCCCCTTTTCAACCCAGACAAGAGGTTCTGCAAAGGCCATTTCACGCTCAAATGATGTTAACTCGCTCTCAAGCGGCTTGTGATGGCCCAGCACAACCAGGCCCTCCCAACAGGCACGAGGCGTATCGGGCAACAGTGGTCCTGCTACCCTCTGCAGAAGAACGGCGGCCGCGGCAACGAATGGAAACGAGGCATACTCATGTCGGAAATTCTTTCGGCGAGCCCTTGTCAACTCCCCATCGCCAGCCAACATCATTTCTTGGAATGCCACTGTCATTTTTCCGATGTCGTGAAAGACTACCGTCAGGAGCGAGCTCATCAGCAGGCGATCAACCTTAACTCCAGTGTTGTCGCACACGCGCTGGATGACACCGGCATGCTGTTCTGCAATTTGACACCAGGCTGAGTACACCGCTTCCAAGTGTTCGCCGTATGTCTGACGGGGCTCTCGCTTCGCTAAATACTGTGTCGTGATCATGAAACGGCTATGGCCTCTTCACCAACGTGGTAAGCATCAACTGGGTCCGCAAGGTGTATGCGATTCCCAATAAATGAGAATGGCCCACGAGCCCCGACTTCGCGACGACCTCCTTCGTATGAGAAACGCACCGGAAGGTGCGCCACCCATGGTGCCCGGACAGACTCGATGATGGGGCCACGGAGCACAGCCGGATCAGGTCGATAGCAGCCAGCGCCCGTGATATCGCCAGGAATCACACAAAACTGAAAGATGGTCGTCGGTGTCATGGCGGCATTTTCAATGAGCAAAGCCTCTCGCACTTTGAGGAGGCTATCACTGGGGCCTGCTGTAAGTGCATACACCGGGTTTTGAAAACCGCCGACTATCCGCATAGCGACTGATTCGTCTTCGACGGCGTAAACCAATGTCATCGTAAGGTCAATCAGGTGCTCCCGCAACAGGACATCGGAGATTACTTCAGCCGTTTTGATCTTTCGATACTTCCACAAGTCCTTCATTTGCCCCCTGTGACGGCCAGCTACACCCATCCGGACATGATGCTCCTCAACCCACTGATGCGCGCCCTCTGCTGTGAAGCCAAGGGCAGCGCCGAGAATCCCTATCAGGGTCGTTTGTGGTGGGAGCGGCAAGGTCTTGTGGAAAGTATGGGCCTCTGGGAGTCGAAACGAGGCTGTCTCAGCAAAGGCTCTGACTATGGCCAAGTGCATCGAGTTATGCTCCGTAATAGCTGGCCACCCATTCTTGCATCTTCTTGAAGGCCTCTCCCACGGTGACCGTCCCCTCAGGTACAGGGTGAAAGGTCTCGGATCGAGCTCCGTACGTGTGCGCAATAAGCATATCACCGTGGTCCGCCACCACTTCAGACAACACCTTGGTCTGCAAGCCACCATTGTGAAGCCTGACCGATTCCAGAAAGATGGGGGTCTTCACCCGCGTGGCCGCTGCAGCCACGAATTTGGGAGAGATATCTGCAAGAAACCGGCTTTGCCTGCCTGAAGTCCAGAGATTTTGCACGGCCGTCAATAGCGCCGAGACACGCTTGGCACGCTCAGATTTTTCGAGCTCCCCCTTCTCGAACCCTTCCCCACAGCCCACTCGATCTAACTCAATCAGGATTGTTCCTCGATACAGACCGGAGTGAATCTCCGTTTCGAAAATATTCGGATCGCCCCCGGCTTTGACGCTCATGTAGTTCGTACCGAAATCGAGATCCCCTTGATAGGCATCCATCGCCAAGAGCGGTGAAACTCGAACAGGAGATGTTCGCTTTTTAGTGCCCCCCTTTGCCCCGCCCTCACCCTTCGTTCCTTCCATATACCCAAAGAGGTCGTCATCGATATAACTCTTTGGATCTTGAAGGGTCGTGGCTGCCCCCTTTTTCTGAGTGGCGGCAACACCTTCTGAAAGGCCACAACCAAGGTCAGCCAACCGCTCGCGCAACGCCCGCCTTACCGCTTGCGATGATACATAAGGATAGGCTTTGGGACCCTGCTCAGTCTCACGAGTCAGTTTCTTGATGTTGACCATGTTGTCAGCCTCTTTATCGCCCCCGTTTAGGCTTGCAAAGGAGACCGGGGTCAGATACGTCAAGGTCAACGCCTTCGCTTGCTTCAAATCTGTGCTCATTGTCCTGATCCTCCTTGGTCAGTTTTGTTGGATAGACCGGCATGAAAAGCATTGAACGCAGCAATCAAGCAAAAGCCGCGAAATTCTTCAAAGTTGCCTGGCGTGAGCGCTCCTTCATAAAGCTCCTTTTTGACCGAAAGACCGTAGCGATGCTGAAGTCGCGGTATTTCATTTACAAACTCTGCCATCGTCCTTGCTTTACGTAGTCGGAAGAGGCTTCCCTTCGCGCGACCCTCATGTTCATCCTTGCTTCTGACCTTCCCAGCCAATGCCAAGCCGATCTGTTTTCCAAGCGACGCAGCGGTGTCAACCATCTCGGCGTACATAGGTTCCTCCTTGTGACGGATACATTCGTAGAGGCGGGTGAACTGGTGCAGATCGAAGCCCACATTGCCTTTCCGACCCACCCAGGCACTCACATCGAAGATAATTGGCTGCCGATTCAGAATACTGCGAAACATGCGGGCACGATCCAACGTGCGGTTTTCGGCTTTCGCATCATGATCCACCAGTTCCTTGGCAACGCGAGCCAAGTTGATCCCTTCCCGCTCGGCTCGATCGAATAGCCGAAATAGGTAGGCAATGTCATCAAACAGCCACGCGTCTGTCACCATCATCGTGTTCCCCTTGCTCGTTGCACTCACGACAGCAAAGGAAACCGGCGCTTCCTCCTGCACAAGCCCATATAGCTCCTGTAGGAAGGTGTCGGCCTCCGAAAGGGTTTCCTCCGAATGCCGAAGAGTCTTTCGATAAACAGTGTGGAGAAACGCCAGACAGGTTTCTGTCGCGTGAGTGAAGTAGCCGCCCAGGGAGGTTTCAAAATTCCGGTACCAGTTGGGCTCAAACTCTGCCGCCCGCATGAGAGGCTCGTACACTTGGTTCATCTTAGTCAGGCTCGGAGCGAAGGGGAGGAAGAGATGAATGCGATCTCCAGCCCACATGAAAAAACCGAGCACAGGAACAAACTTGGCTACGAACGCGCAGCGCCAGCAAGTCTTGCTGGGAGAGCAACCTTCTGAAAAGAATCCCAAAGTTCCAGACTCGCCAGTTACTAAAGGAAAGACCGTCTGACTCACCGATTCTAGAACTGCAGACGGTTGCCCACACAGAAAGCACACTCCTTTCGGTTTTCCGCCCCCAGGTCTGATCGTGACGTTTGGTCGAACTTGATTCGGCCCGTTCAGCAGAAGACCGGAAGTCGTCACATCAAGCCCATGCTGGTCTAAGAACTCATCAAGTCGATTCTGTAGATGCAGGTGAGTGCTGGGCAATCTCGCTCTTGTCCTTTTCTGGTTCTTTCCAGAAACAAAAACATCTCGTTTCTCTTTGGACGTCCAAGCAATCGTCCCCATCATAGGACGAGGAGCTTTGTCGTAGATCAGAGCCGCGACGCCTTGCGCCTTGCGCTTTGGAAAAGCCACGAACTGATCCTTCTTCTCGTTGTAAAAGAAGTTATAAGCCGTTCGGTCCTCAAGTTGTGACTTCGTCGAGATATTGTAGTAGCGGCTCACAAGCACCGAATAGGCATGCTGAAGCAACTCTTCTATTGCAGTAATGCTCCCCTTGATCTCCAAATTCTTGGGCGTGAGATTTGCCTTCACTCCATGTTGGACATCCAGACGCCCATTACTCTCAGCCTGCTCTCCCTGGGAAGGCGCATAAACGCGCCCCACAATCACTTGGTACAAACCTACGACCCCGCTGTCGTTCCAAAACTGGTTCAGTCTCGGGAATGTTACAGTTGTCTCATTCGCCATACTAGCCTCTCATGCGATTCTCTGAACCGTGCCGAATCCGCGGGCACTCTGTTTGCCAATTCCCCAAATTGGTGGAATCGAGAAGTTGGCCCGAAACCTTCCAGAAAATCCGAGAAGAACCACCCCTGGCTTGATGGTCACTTCTCTTGGCTCTCCCACAGCAACCTCGGCCTCAATGGGACCTGGAACCTCGTAGCCCAAAGCTTTCGCCGTGGATAAGAGATTACCGATGAGGACTCTTCTCATCAGCTCATTCGTCAACTCTTTCCCTTGAATGCGTGCCCCCTGAAATCGCTCATGATTCTCTTCATTAAGGGCCACCCATGGAGTAACAAACTCGTATCCGATCTGCTGCTCGGCCAGTCCAAACGGAACCATTCTCTCAGCACGGTCCACGCTGATAACATTTAACTGCCTGGGCCCCAACCTGAGTCGCACAGGAGCCTCTGCCGCCCGAAGAAGAAACGCTCCCTCCTGAAGGCCTACAATGAGACCTCGGCCATTTATAACCTTGTATTGAATTCGCGGATGCTCATAAACGAGCCCCGTTGGTCCGTGGCCGTGAAACTCAGGGCGATTGGGATAGAGTCCTGCGAAGACTCCCCGAAGGTATCGCGCATCCTGTGATTCCAAACGTTCACTGCACGTGATGATCAGAAGGGTCTGTTCGATGGATTTGGCTTCTACTGTTGGAGACATAGCCATGTTCACTACTCTGTCCATTGCCGAATGGCCGTCATCAAACTCGCCTCGACGCACTCCGCCGATCCCCTGTGCTCATCCCCTCCCCCAACTTTTTCCCTCATGAGGCGATGGAGTCTGACGCCCATCTCGCGCCATGGCAGAAACAATGAGGCCTGCATTCCGCAGACGGATACGCCTTTCCACAGAAGAAAGCAACCGCAACTCCAAGGCTCCCGGCAGTATAGGCAGGGGGAACGGCGCGCTGGGGTTGCTGGACTCGCTGAAGCGCGCAATTCATGCGCGATGCCCTTTCGATTTGCCGGGCTCGTCGGACTTCACTGCGAATCCGGCTCCCAGCGAGACCGACGCGCGCGCTCCCCTCCTCCTGCCTCACACGACCCGTCGTCGTTCCGGCGCACATGAGCCAGGTATCGCTTTGTCATGTGCTGGGTTCTTCCAAACCACAGTCATCTCTCATTTGCCCATCCTCCTGGTCGTCCCATCCAATGGCTCGAACGGTACAGTAGGATTGTACTTGTTGACTGGATTCAGTGGGTTGTCCGGATGATACTGATTCACCGGATTGAAGGGATTATTCGGGCTGAACTGATTGATCGGGTTTGCCGGGTTGCCTGGATCGTAGCGATTCACAGGATTGAAGGCGCTGTCGGGGTCGTATTTATTGACCGGGTTGAGCGGATTATCCGGCTGATATTTATTCACGGGATTGAAGATATTGTAGTCTCGGTCATATTTTTCATCGAAGCCCATCTCCGCATCGCTCGTCGTAGCTGAGAGGCACATCACCATCACAATCAGTAGGCTGTGTTTCATGAGCCTCCCCTTGCTGACCCGGTCATTGGCTAGTCCCATAGTACCCAACGACCGTGACATCCCAGGTCACAGTGATCGAATTGTCCGCATGCGCACTTCCCAGGCTTTACACCGTTTATCGCCCTCGTAACCCCCCGTCCTCCAGCGCCGTGACCTCGGATGTCACACTCCTGCGGCGATTCGTTTCGCCTCCGTTTTCACCGCTTCCTGTAAGCGCTCAGGCTTGATCACCACGACCCCGTTCCCGAAGCTGAGGATCCATCCGATCAATTCACGGCTGTCCGCCAAGGTAAGCTTCATTCTCAGCTTGCCGCCGGGCAGCCGTTTGAGTTGTTGGCTCGGATGCCAGACACGGTCTTTCACCCAGGCAGCGGTCGGCCTGTCAAACGCCAGCTCCACGTCGATACGCGGCCCCCGCATGACGGTGAGCGAATCCTCCACAAACGCCTTGAAGTCGAAATGCAAGGGAATTTGATAGGGTAACTCAGTCGGGGTGACGGACTTGATGCGCTCCACGGCGAACATGCGCGGCTCTTTGCGAAGATGACAGTAGCCGATGAGGTACAGGCCACCGGAGGCGTACCAAAGTCGATAGGGATCGACCTCCCGCCGGGTGACCCGCCCGCGCGAGGCGGAATCGTACCGCATCTGGAGGCGTTTCTTCTCGGCAATGGCGTGGGTGATACGCTCGATGATCTCACGATGCCGTTTATAGCGCTTATGCGGACCAAGTCCGACCGAAAAGGTGCCTTCCAGCTGCTGGACCAGCATTAGTCCTTCCGGCGGCAAGGCCGCCGAGGCTTTGCCAAGGGCCGACTGCAGCGATGCATGAAGCGCCGTGCCTTCAAGCGGCGCAATCAGGCGACGGCTGAGCGTGAGAGCCATCAGCTCGGTCGGCGACAGGCGGAGCGCCGGCGCGTGGCGAATTCCCTCCAGCAGTTTCCATCGCGTTCGGCCGTCGACCCGCTCGGTCATCAACAGCCAGCCTGCTGACTCAATCGCCTCGAGGTCTCGCCGCAAGGTTCGTGGATGGCGAGCCGCAGCAGAATCGAGTCCGTCGGCGAGTTGTTCCAAGGTGAGTCCATGCCGCGATGCTTCCAGTTTCTTGAGGACGATGAGTTGCCGAACGGCCTGGTCATTGCGTGGCATCGCGTATCTCTCTTGCCGCAGACAAAGATACCAGAGCCCTCCCGTGGATCAAAACCCTGCCTGCACCGGAAGCACGGTATCGGTAAGGATGCGAACACCGAGGTCCTTTCAGTCTGAAGGGCATAACGATCTCCAGTTGCTCCGTCTCTCGCACACTGTCTGTTCGATGTTCTGAAGGTCTTACGATAGCTGTCGACGATCGAGGAAACCGCGCACCGCATGAACGAAGTCGTTCCACTCCCGCACACGTTCGTTCCCGGATTGACGGAGGGGCTCCAGCAGATAGTCGATCATGCGGCGCGGACCGGTCTTGATCTCCACCATCACCACCGTCCCGGGAGCAAGTGTGACCTCTGTGTTCCCCTCTCGGATGGTCGCACGATCCAGTCGGACCCGTACAGGAGAGACCGGTTCGACATTCTTGACCGACGGCGCGTCGTCAGGGCCCTTCAACACATACCCGCGAATCGTACTGTGTGAGGCCGACTGAAGAGCGTTGATCTTGACCTCAACCGGCTGTCCTGTGTGGACCATCCCCACATCGCTGAGCTCGACGTGCGCCTCGACTTCGACTGACTGGTCCGGCGGCACCACCATGAGCAACTGCTGGGCAGGCGTCACGACCGTGCCAACGGCCTGAACCGCGAGTTGGTGCACCACCCCATCCATCGGCGAACGCACCTGCTGCAAACCGATATTCCGTTCAGCTTTTGTCGCCTCCTGCGCAAGCGAAGCGGCTTTGGCTTCGAGCGCCGAAAGCTCCGCCTGTTTCGTCTTCCGAAAATTCCAAACCAGAGCATGAGCCTCCTGCTCAGCTTCCACAAGGGCCGCTCGATCCTGTTCCAGCTGTTTCTGTAGGCGACTCACCTCCTCGAACTTCTCGAGACGTCGACTTTCGGCCTGCAGAAAATCCGCCTTCGCTCCAACTCCATGCTCCACGAGTTTCTTTGACTGCTCCGCACGCGCTGTCTCCACCGCCAGCGCGGCCTTGCCCCGGAGCAGAGTCTCCTTGGTCTGCCCCATTGTTGTCCGACGTTCATTCACAAGTTGCTGGGCCGCCGCGATCTTGGCCTGATGCTGAGTCAATTGATCCCGCAACAGCTGTTGTTGGAAGCGAATCTCGTCCGCATCCCCGTCGGGCGGCGCCTTGAGTGTCGTCTGGTGTTCGATGAGCGCCCGTAACCGGGCAGCCTCCACCTGTATTGCTCGATACTCCTTGCTGATACGATCTCGCTCCTCGAGCGTCCTGGTCCCCTCCAGTTCGATCAAGACATCCCCCTGCTTCACCGTTTGTCCATCCTGAACATAAACCGTTCTGACCACACCTGATTCAGACGAATGCATAGGCTTTGAGTCACCACTCCGGACGACCTTCCCGTGAGCAGCCGTGACCGAATCGATCCTCACCAACAGGGTCCAGCATGCCAGGGCCACGGATATGATCAGCATCGTCACCAGCAGCGCCGGGCCGATCGGCGACGTAGGTCTGTGCTGAAGGTCCAAGGCCTCCGGAAGAAACTCTGCGGCAGGCCCCTCTGGAACGGCTCTATTGGGAGGTTGTCCTGATTCCGCCTCCCAGGCTGCTTTCCAGACGGTCCATTGTCTTCCCAGTGATCTGAAGGCCATCGACGCCTCGTGGTTAGCTTCCTGTCTGAGACAGACTCAGCCGTGGAGAGGCTCCCTCGCTCTCGAGCAAGTCCTCATATCGGCCTTGCTCAATGATCTCCCCGTTGTCCACTACGTAGATGCGATGGGCGTGGCGCACCGCGCTCAATCGATTGGCCATGATGAACAAGGTTCGACCCTGAGCAATCTGGGCCATGTGCTCCTGAAGCACCGCGTCGGATTCATCGTCCAATGCATTGAGGGCATCGTCGAATATCAGAATACGGGGATTCACGGCTACGGCACGGGCAATTGCAATCCACTGGCGTTGTCCGCTCGAGAGCAGACACCCACGTTCGCCGATCTGAGTGTCGTAGCCCTCCGATAATTCCAGGATACGCTCATGGACTCCGGATAACTTTGCCGCCTGAATCACCTGCTCCATCGACAGACCGGGATTGCTCAATTCGATGTTGCTCCGGACCGAACCGTTGAACAGAACATTCTCCTGCAGCACGACACCCACGTGCCTACGCAGCCAGGCCGGATCGACCTGGGCCAGATCGACGCCATCCACCAGGATTCGCCCCTGTTCAGGCCTATACAGACACTGAAGCAATTTGGCGATCGTGCTTTTCCCCGCCCCAGACCGTCCAACGATCCCGACGATGCGGCCAGGCTCGACGGAAAAGGACAGGTTGCGAATGACCGTCGGTCCATCTGACCGATATCGAAATGTGACGTCTTCAAACCGGATCTGCCCCTGGACCTGCGGAATCGTGGTTCGATATTGGTTGTAGGAAGATTCCGGCTGACTGTTCAGCACCTCGCCCAGTCGACGGACCGAAATGCCCGCTTGCTGAAACTCCGGCCAAAGGTTGACCCATCTCAGAATTGGGCCGGTCACGTGAGCCGACAACATGCCGAAGGCGATCAACTGCCCGATGCTCAGTTGGCCTTCGATCACTTGAGAGGCTCCCAGCCACAGCACAGCCACCATCGTGAGTTTCTGCACACAGATCGCGGATTGACCGGCGATCGTCATCACGCTCGTCATGCGGAAGCTCGCCTGCACAGAGCCGGCCAGTTGTTCCTCCCATTTCCGCAAGAACGACGGCTCCACCGCCAGAGTCCTCACTGTTTGGATGCTGCTGACCGCCTCGACCACAAGCGCCTGCTTGTCCGCCCCTCGATTGACGGAATCGTGCAGACGAGCCCGTATCGCCGGAGTCATGAAAAAGGACAACAACACGTAGGTCGGGAGTGAGGCCATCACGATCAGCGTGAGCGCCGGGCTGACAAGCCACATCCCGGCCAGGAAGACAATGGTAAAAGGAACATCCACCAGCAGGATCATGGCATA
>JAOUGT010000268.1 GCA_029865485.1 Nitrospira sp.
TGCCCATCGACTCAATACGCGCCCAAGAAAATGTCTCGACTTCGCGACGCCCCTGGAAGTCTATGCGCAGCTGCGCCATCCTTCACCCGTTGCACTTGGAACTTGAAACCGCCCTCTCATAGAAAACGACAACGGGCCTCCAGTATTGTGCTCCATTCAGTCGGAGAATTTCGTATAGCTAGAGGCATCTTGTAACTGTGCTACCGCCTCGTTGAACGGAAGTTTCAATCCTCTATCCCATTGTCTTGGGAAAATGAACTTCGAATCGTTTGGTCTCTGGGCAATGAAAGCATTTGTTTCCCGTCCACGAATAATTTTCCGACGGAGCGACCGGCACAACGACCATGTGGGTCTGAAAGACCTTACTCAAGATAAGAACAGTGCATATATCAAGCCACCATTCAATGAGAGACATCCAACTATATGAATGTAGGGACAGTACGACATTCGGCTCTATCTGCTAGCACAATTACGCATGCTGGCTCTAGTTCAGATTTCGGTAGGATCTTTCACTGTATTGGATATGTAACGCCGATTGTTTCGGCTGACTATCGACTATTTCAGCTGCGCTCATCGGAGGAATCGCCGCTCGACGCAGATGAAAGAGTAGAGCCTATAGCACCTATACGACATCCGTGCATTTGTCACGTCGGATTAATATCTGTACATCTCTGTGCTGTGCTGAAAACCGTTCCGCGAATCATTGTGAACAGCCTCACTATCCACTGGATACTCCCGCGATACCCCCCACGGATGTCACCGTGCCCTATGACACACTGGTACGCCCACATGATCAACTATGATAATCTGGCCCGTTCTCGACCAGGAATGGCAAACTCCCTGGCCACTACTATCGCTGAATACGTTGTTCCCTATTGCCGCATCATGACCTGGAGGCTGAGATGTTCGACTGGATGGCTCACTCGGAGATGTGGATTGCCCTTGGAACACTGACTGCGCTTGAAATAGTTCTTGGGGTGGACAACATCATCTTCATCTCCGTTCTTGTCGGTCGCCTGCCGCAGCACCAGCGGGATCTTGCCCGTCGTGTGGGGTTAGGGCTTGCCATGATCGCACGACTGGGCCTCCTGTTTTCCATTTCGCTGGTCATGGGATTGACGGCTCCTCTATTCACCGTGCTGAGTCAAGCGATCTCAGGCCGCGATCTGATCCTGATAGGGGGCGGCCTGTTTCTCCTCGCCAAGGCAACTCACGAGATACACGACAGTCTGGAAGGTACGGAAGAGCTGACTACGTCCTCCGGCTCCACCAGTTTTGGAATGATGTTGTTTCAAATCACGTTACTGGATATCGTCTTTTCCCTGGATTCAGTAATCACGGCAGTCGGGCTTGTCAACAACGTCTCCGTGATGGCCATGGCCATCATCATCGCCGTACTGGTCATGCTGGTTGCCGCCCGTTCCATCGGAGCGTTTGTGGACACCCATCCCACGATCAAAATCCTTGCGCTGTCCTTCCTCATTCTCGTCGGAGTCACACTGATGGCGGAAGGGTTCGATGTACATGTCCCCAAAGGCTATATCTACTTTGCCATGGCATTCTCAATTACAGTGGAGATGGTCAACCTGCGAATCCGCGGAGGCTCGACTGCACCGCGAAAGCTCCACAACCGATTTGCGACGACTCCAACGACTCCATCAGCCCAGGAACACTAATACGATATGCGACTATGCTGGTTCAGAAGACTGTGCTGGGTTTCGAGAGGAAGGACAAGCTGACAGCGGTGCCGCCAATTATTCGAGCGACTGGCCTTCTGCCTTGATACCCACCGAGAGCTCAATCGTCTCGCCGAGCAGCATCAGGCCTCCGGCAAAGAGATATCCGTAGAAGACACTTATGGCCGACGTTGCAATGAGTGCGCCGTAGAGCCACGGCGCCGCTACACCCGCTCCCTGTGCCACGACGAAGAACAATGCGATAGGCATTGCCCGTATTTCCAGTGGGAATATTTCGCTGACCGTGAGATAGGTGGCACTCGCGCCGGCTGAGGCGAAAAAGAAGACACCAGGCCAAATCAGCATATGCGTGGTGAGGGGCAACGCCCCCTGCCAGAAGAGATGCCCCGTGAGTGCCTGCAGGCTGCCAGCCATTCCAGCGGTCAAACTGATCAGCATTCTGCGACCAATCCTATCGAAGTATCGACCCAACAGGAGTGGGCCTCAGAACTTCCCAATCGCAAACGGCAAGATATAGAACCCGACGCGGCGGTCGAGGATGCCATAATGTGTGGTGAGCACCAAAGGAAAGGTGAGCGAAAGGTGAACGACACCGCATTGTACATGAATGATTGCGTCACCATCAGCCCGAGACCGAGAATCGACCGTCGAGGATAGGATTGGAAGAGTTCCCGAGCCACCGTCCTCATCGTTGCATGAGGTCGAGGATACACCGTAAGGTGACCATCGGGTTCAACGAGTGGCATTCCATGGTCTTGGGAGACCTGTTTTGCAATCTGCAACACGATGGTTTCTGCGTCACGCGCACGACCGTGCGTCATCAACCACCGAGGGCTTTCAGGAATCACACGCCGAACGATGGTGGGAGTCAGCAACAACTGCGTCAGCAGCGCACCGGACGCCGATCCGATCCACCAGGTGCCGTTGATGGTTAGATCAGTATGACCACGGTATCGGGCTGGAATCAGTTCATCGATCGCTGAATTACTCAGAAGTCAGCAAGTAAGACATCAATGGTGGGAGTGTGAAACGCATACCATAAGGGCCATCGCCATTTTGCGTGTTGCAAATTACTGACTTCTGAGTAATTGCGACATACTCCCCACTGATTCCGGCTCCGGTCAGGAATCGGAAGAACATAAACCTCATCAAGTCCCTGGACAACGCTGTCAGCACCATCGCCACGAGATAGAGCCCCAAGGTGATCATGAGCCACTTCTTTCTTCCCTGCCCATCGGTGCGATATGAAAAAAGCAGGCCCCGAGAACGGATCCGGTCAAATAGGCGGAATCCGTCAGTCCTACCTCGGATTGTGAGAGATGCAACGTATCGGGATGGGGCAAGATCGGGCCGAGCGCGGTTACGATCAACACCTCAAGGCCGTCGAGTAGTCATGTGACCCCGAGCACCCTGACCACCAGCCAGTGCCAGCGTGACCAGGGCAACCGATCCAGCCGTTGCGGGATATTCGTGACAATTGGAAGACCAAGATCGGCAGCCATTCATCATCGTAGCATGGTCACATGGCGGATTACTTTCGGGGAAGCTGTTTACCAGCCCAATTGCCAGCTTTGATCGTCGCGCTCCACAAGGGAATCCGCTGCTTTGGGACCCCACGATCCGGCGGTGTAGGCGTGTATCAGCCGAGGTTCTGCCAGCAACGGGTCGTAGAGCCGCCACGCGGTTTCCGTAAAGTCCGAGGTGACGAACAACGTTTGGTCTCCGATCATAACGTCGCGCAACAACGTCTCATAGGCTTCCGGTAGCTCGCCGCCGAACGCTTGACCATAATCAAACCTCAGTGCCCGATCAGTGAACGTAAACGGCCGCCCCGGTGTTTTCACGGAGAAGCAGAGGGAGAATCCTTCGCTCGGTTGCAGCATGATCAGCAGCTTGTTGGGGTTGAGGCTGCCTGGCTCCAGCGATCGAAAGACTTGAATCGGCGCCGAGCGGAAGATGACAGCCACCTGTGTGATCTTGCGGGGAAGCCGTTTTC
>JAOUGT010000076.1 GCA_029865485.1 Nitrospira sp.
ATAATGGCCGCGCTCCAAGAAAGGAAGACATGTTTTTAGACTTACCGATCAGTCTTGATGCCGTACAGTTAGTTTTGCTAAATAGAGGAGTTTTCCGAGGACCATATCAGAGAGATCGGGTGGCGGACAGTGTGTTGTACGGGCTGAACGGGCGGGTGGTTCGTGTGGCGCTTCCCAGACTGGTTCCGCAGAAGACACGGGTCGTGTTTGAAGATCTGACATTGACTGATTCGCAGGGTCGTTCATTCTCGGCTCGATCGGAACGGGCGCAGAATGTGACGGCCCTTGCGGAGAAGGAGCTCTCGGAACGGCTGCCGGCGATCGCCACGAAAGCCGTTGCGCGAGCCGCCACGAAATTTGCGATGGCCGAGGGCGTGGGTTTTGGAGCAAGGCAGGCTGCCGGCAGGGATGCCGCGCCCTGGGTCGGCCTGTTGGTGGAGTTATTTGCCAAGGGCCTGGCGGTAGCCTCCGAAGAAGCCGACAAACGAAGTTGGCAGACTCTACCGGACGAGATCCATGTCGCACGGGCGCGGGTACCGGCAGGCCAGTACCAGGTCTCCGTTCGACCGTCAGGACAAGGAATGTCGACGACAAAGGATGGACAATCTGTCTCGCTGACTGCTGGTCAGACGCTCTTTCTTCTCCAGCGGGTGATGCAGTGAGGGGTGGCCGTGGATTGTCGTTTAGGAATGGTCTTAGGCACCTGTTGTGTCTCTGGTGTGTGCTGGGAGTGAGCGGCTGTGCTTGGCTTGGGGGAAAGGACAAACCGGAGTGGGTCGATGGCCGAGCGTCAAGCTATCCACCGTCCCAGTATCTGACTGGAGTGGGGCAAGGCGAGAATCGAGGTCTGGCTGAGAATCAAGCCTATGCCGCGGTGGCGCGTATCTTCAAAGCGGAAGTTGCGGCCCAGGCCAAAGATTGGGAGGCATACTTTCTCATAGAAAACCATGCTGTTGCGAGTGCCGAGCGGCGGCTGACCATTGATCACGTGACGAAGGTGTCGACCGACAAGGTGCTTGAAAATGTGAGTATCGGCGATGCGTGGTACGACGTCCAGACGAGATTGCACTATGCGTTGGCTGTCGTGAATCGTTCACAGGCCGAGGCGTCGGTGACGGAGAAGGTGGTGAGGTTGGATCGCGAGATCGAAGCGGATGTCGCGGAAGCGCGGCAGACTACCGACAAACTTGCGAAGGTGCGCGCGCTCCGGCGGGCCGGGAGAAGTCTGGTCCTACGGGAGGCCTACAACACGGATTTACGCGTGATTCGCGCAAGCGGACAAGGGGTTTCCTCCGGGTATCGAGTTGGAGAGCTGTCCGGCGAATTGGCGCAGTTCCTCTCGTCGAATTTGGGCATCGTCATACAGATTTCAGGAGACCATGCGGAGCCGATCCAACGGGCACTTGCCGAAGGATTGGTTCGCGAAGGATTTCTTGTCACGGCTGATTCAGGGGGGGGTGATGCGGAGTCCTCGGAGTTGCTGGTTCGGGTCATGACTCGGCTGATGCCGATTGAGGTGCAGGATCCGAACTTTAAGTATGTCCGATGGTGCAGCGATGTGGAGATTGTCGAGCGTGCCACGCAGCGGGTCGTCGGAGCCATTGCACGTGGTGGAAAAGAAGGACACGTAACCGAGCGCGAGGCGACGGCGAAGGCACTTCGAGTGATCCAGCAAGAGTTTTCATTGGATGTGGCACAGGCCATCGCAGCACATATCTTTGGTGAGGTCACCTTGCCGGCGACCGCTGCGATGCCTGCCGGTTGTCCACGGGAAGCGTCTGCAGGGAAGCGGTAAACCAACACTCATGATGAGGAGGCATCAATCGTGAAGAAAACAGACGAACTATCCGTCAGTCGGGCTCCACGCAGCAGGGGGCGGGGGTTGACCAAATCCGGGCAGAAGGTATCAAGCCGCCTGGCCAAACGGCGATTGAACGAGCGTCTGAAGGCGGATACGTCGGCCTTCAATAACGGGAATCTTGCCGATACCTTGCGAAAAGAAGGCTATGAAGAAGCTCCGCTCGACGAACTCCAAGATCGACTGTCCAAACTTCAAGGGCCGCTTGCCGACATCATTTTGAAAGGGAGGGGGTAACCGCATGCCATACTACTATTTCGACTCGACCGCGCTGGTGAAACGCTACAGCATGGAGCGGGGGACACGTATCGTCAATAAGTTGATGGTGAAGCGTGGCAGGGTCGCCGTCGTTCCGACCTGGACCGTGACGGACTTCTATTCCATCCTCTGTGCCCGTGCTCACGAAGGTCAAATCACACGGGACGATTGTTACTCCGTGCTGTACAAGTTTGAAATTGAATCCAAGCAGGGGTTATATCAGTTCATCGCTCCTCAGATGGAGACCTACTTGACCACGAAGGAGCTGGTGTTGGAGTATCCCTTTCTTCGCTCGCCCCAAGTGATGCATCTTGCGTTGGCGTTGGAGCTGAAGCCGTTGCGGTTGACGGTCGTCAGCACCGATACACAACTATTGGCGGCATCGAAATCTGCAGGACTGCATATCATAAACCCAGCAGAAGATTAGCCGGGTAGAAGCCTCGTGATTCCGTGAACGTTAGGTGACTCTGATATTGACCGCCCGTTCACGCGATGCTTCGTGGGCGGTCTGACGAAGGAGTTCAAGGACGATCTGATTCCAGCCGGCAGGACCAATACCTGGGGCTCGGATGAGGTTTGGCAGATTGATGTCAGGATCATACGAGCCATCAGGCCGTTGCACCAATACCGGATGATCGACCGTCAGAAGGAGCGGGAGGTCGTTCAGACTATCGCCAATCCCGATCGTCTCGATATTGTCGGATGGGTCTTGTGCCTGGCTCTGTCGTCTATAGCAGCGGAGTAGGATCTCGGCCGCCCGCCCTTTGTCGTTGTTTCCAGTCAGGTGAAAGAATCGCCCGCCTCTGGTCCAGTTCAGTCCTCGCGTGACGATTTGCCGACAAATCTCCTCGATCAACTTGGGCGGACCGTTGACGAGGAAGGGCTCATCAAACTCCCGCAGTTTGGCCCGCAGCGCATCCTCTCGCATGAGTCCTGTCGTGGCCATAATCTCGTCGACCGAGAGGTCACCGAATCCTTGCAGCGGGGTCCCGACGGCTTCCTCGATTTGCCGGAGGACATCGCGGAGGAGCGCGTAGGGAGTGCCGAGTTCAATGACATGATAGGAGGCGCGGCGGCGTGACCGCTCAGGCTGAAAGCCAAAGGTTTCAAGCGGGACATACACGGCTGCGCCGTTCTCGACGATGAACGGGTGCTGATGGTCGAGGCGTTCCCGTAGTGGTTCGATTTCCGCACGAGTCTTTCCTGAGACGAGGATGATGGGAATGTGCTCGGCACGAAGGGCGTTCAACGCCGGTCGCGCTTCCTCAAAGGAATAGGTTTCGCTGTCCAACAGACAGCCGTCCAAGTCTGTGAGTAGAAGGTAGCGTGGCATAACTATAGGTGTCGTAAGTCCTCGTTCACCTGTGAGCGAGAGTGGCCGATCAGACGTCGCTCCAAGAAATCTTTTGCAAGATCTTTGCCTCCCAAGCCCAGGGCGAGGGCTGCGGCCAGGACCAGGCCTCCCCAGGTAATTCCGAATCCAACTACCACGATATGCTGGGCGATTCCAAGCTGTTCCAGCGCCATGGCGACCGTCAGCAGTTGAATGCCCCAGCGGGTACCGGCGGCAATCCAGCGAGCCGGGGGCAATCCCGCATTGACGGCGGCGATCAGGACTGCCTGGGACACGAAATTCGAGACGAGATAGCCGATGATGCCGATGACGGCGGCGGTGACCAGATGCGGAATATAGGATAACAGCGAGTGTGCGGCTTCATTGATCGGGGCGACGTTGAGTGCACCCAGCGAGGCCGTGGTGGAGAAAATGACGATGAGCCAGTAGGTGATCCGGCCGATGATGTAGGAAGGGTCCGACTTAATGCCTCCCCTGAGAAGGGCCGCGGCGATCCCGATCCGATCACACAATCGGTCCAGGCCGATCATCCGAAGCAGGCGCTCCGTAAAATGCCCCGCCCCCCAAGCCACCACCAGACCGACCAGCAGAAGGATCATCATGGCCAGGACCTTGGGAAGGATGGCGAGCACCTGTTCGCCGAGCGTCGTAACGGGTCCGAGCAACGTCTGTTCCCAGGTTGACGTCATGGTTGGCTCCTTTCAGGCCTCGCGGGGGCCGCACTGACGACGTCCCGCACATCATGAGACTGAGGCCAATGAGTCACAAGATACTCTTTCTCTTTTTCAAATGTTCGGCAGAGCGTTTCGATCAGGTGTTCAGCCTCCGCTGTCGTCAGTCCCTGACTATCCAGCACGAATGAGGCGGTCTTTCCTAAATAGAGCGGAGTCAACGCCTTGAGGAGATGTTCTCGTGGCAGCACATTGCGATGGTGTGCCAGCGCGGCGTCATAAATGATATGCGCCCACAAGGTATCAGGGATACGGAAGTCCCGCGCAGGAACCGCTCGGAGATGAGACAGCTGTTCGAGTACCTCCTCGGAGAGTATTCGCACCCAGATGTCGTGCAGATCGGTCAGGCCGAGATGAAATAAATCCACCATCCGTTCAACGTTCACGTTGACCGGCTCAACGCCCACTTCATATTGGAAGCCGAAGAGCGGCACCTTCCGTGATTCGGTCACCGAGAGCCAGCTAGGGGCATGGGCTTCCATCAAGGCAAATAGGGCTCCCACGACTTGTCGCAACATGGACGAGAGGTCGGCGGCCGGGTCCTTCGGGTCATGAATCTTGGCGCCCAGAAAACTCTGACAGACCTTGGCGCCGTTCGTGATGGCTTCCGTCGTCATCCAAATGTCGATGCCAAAGCGCGCGACATCGGACTCCCATACGTGCTTTTCGAGATAGTGTTGAGCGAGTTCTCCCGTGAATCCGAAATCTCCTCCGATCGGCTGACGAACTTCTTGGCCGTACAGGGCACGGGTCAAGGGATAGGCGATGCTGTTCGTGATGGTCCCGTCGTATTTATGACGCCGATAATAGGGCGCCACGTAGTCGTATCCTTCCTTGATGATGGGCCGAAGGAGCAGTTCCATCCATTCAGGCGTAATGCTCCGCACATCCGAATCGACCACGGCACAGGCTTTTACTTTGAGCCGTCGGGCGATCTCAAAAATGGTGCGGAATGCGCTCCCCTTGCCTGGGATTCCATGGTAGGGCGTCACGATGCGGTGGAGGGTGCTTTGCCGATCACTGATAAAGAGCGGTTCGAGATCCACCATGGTATGGGCCACGATGGCCGGTGTGTCGTCGGTGGAGCCGCCGTCTGAGTTGACCAGGACGGCGCGATAGCCATGGAAATACTTGGCCAGGCCTGCGCCGACCGCTCGAACGACATGGCCGATCGTCTTCGCATTGTTGAAGCTGGGAATGCCGACCAGAATGTCGGCATGGTGGACCGCATCCAGCAGATCCTCAGTTTCAGCAGTAAGTGGAATCAGGCCGTTGTTCATCATGAGACAGGCTGTCGTGTTTCTGCCGTGGGATCCCAGGCATGGTCTTGCTCGACGGCGTCCATGAGCCGGTGGAAAATATCAGGGACAGCATGGGTGACGCGGCTCCAGTTCGAGATCATGGGGACACCGAGCGGGTCTTCAAGAAAACTGTCGGTTGCCATCGTCATGCCGCGCAAAAACACTTCGACCGCTCGGCGCTCTTCATGGCGGTCGAAGCGCAGACTGTTGATCGCTGCATCATTTTCATATCGACTAATGGCTTCTTGCGCGGCCTGCAGGTATGTTGCGCGCAAGGTCTTGAGCGTACTTTCTGAGAGGACCAATCCTTCGCTTGCCAGGTTGCGGAACAGCGATTTGGTGATGTCGACACACATTTTCAAGAGACCGGCATCCGGATTGTGCGTCGACAGCGTCTGATGTTTGTGCTCATAGGCATCGGCGATATCGGCTTGGCAGATCCGCCGAAGCGCACAATTCCGATAGACCTCGGCTAACATGCCGACTTCAAGTCCCCAATCGCCAGGAATACGATTGATCCAGGCCAGATCCCGTACCATCGCAAACTCACCGGCGAGCGGGTATCGAAAACTGTCGAGAAACGAGAGGAGGGGATGCGGTCCGACCAGCATTTGCAGGCTGCGGATCAGCGGGGTGATGAAGAGACGGGTTACACGCCCATGCATCCGGTCCGTCACACGGCTGTAATACCCCTTACAGAATTCGTACGCGAGATTCGGGTTCGCAATGGGATAGCAGAGGCGAGCCAGATACTGGCGATCATAACTCACAATGTCGCAGTCATGGAGTGCGATGACCTGGCTCTGGCCTCGGGCCAGCACATAGCCGTAGGCCGTCCAACAACCGCGCCCCTTACCTTGGTGTCCGATGTCGATTTCATGTGAGACCAGGACATTCAGGATGGCTTGAATCCGAGCGCCGTCGTTCCAGATGACGCGGACTCGTTGAGGGAGCTGGGAAAAGAATTGCTTGGCCAGTCTGAACTCCAAGGCGGAGGCATGGTCCAACGAGATGACGATCTCATTGATGTAGCGAACTTCGCCCAGGATATCGATGATGCGTTTGAGGGCCGGTCGTTCAAGTTCCGCATAGAGCGACGGGAGAACCAGCGCGATCGGCGTGGTTTTCGCGTATCGCTCCAGTTCCTGCTCAAGTTGCTCGGTGTTGGGTTGCCCGAGCCGATGAAGCACGGTGACAACGCCATTTTGATAAAAATCCGACAAGGTATCCTCACGACCAGTCCCTGATTATTACTAAAAGCGGACCCTACGTAAAGTGCGTCAAGACGGTGGGACCAAGGCGTGCCACATTCTGCCCAGCCGACTCTCACAAAGCAAGTGAACAAATGTGCAGGGGGCGTGCCACTGCGGATTTTGGCGGAAGAGTTCGCCTGTGTGGGCTTCGGGAAGGAATCGGGGGGCGATTTTTCTGGAAAGCAATCAGGAGTGTAGGGAAAAGCAGGCAGACTGGATGATTTTCCCTATGGCTTATCGGTGGAGAGTTTCTTTCCCAGACGTCTGGCCAGGCGGACCATGCCCGGGGAGCGGTCATTGGGGCTGAGGAGCACGTTGAGCACATGCAGGTGATCCTGGTCGGCAAATGCAGTGGCAAGGTGTTGCTGGAATTCCCGCTGGGTACTCACGCGTACGCCTTTTCCTCCTCCAATAAGATCGCAGATTTTGTCATATTGCCATTCGTGCACGTCGTTAAAGGGGCCTTCCAAGATCTCTCGCTCGGTGGAGTAGCCTCGGTTATTCAAGAGGATCACAATGGGGGTTTGCCCATAGCGGACGCAGCTGGCCAGTTCCGTTCCGGTCATCTGGAAGGCGCCATCTCCCACTAACACGATTGGTCGTAGGGTGGGGTCGGCAAACGAAGCGCCTAGCGCTGCCGGGACGGCGAATCCCATCGATGTATAGTAGGCCGGAGACAGGAACTCGAACCGATGTCGGACGTGCAGGTCGGCCGCAGCAAAGAGCGATTCGCCTACGTCCGCGATGACGACCGTTTTCTCCGTGAGGACGGTATCCAGATGCCGGAAGAGCCCTTCCAACCTCACCGGGGCATCCAAGTCTGGTATCGATGGTGCCGGAGAGTTTTTGGACGGGAGCGTTCGTTGGGAACGTGAAAAAGAAGGGAGCGGCGATCGCACCAGGCCTTCGACAAAATCTTGAAATTTGATGGATTCATAGCGGTGGTGTTTGATGGCGACTCGATCGGCAGTCGCATGGATGGTCCGCCCTTCGGATAGCAACGGTGATGTCGCATCGAGATCTTCCACGTCGGACAGGATGGATCCCAGGATCAGCAGACAGTCCGAATCGTTGATGAACTGCTGGACGTCTTCCCGGGCGATCAGGCCTCCGTACACGCCGACATAGAGCGGATGATCTTCGCGAATGATGGATTTCCCCAGCAGCGTTGAGGCAATAGGGATGTTGAGTTGCTCGACGAGGCGAGCGAGATCATCCTGGAGCCCGAACCGACCGACTTCTGCGCCTACGAGCATGGCCGGGCGTTTGGCCGACGCCAACATGATCCGTACCTCGGCGAGCGCTTCTTCCAACGCGGCCGGGTCACTTGGTGCATCCTCGATACACATTGGTCGCGCTCCGCCGGTAAGCGGACAGTGGACCATGTCTCTGGGAATCTCGATATAAATGGGACGGCGGTAACGTAGGAGCGCGGCGAAGGCCCGGTCCATTTCGCGTTCCGCGGTCAAGGGATCATCCAGTGTGACCGCGGCAACGGTCATCCGTTCAAAGACTTCTCGTTGCGTCCCGAAGTCGCGGACCATATGATGCAGATAGGGCGTACGAGTTCGTTCGGACAGCCCGGGGGAGCCGGTCAGAAGCACCACCGGCGATCGTTCCGCATACGCGCAGGCAATGGCGTTGACGGTATTGAGCCCGCCGACGCAATAGGTGACACAGACGGCGCCGATGCCGTTGATGCGGGCATAGGCGTCCGCCGCAAATCCGGCGCAATCTTCTCGCGTGGTCCCAACGTGTTTGATCGGCGACGCTTCGATCAGTTGATAGAGCGAGAGCACATAGTCGCCGGGGATGCCGAAGATGTGGCGGACGCCGAGGCGATGCAAACGATCCAGGACTGCAGAGCCAATGGTAGCTTTGTTGCCCATTCTTCTTTATCCTCACCCCGACAGATAGTACGGTTCGTCATCAGGAAAACATACTGACCAGGGTTCGTCAAGCAATGAGCGTGTCAAGCCCCAGTTGATGGCGAGTGACACACGCCGATTTACGCACAGTTCAATACACCAGGTGAGGAGAGAAACAATCATGTCGTCGATGGCCCAGGTTCGCCTTACATCACTCCACATTCCTGAGGGACGGCCTCTTTGGCTGTTTGCCGGTCATGTCGGACCGCTCGCCAGCCAAGCAGCGGCCGGGGACTTGATCGATGTTCTGACCCCCAACGGACAATTCTACGGACGTGGGCTCTATAACCCCTCCTCAAAAATCCGAGTCCGCCTTCTGACATTTGAGGATGAACCCATCGACGAGGCGTTTTGGCGGGGACGAGTCCAGCAGGCGATCCGTCTGCGGCAGCGAGTCGTGGCACAGTCCAATGCCTATCGTCTTATTTATGCGGAAGGCGATCGATTGCCGGGGTTGATCGTGGATCGGTACGATCAGTTGCTGGTCATGCAGTGTCTCTCGTTCGGTATGGACAGTCGGAAGGAACTCATCGCTGACGTGTTGATGAAGGAATTGAATCTGACGAGGGTCTACCTGCGAAACGAGGCCAAGAGCCGGCAACTGGAAGGATTGCCCCTCGAGCGGAAGTTTCTCTGTGGCGGCGGTCCGACGCAAGTAGAGATTCAGGAAGGGCCTGCGAAGTTTCTCGTCGATGTCGAGAAGGGGCAGAAGACTGGGTGGTTTTGCGATCAACGGGAGAATCGGGTGGCGGCAGCCAAGCTGGCGGCAGGGGCGGAAGTATTGGAAGTGTTCTGCCATACCGGCGCGTTCGGGATTCATGCCGCGCTGGCTGGAGCCGTATCCGTGGAAGGGCTTGATGTCAGCCTAGACACCTTGGCTATGGCGAAAACGCACGCCACAATGAACAAGGTGGAGGATCGCTGCACCTATCGCCAAGCGGATGCCTTCGAGGAGATGCGTAAGCTGGTCAAGGCGGGGCGGCGTTACGATGTCGTGATACTGGATCCTCCGGCCTTTGCTCGGAGCCAACAGGCCTTGGCCGGAGCATTGACCGGATATAAGGATGTGAATCTTTTGGGCTTGAAGCTGCTCAAACCGGAAGGGTTTCTCGTCACCAGCTCCTGCTCGCACCCTGTTTCTGAAGCAGACCTCTGGAAAAGCATTCGCCTCGCGGCCCGCGACGCCAAACGAGAGATACGCCTGATCGAGCAACGAGGCCAAAGTGCCGACCATCCGATCCTCGCCAGCATGCCGGAGACGCGGTATCTGAAGTGCTTCATCGTGCAGGTGTTGTAACCGATAACTACCTTGACAGCGGGAATATCGAACGGCGGTGGAAGGAAGCAGAGAGTGGGTGGGGTCAGGTCAGCCTGGTTGATCCAGGCACGGTACAGTGACAGAGTCAGACGGCAAGAGGAGTTAGCGTAAACACCCGTCCATACCGTGCAGCTGTTGCAGTATCGCCTTTTTTTAAGGCGTTCCGCACGTCATCGAGCTTGTAGGCGTCCTCCATCGAGAGATAGGGCGACCATTCGTCATCGGTCACGAGCAACTCAACGTCGACCTCGGCCAGGTAGTGCCCTTCGTGAATCAATTTCGTCCGCGGGTGTTTTTTCATACGCGCCTCTTCATAAATCCGTCTTCCCATTGGGCTGGATCTGGTCGGTACGCTGTCACAAGAACTGCCGCTTCCGAGTGTCCCTTCGGTATTCCCCACAGGACATGAATCGGATTCCCATTGCTGTCTGACTGCAACATCAGCACGCAAGGTCCTTTGGGATAGTCTGGATAATCTTCGACTACTCGTCCTTCGCCGACTCGCTCAATAACATCACGGGAGGAAATATCATCCGCTACAAGCTCATCGTACCCGTGATCTGAAATCCGAATTGAACGACCTGTGACGAGACGTTGAATACGTTCGAACGTATTGCTCACAGCTGCTTATCTCATCCAGGATGAACTCATCGCGCTCGTTATATGCTGGCATAATGACGACAACTCCTGCAACCGGTTTTGCAATTTGACCCCAAAGAATAGTTCAAGCGAAAGATTCGGCTCATCGAACACCGAGGCCAGGCCGCCGACCATCCGATCCTCGCCAGCATGCCGGAAAACCCGGTATCTGAAGTACTTCATCGTGCAGGTATTGTAATCGGATGTGTTGTTCAGACCGTCCGTACTCGCAGATCTCCAGGGTCCCTTCCAGACGTTGCATTTCTTCTGAGAAGAGGGTAAGCCTTTACCACTAGTTCAGCTCTTGTTGAGCAGGTTATTACTGGTTTGGATGGGGATAGGTCTGCTCAACCGTAGCTCTGAGGAGGCTCGTGTGTGCCTCAATAAGCTGATCTGAAAATCTTGCACTTTTTGTCATGCCAATTTGCTGATACGTGCCTGTGTAGCTGGCAGTCATGGCAACTTCAGATTAAGGAGGTTCGGTATATGAAAAACACTGTGCCTTTGCCACTGTACCGTCTGGCCTGTATTCTTCTGGCCCTCTTTCTCAGTATGAGTGGGTTCATGTCTGCGCATGCGCTTGGAGCAAGCGATCCGTCTTCCTCAGGAAAACAAGGCGGTGTCCATCAACCGAGACAACCGGTGGCCCAGGCAGATCCTGCGTTGCTTCCGCTGTGGGCGGTATTGGAGGGAAAAGCCAAAGGGAAAGTCACCGTCTTCTGGAACGCGGGATCAGGCTCACCGAAAACGATCTTTGGATCTCTTTCCGAACCCATGAAGGCATCTGAATCATCGGCCAGGCGATTTCTATCTGAACATGCCCAACTCTTCAGGATCGACCCGACTCTCTCTGACCTGGTTCTAACCAGACAGACTGCAAGTCTCATTGGCACCCAATTTGTCTTCACCCAAAGGCATCATGGTATTCCGGTCTATGACGGGCAAATCAAGGTGCTGTTCGACGGGGAGGGTCGAGTCAGAGCGGTGAACAATTCGTATGTTCCCTTAACCGGGGCCGTCGATCCCATCCCGTTGATGAGCGCAGGTCAAGCTGTAGAGGTAGGGCGTACCCATCTTGAGAAGAGCCAGCTCCAAGGTCTTATCGATGAGACGGTTCCGGCTCCCATCGCCAATCTGGTTGTCTCTGCTGAGGGCGGCGTGCCGAGGTTGGTATGGGAGGTGATCCACCATACCTGGGGACCAACCTGGCAAGTATTCATCGACGCCAAAACCGGCCAGGTATTGAAGTCTGCGGAAGATCTCAATCGCTATGCTCCGCCGCTTCAAGGGATCGGACAGGTGTTTGTTACGAATGCCATCGTGGCCACAGGGGATCCATCATTGCAAGATAACAAGGACGCCGCGTCGGCTGTTCCCTCGTCGGCCTACAAAACGGTTGGGTTGGAGAGATTGTTGGGAACAAGCTATCTTGACGGAGAATATGCCTCCAGCAGTGCTTCGAAGAAGCGCGCCTCTAGTCCCACACATCAATTCCTGTTCGATCGGAGCTCCAACGGATTTAGTGAGACGATGGGGTATTATTTTCTCGATTTTGCACAACAGCGCATTCAAGCCTTAGGGTTTAAAGGTGCCAAGTCGATCAACGCTCGGCAGCAAGTGTTCAGTGTGGATCGCTTTACCAAGGACAATTCGTACTACTCGGTCTCCTCCAAGGATATTACGTTCGGAACAGGGGGCGTTGATGATGCAGAAGATGCTGAAGTCATCTGGCACGAATACGGTCACTCGATTCAAGACGATCTCGTTGATCGGTTTGGTACGACGGCCGAATCTGGAGCCATGGGGGAGGGGTTTGGGGATTATTGGGCTGGGACGTTAGGAGAGCGGTACAACACCGCCTCTCTTAATGGCGTCCCCGAAAAAGTTTGTTTGGCGGAGTGGGATTCGACGACGTATCGGACTGGCACACCCACCTGTCTGCGGCGTTTGGATGGGAACAAGCATTATCCTGAAGACATGGTCGGAGAAGTACACGACGATGGGGAAATGTGGTCGGCGGCGCTGTGGTTGATTCGCTCAGTCCTTGGAGCAGACAGGGCCGATCGTGTCATTCTGCAACATCATGTCCTCCTCACGAAAGACGCTACGTTTAACATGGCGGGACATGCGCTGATTGAGACCGCCTGTTCCCTGAAATACCCTGTATCGGACATCGCGAGCATCCTACGGGCACGAGGATTTGAAACGAACGGTACCCCGTTCTCTGACGCTTGTCCAATCCCCTGATCGTGGTGAAGGGAGAGCAACGGGCACGAGGCTGAATGCGACGCCAAATGAGAGATACGCCTGATCGAACAACGAGGCGAGGCCGACGACCACCCGATCCTCGCCAGCATGCCGGAGACGCGGTATCTGAAGTGCTTCATCGTGCAGGTGTTGTAGCGGGGGGATAGCTCGGCATTCCCGTCGCACTGTATTGGGGTCTATGTGCAGTGCTGGAGGCGGTGGGTGTGGGCAGGACTCGGGATGGGAGGCGTGTAGATGGTTGGCGCATGGCGCTGACGCTCTGGGTGTCGTGGATCAGCTCACGATGGTAGTAAAGACTCCGACCTTCATTTTCTTGACGAGATGTGACGATAGGTGTGGAGCTCCGTCGCGTAACAGCCGTGGTTTTCTGCGTAGGCAGGTGAAAGAAGAGCAGTTAAGACGTCTGGCACAGTCGGCTGTACGGATGCTTGTGGCGAAGGAGTGACCGGACGGTGTAGCCCGTTCTGCAATCCTTAAGCGGCTTTTAGAATTGCTTTGCGGAGTGAAGCCGAGACTGTGATGGGTAGGAAAAGGCTCTTGGGATAGAGGTAGTCTTCTCCAGACTCATCGACCACGCGAACTTGGCCGTGCTTGAGTGCTCCCGCATCGGGAATGGCGACATAGATCTTGCGCTTTTCAAGCGAGGCAGCGTACCCCTTATTCTCGACGCAAATCAAAAACCGTGACGTAGTAAGCTTGGGCTTTGGCATATTGGTGTCCTCAGAGTAGTCGCTTGATCTTGTATTCTTTCCGGCCTATTCCCGTGGCTTCATACCAGTGAATTTCTGCGAGATGGATGGAGCCATCGGAAAGGCGGACTTTCGCAATGCCCTTCCGCTTGCGCCAACGTCCTCTGCCATAAAACTTCCGAAGCCTGGAGACCTCACGGATTTGAGACCCAACCGCGAACGTTTCAATCTGCGTGATCGGGCCGAGCAACTCGAAATGCACGAAGCCATCGTCCCAAAATCATGTGGGATCCGTCAACGGGAAAAGATAGGAAGGAGGGGCGTGCTAGAATGCAGGGCCTGATGGGATGGTGTCTGCTGGGCGTATCGGCCGACAAAGACGGATCTGTATTCCTGCGCCATGCACGATTCAGGATCCGATCCCATATCATTGCTGTCCAAGATAGCCGAGACCGGGTGGCAGCCCACGTGATTTGATACGGGTTTTGGACGAGGGATGACGGGTGTTCACGTTCGTGCCTCCTCATGCTGTCCAAGATTACGCGAAGG
>JAOUGT010000269.1 GCA_029865485.1 Nitrospira sp.
GATGTTCGAAATGGGCAAGAGCCCCTACGGTATCTATGACATGGCCGGCAATGCCTGGGAATGGGTCAACGACTGGTATGACCATGACTATTACAAGAAGAGCCCAACGAAGAATCCTCAAGGACCGACAACAGGTAAGTCTAAAGTAGTGCGGGGCGGAAACTGGCTGTATGTTCAGGAGTTTCTGGGATCGTCCTTCCGTTACAATGCCGAGCCGTCTCGCCGGCACCTCGGCTATGGGTTTCGTTGCGCAAAGACTCCGTAACCCTGAGTGGCTCGACCAGAGTGATGGGACCCCGTCCTCACTTTGTTACCAGGAAGGCTTCGTTCTTACTCGATGCGGTAAGCCAGGAGATGTCGCCGTACAGTTCAACCAAGTCGCTCGTTAAATCCCACTACCACCGTGCCAGCATCACCGCCGTGATCACGACGGCCAAGGCAATGAGTAGGGACAATCGAGGAAGCCAGCGGGCGGTTTTGAATACAACCTGCTCTCCTGCCGTTCGCTGGGATTCTGGAATAGCACTCACCCGGCTGACCTGGGGACCAAGCACGAGATCATGCAGCAAGGTGAGGACCAGCAGCAGGGCGACCAGCGTCAGCTTTGCCATGACAATTCCCGGCCAAGAGGAGGGGGTCGCAACCGCAATGCCGCGAAGCGACAGCAACATCGGACCAGTCATCACGAGTATCGCCATGGCCACCCAAACGATGGGCCGAAAGCGGAGCGCAGCAGACCGAAAGAGCGCCATGAATTCCGGTACTGCTTTCCGGCTTCTCACCAAGGGCGCCAAAACCAACGACAAAAAGATCATGCCACCAACCCAACTGATCGCGGCGAGAATGTGCACAATGACCAGAGCGTAATACATGCTGTACTCTCATAATGAATTGAAGGAGATACATCGTTCCGGACGACTGTGGGTCGACTCAGTCCGTCGGCGACGCAACGATTGTCTCGGTCACGGTGTGTTCTGATCGACCATCAGCTTGGCGTGGACGTTCTCCCTGACGTAGTTCGGGCAAGCGTGCAATACTCAGCAGCGGCGCACGATAGTCAGTCGTTCCTGGTCAATCCTTGGCCTGAAACCACAGCTCCAATGAAACCCTTTCATTCGCTGCGACGGTCAAGGCCTGTTCTCGCATGCCCAGAATCGGATGCCAGACCTTGAGGCGATATTTCCCCGGCGGAATATCCTGGATGGAAAAGGAGCCGGCTGCATCCGTGACGGAAAAATACGGATGATCGATCGCATAGCCCCAACTCTGCATGTACGGGTGCATGCTGCACTGCATGCTGAATACTCTTCGCCCGTTGACCAGCTGCACGGTATCAGTGGTCCCCTCCGCTTCCAAGGACGGGCGATAAAAAACCATGTCGCCTCCAGTTTGATCGAACGCATACCCCTGGATGTCGTGTGGAACTGGGTCACGATTAACGATCGTAATCAATCGCTTATCGCCGACCACGGTGACAAACGGCACAAACTGACAGAGGTTCGCTTCCACTTTGGCATCAGTGAAGGGAAAGGGCTTTCCCCGCTCCACGCCCTCCACCATCACCAGCACATCCTTGAGGCCGCCGTCTGGCCTGACCGTCAGTTCTCTCATGATTCGATACCCGTGTCCGTCGGACAGCTGACGGCAATATTCGTGGTCCAGATAGCGACGCAACTCAAATTCTTTCGGCGCCGGGACCGTACCAAGAAAGGTCACCGTGCCGCGCACCGTGGCCCCTTCCACCACTGGCGCCGACTCGTAGGCCCAGGTCTCTGCTCCTAGACAAATCACCAGAGTCACGAGTACCCATCCCGCCAGACAGCCTACGGTTCTGAACTCTCGTTTCACGCTATCCTTCCTTCGCACCTTGCCCGTCCCTCTCTGGTTGGGTGATCTATCTGAGGATTGCCAGGATCACGTCATGGGATATCCAAATGATCCCACCGACGTCCACCGTGAGCGCTGCGCGCAGAGACCTGTAGAATTGTTGTACCGTATGATTCGGGCGGACGCAAGACCGCTTTAGCGCGGCTCTGCTCGTGTATGGCTCCTGCGGTCTGTATTCATGTATACATACAGGTTTCGCGATTGGCCTCTAGGTAGAGGCTTCAGGAGAAGAGGACACCCTCTCCACCCGAAGCTTGGCTAATAACCTGCGTCCTCGACTTTTCATCGAGGCACTCCCGGTCTTGGTGAGCGAGGCGAGGAGCGGCCGGACTAGATTCATTAAGCTTGGATCCTGCCTCGTCAAATCGGCTAAGCCCTGCATTGTAAACGTCTTCACGATTTGGCTGTGATCCTCAAGATAGCGTCGAAAAATCGCCACAACCCTCGCGCGATCCTTCTTCGACAACTCCAAGCGTGGAAGCAACTGGGCCAAGTGCCAGCGCAACTCTTGCTGCATGGTCTCTGTCGCCAACTTCAGGAGTTGACCTTTGAAGGGACGGAGCCACTCAGGATTAGTGAGGGTGAGTTTCTCGGCCGCATCGGCGGCTCGCATGCGGACCAGTTCGTCCTCGTGATACATACAGTCTATGAGAGCAGGAAACAGTGTCGGTGTTTGCCGTACAAGCGCGACTACCTGGTTGGAACGACCGATGGAGCGCCGGTCGCCACCCTTCAGCGCACGTATGATGTTCTCCTGGTGCATCGCTCAATCTCGAAATGGGCGGGTTCCGGAACCAGTCCACTCTCTCCTCGCTCCATCTTAGGTCACCCATTTGAGCAGGGTCTTCTCAGGAACCGGATGCTGAGGATCGCGCACACCGGCCAACATGTCGCCATGATATTTCTTTAACTGCCGGTACCACACGGCCAGTGTGTCCGATTCTACGTTCAATAACATGCTTCCATGCGGGCCGAACCCTTGTTCCTGCAATTCCAGAACTGTTCGGTCCTGACCAAGAATCGTCCTGAGAGTCCGACGGACCAGCCTCCCGACAGGAAACCCGCGCAGAAAGTTCCACCCCACGCAGATGTCGAATCGGCTTCGTGTATCAGTGAGCGGGGTGGCCACCAACATGACGGACGCGAACCGGTCGCCGATCTCCCATCGCTCCAAATGGATGCCGGGTAGGATGAAGTCGACCGTGGTCGTCGCCGAGCCCAGCCTTGGAGACAACGCCCGAAAGATAAAGGTATCCGGCAGCAAGACATTCGTCGACATCGTACGAAACCCCAGCGGCAGTCGCGTGAATACTTTTTCTTTCTGCCTGGCTGCCTCACGCCGCCGGAAATAGTTGTTGTGCACGAACGGGACATGGGCAGGATCCATGAGACTATCCACTGCGAAATCCCACCGGACTGTTGCCTGGGCGGACTCGCGCACGGAGGTCATGGGACTGCCGTTTGCAGGAGTCGGCAAAGAAGGAGGTGGACCCGAAGGCTTGCTGCACCGATCGTTTCCTATGTAGACCCACACCCACCCGTCCCGTTCCTCTGCGGGAAATGTCCGCACACAGGCCGAGGCCGATGATGGATGCGCCCGGTTGCCGATGGCTGGAACCTCCACGCAGTCACCCGTGGAGATGAAGCGCCACCCGTGAAACCGGCACCGCAGGGAATCCCCTTCCTGCCAGGCCGACGAGAGCGGCACGCCCTTGTGGGGACAGCGGTCGTGTAGGGCATGCACCAGGCCACGCCGATCTCGAAAGAGGACAAGCGGTTGGTTGCAGAG
>JAOUGT010000077.1 GCA_029865485.1 Nitrospira sp.
CGATATGTCGAGGGCCTGCTCCTGTCGTAGGTTTCGCCGTCATTCCCTTCGCTTGCAGGACATTATTAACACCACTCGCCTCAGGTCCTGCGAAAATAGTCCTCGCCTTCCCTTTGCACTTCTTTGAACAGAGTGGGCTATCCATGGTACGTCACGGCCACCGTGGCATCCCATATGACACCCACCAGATGACAGCCGACACCCCCGTTTGATGGGTCTTGCCACCTACGAGGGTGGTAGTCGAATTCGCACTCTCATATTACCCTGCGATGACCATCAAGACTTCTCAAGGAGGCGTAGACATGCTCCAGACCATGGTCTCAAAGGTCGCAATCGACTGCATCCTGTCTGAAGGCAGCGAGGGATTACAGGGCGATGGATGTATTTATTCACTTTCCTCTACTCCTCCTTCCATCACAGGCCCTGAAAACCTGCACCCTGGCGACTACGTCAAGCTGCGCCTGTGGTTACCAGACAATGAGGGTTCGGCGATCTATATTGACTTCGCAGAGGTTCAATGGATCAAACACGATCGGATCAAGCTTGACCTGCTCCTCACGTCACCGAAAGATCAAGCCCGCCTTCGGCAGTTCGTAGCGCCGACAAGCCAGGCGGCACCGGTTCCGCACCGAATGTGGGAACAGATTGTGATTCGTGCATGAAGCTGGCGCAATCCATCAGGAGACAGGAGTCCCATGTGATGCGCCGGCATATAAGAACTAGCAACTTACGTGGGTGAAGGACGTTATTTGTGGATGCCCACCCGCAAGTAACGAGGGTTTCTTCTCCCTCCAGAAGAAACCCTCCCTTCACTCATATTTTTGTGATTGTTCCCTCCATCCCCTCAGCCTGAGCAGGAGAACCGACCATGGAAAAACAACCAGCCCCTCGAAGAACCATTCGACGAGAGCTGCATGGAAAGACCTGTCCTTTTTGCGGTGGGAGAACATATCGCCTGGTGCTTCGAACGACAGGCCTTGCAGAGAAGTTGATCCTCTCCGCTCGATGCCGTCACTGCGGCTATCAAATAAGTAGTCTCGACACAGACTTCAAGCACACCTTGTGGATGTGAGTGGATACCACCCGATGGCAACTCGCATGATCAATCACCGAGGAGGGTCCAGGATGGCTGTCCATAGACTTCGAATGCATCTTGACCGTGCACAACAAAATCGGACGGCGCTCCACATGCTGGTCCTCAGCGGAGTCGTACGGCCCAGCGACACTGGACTCCGACATACAACTTCTCTCAGTCAAGCAGATGAGCAGACCACTGATTCCCCCAATAGCCTCCTCACTCCTACTCACCTCCATCGATTCATCAACCTACTGCACAGATGGATGACCCGGTTACTGTCACGAGAACCGCAATACATACAGCCCAGCACTGTGGAACCTCGCCGTGGGACGGCCTGGAGAATTTGCCTTCGCAGTTTAAACAAGTCCGAATGCGAATCATCCCTTGTGCCACTCCCTTGAGCTGAGGTAAGATGCCCCCGCGTCGGTGATGTCCCGCCCTGGCGACAATTTCCGCTGTGGATGCGGCCCGATCCCTACAGTCGTGACGTGGAGAGGTGGCCGAGTGGCCGAAGGCAACGGTTTGCTAAACCGTCGTAGGGACAAAATCTCTACCGAGGGTTCAAATCCCTCCCTCTCCGCCACGGTTGCTTGAACAAATTTCTTCGAGTAATCAACCACCTTTAGCCCAACCCTCCACCCACCATCCAATGAAATATGTGTTGTAGGACCAAGATGCGTGTCGTATGCTTACAGGCTTATTTGGCCTCTTATAAGAAAGGACCCAACAATCTATGCGCACCCGTATACTGACTCTTGCTTCTGGGCTTTTCCTTCTTGCGGCCCCCTTGTGGGCAGCATCGGACCCAGCCAACGATGACCAAAAAACTTTGTATGCCCTAGGCTTGGCTCTCAGCCAATCGATCGGGACATTCTCCCTGACCGAGGCTGAGCTGGACATGGTCAAGAATGGGATGACCGATGGCGTGCTCAAGCGCTCGCCAAAAGTCGACCTCCAGACCTTCGGGCCAAAGATCCAGCAACTTCAGCAAGCTCGGTTGGCCCTCGTTGCCGAGGGTGAGAAAAAAGCTGGAGCCGCATTCACCGCCAAGGCGGCCTCAGAAAAAGGCTCCATCAAGACTGAGTCCGGTATTGTCATCACGCCGATCAAGCCAGGAACCGGCGCGACTCCGAAGGCAACTGATACCGTCAAGGTCCATTACCATGGCACCCTCACCGACGGCACCGTCTTTGACAGTTCCATTAAGCGAGGAGAGCCAGCCACGTTTCCTCTCGACAAAGTGATCAAGTGTTGGACGGAAGGCGTCCAACAGATCAAGGTTGGTGGTAAGAGTCGATTGGTATGTCCCTCCAATCTTGCATACGGCGATGCCAGCCCTCCAGGTTCTCCCATCAAGCCAGGATCCACGCTGGTCTTTGAAGTGGAATTACTCGAAATCGTAGCTGCAAAATAACCGCTGGCGTGCCGCCTCTTGCACAAGAGGCGGCACGCCATTCCGCCTTATACCAACTGGCCGATCGTGCAAACAATCCCCGCTGAACACCAACTCCCGAACCCGCTGTGAGTGACACAGCCTCTCTACCTCGCACTGAACCGACGCCACCTTCACCGCTGCGTTGGCTCATCCTGGGCTTACTGTTCTCCATCAGCGTCGTGACCTACATTGATCGGGTCAACATTTCCGTCACCGCTCGTCAGATGATGCCGGCCTTGGGCCTGACCGACCAGGAGATGGGCTGGGTCTTCTCCGCATTCGTAGTCGGATACGCCTTCTTCCAAATCCCTGGTGGATGGCTGAGCGATCGCTGGGGAGTGCGCGTTGTCCTCACGATCGCCCTAATCTGGTGGTCTTGCTTTACTGCCTGGACGGCTGTGGCAGCCACATCGTTCCTCGCAGCCCCCTTGGGAATCGTGGGTGCACTCGCTTTGATCCGCTTCCTACTCGGGGTCGGAGAAGCGGCAGCCTTGCCGACCTTTAATCGAGCAGTCACGGACTGGCTTCCACGCCACGAGAGAGGGCTTGGCATCGGCATTGCTATTGGAGGAATCGGTGTCGGTGCGGCCATTACCCCTCCGATCACTGCTTGGATCATGGTCAACTATGGCTGGCAGACGGCATTTTATCTCTCAAGCGGTCTTGGCCTAGGTCTGGCCGTCATCTGGTGGCTGCTTGCCGCCGACCGCCCCACGACTCACCCCAAGCGCACTCCCTCCGTGGACACGATAGCCACGGCACCCACGCCGATGCCCCAGACTTCGATACCCTGGGGTCAGCTTCGACGAACCTCCACGGTCTGGTGGCTCATGCTGAGTTACGGATGCCTGGGCTATGTCGCCTATGTCTATATGTCCTGGTTCTATCTGTATCTCGTCAATGAACGAGGGTTCACCGTCTTACGCGGCGGACTCTTCGCCGCTGCTCCGTTTCTTGCGATCCTCCTGTCCTGCCCACTTGGCGGATGGATCACGGATCGACTCGCATCCAGTCATGGCGTGACACGAGGGCGCCGGATCATTGGCATGACTGGTATGGGTTTGGCTGCCCTGTCCATCGCCGTTGGTGCCCTTGTTGAGTCACCCTACCTCGCCATTGTCTGTCTCTCATTGGGAGCCGGCTGGCTCTATTTCACGATCGGCGCCTATTGGTCATCCATCAGTGACTTGTCTCCATCCCATGCCGGGAGCCTATCCGGCCTAATGAACATGGGGGCCAATCTCGGTGGGGCAGTTTCCCCGACCCTCACGCCCTGGATCGCCCAGCAATGGGGATGGCCGGCTTCGCTCGGCGTCGCGGCATTCATGGCGCTGCTCGGCGGATGCATGTGGCTCCGTATCAATCCGGAAGAGCGGCTCACGAGAGACAGTGCTGAAAACTGAGTATTAAGAAAGTTCCTTAGCAGGTTGCGGAAAAACTCATTTTGGCTCCTGCGACCATCACAGGTATCAAAGTTTGAGAGGACTCTAACTGGCCATGCAGGGTGCTCAAAATGGCCGTCCAGCAAGGCCGCAGCAAGCGAAGAGGTGAATCGTACTCTGCCTCGTACGTTGAGCCTCTGAGCGATGCGAGAACGCCGCTGGCGGACTTTTTCAGCACCCTGCTAGAACTCAGCTCGCAGGATCAACCACGCTGGCAGTCCTTGTCACCGGGAGGATGGGCTTGTTACAGTCAGCACCATGACACTGCAGTTTCAAAAAAAGGATCCTCGGATCACCATTACCACCAAGTTGGGTGAGATCAAGATTCGCCTATACCCTGATGCCGCGCCGCGGCACGTCGAGAACCTGATCAACTTGGTTAAGATGGGGTTCTACGACGGCACCACATTCCATCGAGTGGTACCAGGATTTCTCATCCAAGGCGGCGATCCCTTGAGCAAACATCCGGACCGCATGCTCCACGGGACCGGTGGTCCCGGATACTTTCTCTCTCCCGAACCCAACGATTACCCGCACAAGCGCGGCGCGGTCTCCATGGCCAAAATGCCGCGTGAGAGCAACAGCACACGCGACTTCAACGACAATGGCTCACAGTTTTTCATCTGTGTGGACGACAACAGCGGATTGGATCGGCGCTATACCGTGTTCGGAGAGGTCTTTCGTGGAATCGACGTGGTCGATAAGATTGTCGCAGCGCCACGCGACGAATATGACAATCCCCTCGATCCAATCAGAATGACCATGACCGTTAAAGAATAGCTGGTCAGCCACAACAGACCATCATGTAACCCCACAATCAATCCGGTGAAAGCCAAAATCCTATCAGCCTCAGCTCCCTACTCCATTCGCCTGGCCGGCGAAACCATTCGGAATGGGGGGCTTGTGGCCTTTCCAACCGAAACGGTCTATGGACTCGGCTGTGATGCATTCAATGCTGACGCAGCGGCGAAGGTGTTTGCAGTCAAACAACGACCACAATTCGACCCGCTCATCGTGCACATTGCCGATCGGACACAGTTGGACAAAGTGGCGAGAGCCCTTCCTGCAACCGCGCAACAACTCATCGATCAGTTTTGGCCAGGGCCTCTGACGTTAGTCTTGCCGAAACAGCGGGCGATCCCGGATCTCGTCACTGCTGGCCTCGATACCGTCGCCGTCAGAATGCCGAATCATCCGGTGGCGCAAACCCTGATTCGAGAGGCGGGAACTCCGATCGCCGCACCGAGTGCCAATCTCTTTGGCTACGTCAGTCCGACAACGGCACAACACGTGGCGGACGGGTTGGGACGTACGATCGACCTCATCTTCGACGGAGGCCCCTGTCCCGTCGGCGTCGAATCGACCATCGTCTCACTGGTAGGCCCCGAGCCGGAATTGTTGCGGCCTGGGAGCATCACTCTCGAACAGCTCAGCGCCGTAATCGGCCCGCTTCGCCGATCATCTTCCGTGGTCGATCAGCCGACCGCCCCAGGGCAACTGGCTCGCCATTACGCAACACAAACCCCCGTCACCATCCTGAGTTCCCTCAAGGCAAGACCAACGCTTCACAAGAATGAGCGGGCTGGATTGCTAAGCTTCTCGCAAGCCAGTTCAATGGACGAGCGTTTTGCGGCAATTGAAGTCCTCTCGGCAATCGGTGATCTTCGGGAGGCCGCACGCAATCTCTTTGCAGCCCTTCGACGATTAGATGCGCAAAGTTTGGACCGGATCTACGTGGAACCTTGTCCTGAGGAAGGACTGGGGATGGCGATCATGGACCGGCTGCGCCGCTGCGCTGCCCCCTGAAACTGGCCCCGTTCATCTTGCTAGACAAACCGCACGGCTTTGACCGCTTTGGTCACAATGTACATGCGAACATTGTTGCTTCGATCATCTGCAGGAAACAGGAAAAATCCCGGTCGAATCGGGTCGTACCCGGTAGTCGTTCCCACTAAGACTTCGTTGTCCTGGAACGTGACCTCAACTTTTCTCCCGGACAAGGGCTTGCCCAGAACGAATGACTTGCCTTCCTTGTAGCTCCCGTTACCCACAAAGTCTCGCACGAAGAACACCGCCTTCAACTCCTGCATGACCACGCGCGTAAGCGGTGCCGACGTTTTGGCTCCCTCTTCCCTCACGTGAAAATATTGGGCGCCGGGAGCGAAGTCTTGGGCATAGCCCTTTACTATCGATCCATTCTGATATCGCACCACGATCTTGGCGGGACCGGTCATAAGCCCTCCGAGCTCGGCTGTCCTGCTCTCGCAGTATCGCTGCGGTGGGCCGTATTCCCAAGAAAAATGTGATTCTGGAGAGGGGCGGATGAGCTTACGCCGGCTGGGAGGCGAACACCTCCCGCCAAACGATGGCAAGATCGTGGAGTGCCTTGTTTCCATCACCGACATAGACCGATCCATGCATGGTGGCGAGTCGCTTCGGACGAAGTTCCGCCAGTTGATGTAACGTCGCCTCCGTCAAGGAACAATAGGGCAGATAGTTCGCCAGTGGACCTTGCTGATAGTCGACCAGTGTCTTCCGACAGCGATCAATAACATCTGATTCAGTTATTGGCTCGACATCTCCGTCCTGGTGAAAAAGGTCCGAACACAGGAGCGTCCGTTCTGTCTCTTCAAACAGAAGGCCTGCGTCCCAACAATGGGGCACGTGCGGCGTCGCAAGAAAGCGGAATCGGTATCGCCCGGTGTCGAGCACCTCGCCATCGACCATTCCTTTGGCAGGACGAAGCGCCAGACAGTCGTCGACGCTCACCATCTTACCTACCAGACTGCACACCACGTCCGAATGCGGAGCCAGCTGCTGCCACTCCGGCACCGTCGCGCATTCGTCGGACTCGAAATGGCTGAACCCAATCCAACGCAAAGTCTGTGGATCGATGAGCGATGCCACCGCAGATTTCACCTCCTGAAAGAGTGCCCGTGGTCCGGTATGGAACAAGATGGGTTGATCGTCGCGCACTAAGAACTGGCTAAACTGAATATTGAACGGTTGAACAAACGTGGTGATGCGGAACAGGTCCGGGGCAACCTCGGTAATCTTCGCCATGGAGCCTCCTCAACAATCTGAGCCCTGGGATCATACGCAGCGCCAGCCCGAGGTACAAGACCGACAGAGCAGAATCAGGACTGCTCAGTACCCATCCACATGATCGCCGGCATGGGCCAGGATAAACCGCCTGACTTCCGCTTGAATAGCTGATTGCTCAACTGCGAGCAAGAGATGGCCTCCCCTCTTGAAGGAGACCAAGCGGGATCCGGGAATGTGGGTGGCTGCGTACTCCGCGTTGTGAAAGAGCTGCAGCATGTCGTCCGCCGCATGGAGGATCAGTGTCGGAACCTGAATGGTCCCCACCCGTTCATTGGGCATCATAGCCTTGTTATCAAAAACCACACCGCCGTATCGAGGAACGACCGGAGCCATGCCATCGATCACCTGATCGACCAACCTACGCTGCTCGATGGTGAGCGTCTCAATGACCCTATCGCTGACGCCCATCAAACTCATCAGCTGCTTGCGCAGAAAAGTTTTGACCAACCAATAGAGAATCTCAAATTTGAAGATGATCGTCAGCACATCTCCCTTTTGATCCGCCTGTGCCTGAATCGCCTCCGAAGAAGACGCGACTCCGCACGACACCAGCGTAAGCGACGAGACACGTTCCGGATACCGGGCTGCAAACAGCAATGCCGATGGACCACCGTGAGACAGCGCCAAGACAGCAACCCGTTGCAGGCCAAGATGGCTGAGAAGGCAGGCGTAGGCTTCAGCCTGATCCTCAAACGTGGCACCGTGCCGGAAGGTCGAACACAGATAGCCGAAACGTGAGGGAGCAATCCAATCGAACCGTTCGTCTAGGATTGTCGTGGCAATGATCTCGCCTTGATCATACCCTCCTCCGCTTCCGTGGATCACCAAAACAGGAACACCAGTCCCTTCACGCTTGAACTCAATATCTCCCAACGGCGAAGGAAAGATTATGCTGTGGCCTGAGATTCGTGCATATGCATGCCTGGTATCAACCATGAACCAGATCGTGACGAGAACTCCGATACACACTGATGCCAAGAGAAGCCAGAACAAGAGAGACATGCCAGGAGTGTCCGACGAGCACGTAGCCGGTGCTACGTCAGGTTATGCGAAGGACGCTGTTCAAGGACTGTGGAGTTATGATTTGCTCGAGCGAAGAGGATATCAACATCAATCATGCAAATTCAGGTCGCACACACATGAAGGGATCCCAGGCCATCTCATCACTCAGCTTTCATCTCGCCATTCAGTACGCGGAGAGCGTCCGTAAGCCCCTGCTCAGACCAAGAATTCTTCGGGAATCGCGACAAATCATCACGAAATACCTGCTCCGCTTCTACGGCACGCCCCGCCCTGAGCAGAAGCACACCAAGCTCCTCTCTCACGGGTACCGTCCACTCGGGTGGCTCACCATAGACCAGCTCATCTTCGCGCCGCACGGCCTCCCGGAGATGAGTAATCGCACCGGGCAGATCACCCTTTGCCGCGGCGATGTGGCCGGCAAGGACCTCAACGGCAATTTCCAGCACGGCACCGGAGGTATTGAATTCAATCCGCAGCGACCTCACTTGAGGATCGTGAGCGATGGCGCGCAACTGCCGCAACGTGGCATCAGCTGCTTTGAGGTGGCCACGTGCTGCCAACGCTCGCCCGTGGGCGTACAGCCAGATCGCACGGGCATGTGGCAGATCCTCCGCCGCCCCCTCCACACTCAATAGCTCGTCCCATCGAGCAAACCGCACGCGCATCTGCAAATGGCGTGTCTGGTGATGCTGAAGAAAGGTCATCCCAGGCTCGTGCAACAGTTCCTTCGGAACCAAGGTCGCGATCTTATCTGCAGCAGCAATGGCCTGCGCTTCACGGCTGATCATGCTCGCGGCAAACGCGAGGAAATCATAGTTATGTGGATAATACCCAATCACATAGATACCGGCCGCGGGATTGTGGTCACGTATATAGGTCTCATCCGCGTGCACGGCATGTTCGTTGGCCTTGATCGCATCCTCATACCGGCCCACACGGATGTAGATATGGCCCGGCATGTGCACCAAGTGCCCTGCGCCTGGCATCAGATCAGCGAGGCGCTCAGCAGCCCTGACGGCACGTTCCGGTTGCACCGCCTCGACCGCATGAATGTAGAAGTGGTTCGCACCAGGATGGCCAGGCTCAGCGGCCAAGACCTGCTCGAGCTGTGACAAGAGCCTGGTCGTATTTGGCTTGGGTGCGCCGCCCGCAGTCCAATACTCCCATGGGCTCAAATCCATGAGTGACTCCGCGTATAGCGTCTTGGCTTCCAGATCCTCAGGAAAGCGATGCACGACATCAGCCATCGCGTGCGAATAGGCAGTATCCAGTTTCATACGATGATCCAGCGGCTCCGCCACGTACCGCGTCGCGAGCGCTCGGATCAGAGCTTGTTCACGATCGCTTACCCTTGTTGCATGCTGACCGGCTAGCTGAATCGCGGCATAGGCGAGACGACCGCTCGCAGCATCCATTGGTGCATTGATGTTAGGACCGTAGGCGAGCGCGATGCCCCAATAGCACATGGCGCAGTCAGGGTCGAGCCGCGTGCCTTCTTGAAAAGACCGAATGGCCTCCTGGTGGTTGAACGCGTAGTAGAGCCGCAAACCCTGGTCAAAGTACCGCTGCGCAAGCGACACAGCCGTGGTGATCGGGTAGTGAAGCGAACCCAGGTTGTCATAAAGCGGCACCTGGTCCGCGTCGGTTGCCTGAATCTGGAAGTCAGGATCCGCATGCGTAACGGGTGCCCCAGCAAACCCAAAGAGAGCCGCAGTAAGGAGAACGGTTAGATGGCGCATCAGCTTCCACCCGATATTGCTTGGAACCAACTGCGTATTTCCACAGGTTAGTAGCGCACTGTGATTGACACGGAGGCGAGTACTCTCATCGTGTTTTTTTGCCGCAGACTGTCCCATTACGAGACGCGAACCTATTGTTCAATTCCGTCGGGTATGACCACCGGGCTAGGTGGATTACGACTCAAAGAAGATGCTCTTTGGTGGAATTCCAACTCCAAGACATCAGCTGCTTCATCTCCAGATCATCGTGGCGTAGAACCCAATCTGCGATAGACCGTTGGAAGCTCTCATTGCACTTACCCGCAACAACTTCTAGCAGACAATTGAGAACACGGTGCTGAATTTCGTTTATCTCCCGTAGTAAGACAGGGTGGTCTAGCAGCTTGCGGAAAAACTCATTGTGGCTCCTGCGACCATCACAGGTATCAAAGTTTGAGAGGACTCTAACTGGCCGTGCAGGGTGCTCAAAATGGATGTCCAGCAAGGCCGCAGCAAGCGAAGAGGCGAATCGTACTCTGCCTCGTACGTTGAGCCTCTGAGCGATGCGAGAACGCCGCTGGCGGAATTTTTCAGCACCCTGCTAGACCCTCGCCTTGCGCTGTATAGCTGCCTCGCCCTACAATAGCGGGGCTGTGGCCCAACATCGCAAGGAAGGTTAGCTTGCGCCGATCATCCAGGGACACAAGCCAGCCACCTTCTACTTCAACGTCTAGCATGATGAGTCCACAGCCAGATCTAGATCATCTCCATGCCGTCATTTTCCATATCCCGCTCGTGCAATCAATTCCTTCAGCCCATTTAAGTCCAACCACCCTGGCACCAGTTCATTGCCCACGATAAACCCTGGCGTCCCGGAGATACCAAGCTCGCGAGCAAGGGCCCGATTCTTAGCAATGACAGCTTGCCACTTGGGATTGGCCATGTCTGCTTCCAGACGCTTCGCATCGAGATCGACCTTCGTAGCAATCTTCAAAATCGCTTCCTTAGTCATATCCGAATGGGAGGCGAGCAATGCTTCATGGAAGGCTTGGTGCTTCCCTTGTGCCTGAGACGCGAGCGCAGCCTTGGCCGCGAGCTCCGACGGTTCACCCAGAATGGGGAAATCTTTATAGACCACACGCACCCGTGGATCCACTTTCTGCAGTTCCGTGACGGCTGATGCCGCCTTCTTACAGAACCCACAGCGATAGTCATAGAACTCAACTAAGGTGATCTCACCCTTGGGATTGCCACTCACCGGTGACATCGGATCGTGCAATAGCTCCTCCTGCTTGGTCTTGAGAGCGACTTTCTGACGTTCCTTCTGTTCCGCTTCTCGTTTGGCTTCCATCGCCTGCAGCGATTGCTCGATCACTTCCGGATGGGCACGGATGTAGCGCTCAATCGCAGCATCCGCGACATCAGGAGAAGAAGTCGACGCATCCTTGGTATCCTTCGCTATCGTAGAACAACCAGACACGAACAAGGCCAGACCTGCAAGCATAGTCAGCGACACGGGGAAGGGGATCCCGAGATGGATGCTATTCATTGATAGGGCTCCTTTATGAGTACGACTACCGATACACTTCACGGCGATGACCGATTTTCACCACGAGGACAATCAAACGATTGTCTTCCACAGCATAGATGATGCGATAGTCTCCGACTCGAATCCGGTACAGTTGATCGACGCCGCTGAGTTTTTCAGACCCATGAGGACATGGCGTGGTTGAAAGGGAGTCGATTCTTGACTTGAGCCGTTGTTGAATCTGTGATGGCAGGTTCCGGAACTGACGATCCGCTTGGCGAGAGAACTCAATCTGATACAACACCGTTCAACTCATAGCCTAAGGTCCCGCTTGATTTTTTTCCAGGCAACCGTACCCTCGCGCTTCACACTCGCCAACACCGCACGAGCCTCATCCAAGTCCAGCCGATCTTCTATCTCTTCAAGCAGCTGCACATCTTCAATGGGCACCACGGCCGCCACATCCTTGCCTCGGCTCGTCACCATCACTCGACGTTTCGTGCGAGCCGTGCGCGCAAGAATCTGTCCCAACTGCTTTTTGGCCTCGGCACTATTCACCCTCGTCATGACACTCCCTTTTTTCATGCCGTGAGTATAACTGAAGGGCTCATTCGATGAAAGCAACCATAACGCGCTCTCGATCGCTGTGCAAGACACTCCTCGACTACCGATACCCCTCCCCGCTGGTCCCGCCGCCAAAACCACCCCAGTTCCCCCCGAAGCCGCCTTGGCCGGTTCCCCAATACTCACCCTTCTGAATCCGCCGATAGGGATGCCGCAGGTCGGGACGGCTGAGCCACCAGAAAAACCCGACGACCGCAATAGTGGTCCCAAGCGTAATCCAAATCCCAAGTCCCTTGATGCGACGCCGTGACGGAGTTTCAAGCCTCACTTCTTGCGCCGGTGTCGCCAGTGCCACCGCCGTACGGTACAGCCCTTCACCGAAGTGTCCCCGTTCAATCGCAGGTTGAAGATACTGACGACTGATTTCGTTTCTGATGTCGGCAGTAATAGCCGGCAGCATTTGACGCCCCAAGGTCATCGCCGCCTGTCGCTCCTGCACCGCCACCAATACCATCAACCCATGTTCCTGCTGCGTCGAGCCGATCTGCCACTTTGCGTACAAGGCATCCGCATATTCCTTGGCGGAGGGATACGGCTTGATGCTGGGTACGGTCACAATCACCATCTCGACACCGCTCTTCTTTTCGAGATCGGTGCAGACAGATCGAATGCGGTCTTTCCACTCTCGCTCCAGAACTTGGGCATGATCACTGACATAGCCGATCGGGTCCGGAAGCGGGACCCGTTCCTTCGGTCGATCATAGAGCGCGGCCTGGGCGAGCGGTGCCACGAGTCCGATAAGCAGACTCAACCAGACAATCTCAAACCATGCGCGCTTCTTCAACAGCGTCCTCATCACTTGATCCGTGCCTCTGCGGCTGAAACAAGCCGACTCAGACTGTCGAGGTAACGATCCATGAGCCGCGGAATCTCGTTCTGCCCCGGAGAAATTTCCCCACGCTTGAGGAGCAACGCATCGCGAAGACCAGTAAGGTCGAGTGAAAAATCTGCCTCAATATCCTTGAGCAGCGGCTCTCCATGAGCAAGCACCGGTCGTCCAAGCAGCCGCTGCAGACCTCGAAGCGCCGGGAGAAGTGCCGTGATTGAAAGCGTCAAGAGAATCGTGATGGCCTCTTCCGTACTTCGGCCTTCTACCAGACGCTGCCGGAGCCGAAGCAGATTTCCGCGCAAGGCCTGGAGCACTTCGGCAGCCAAGTACCGAGCATCTATCTTGAGACCCACAAAGGGATCTTGGCCCCACAGCAATCGCCGGCAATCATGGATGTCTTGATACTCCAACGGGAAGGCCCGCGAGGCGGACTGAATGTCGCAGACCGTCAGGAACAAGGGCACGACCACGTGATCCTTACTCCATCGTTTGTGAAGGCTGTCATACCTTTTCAATGCGGCAAGATCATAGGACGACATGACCAAGAGGAGATTGAGATTGGAGCGCCCCGGGAGAAACTCCCCTCGCACCGCGCTCCCATAGAGGATGATGCCTTCCAGCTCCTGTCCATAGACCTTGGTCACATCCTTGACATAGGACCGCAAGAGCTTTTGCGTCTCTTCCGGTAATCCATCGATGGTCCACTCAACTGACTGCATGTTGTTACCAGATGCCTCCTGCTGCCATGTCGCAAGCAGAGGGATCCGGCAGAAGTCCGGCTGCCATCAGGCGGTCCATCATGCCGAACGGAGGGTCCTTTCGAAGTCCGGCGGTCGTGGACAAAACCCGATAGCGCAGCCGTGCATTGCGGTCCAGGGTGCTGAAGACACGATCCCGAAGAAAGGCAATAATCGGATTGGCCGTATTCCAAAAGAGCACCTGCTCGTCAGCCAACTTTTGCAGCATCATGACGTGAGGTCGTCGTGACTCTTCATAACGCTTGAGCGTGGCGGCGGAGTAGTCATTCATCGCGAGACATTCTGGGAGAAGATCAGCCAGCGCCATCGCATCCACCATGGCCTGCATACGGCCCTGCGAGGCATGCGGATTCATCGCATGCGCGGCATCCCCGATCAGCACCGCTCCATCGGCCACCCAGGTGGGAGTCCGGACTCGTCCGGTCGGCAAAAAGGCCGTCTGCTTCCAATCGGTCAAGGTCCGAAATATCGGCGCGCTCGGTGGATCGATGGCGATCCAGGCGTTCTGGAGC
>JAOUGT010000135.1 GCA_029865485.1 Nitrospira sp.
GAACGGGCTAACCCTGCTTCAGCAGATCAAACGAATTCGTCCCAAGATCAGATCTCTGATCCTGACGATACACGGGGATCCTCAGTACCTGAGGCTGGCACTGAAACATGGAGCATCTGGATACCTTACCAAAGAGTCGGCAGCTGAGGAATTGCAGGAGGCGATGCGAGAGGTTCTTGCGGGCGGACGGTATATTGCACGGATGATGAATGGCGATCTTGACATGAATGGGAGAGCCATCCCCGCTCCCCTGCACCTCTCGTCTCGTGAACTGGAGGTGCTCGCATTATTGGCGAAAGGACAAACCGTTTCCCTGGTGGCTAAACGGTTGAAGCTCAGTGTCAAGACCATCAGTACCTATCGATCCCGATTGCTCCAAAAGCTGGGCCTTCGGACGACGGCTGAGCTCATCCGCTATGCGGTCGAGCATCAGGGTGGGCGATAGCGACTCGCGGTTTCCAAAGCATCGGTAGGACGAAGTCCGATACCAAGTTGGGGTGTGACGTGATATGTACCCTGGACCTTCCCTGTTCGACGTACAGTGTCCTTATACGGTAGTCCACCCGTCCAGAGGCTCTCTCGATGGAACACAACGTCCCGAAATCTAGGCAAGCGCGCCAGCACAAGCGGCGTACGACGTCGGCCTCTTCCAGAAGCTTGGATATGGTGTCTTCTTGTCGGCAGCCTATCAGGGTTTTCATCGCCAATGGCCAGGAAATTGTCCGGGCTGGTGTGCGCACGTTTCTGCACGGGGAAGAAGACCTCATAGTGGTCGGTGAGGGCGATCATGTGGATGGGGTGCTTTCCGGGTCTTGGCAAACCAAGCCGGATGTCATCGTACTGGAGTCTGGGCTCTCAGGCGGTTCGGACCCCGGCATCTATAAGAGACTCTTCAACCTACTTCCATCGGTCCGGATCATCAGTTGGCTGAGGGACGATAATGCCGAGGCGTTCCGCAGCGCCGTAGAAGGAGGTGCACAAGGATATGTGCAGGAGAAGAGCTGTTGCATGGAACTGGTTCGAGCGATCCGTGCGGTCGGGAAAGGGGGGGGCTACCTCGCTCCTGAGGCTGCCGAGAAGACTCTCTGCTTGCTGAGACAATCACAGGATTTGGTTTGCTTCCGTTGGGGATTGTCTATGATTTCACCGCAAGAACGGCGAATACTCGCGCTCATGGCCGAGGGGAACACCAACAAAGAGATTGCCGTCAAGCTGTTGCTGTCGGACAAGACCATAAAAAATTACATTTCCAATATGTTTGCCAAGCTAGAAATCAAACGCCGCACCCAAGCGGTTGCCCTCTACCTAAAGGGGCTGAAACAGCATACGCCGATGGGCAAGGGGACTTCCGCATCCTGCTCAGTCGACGATGACTAGAGACTGCAGTTTGGCATACGTGCCCTCTGGCAGTATGAATGTAGTCCTTCTTTCTGGTCCGCTCTCTTGCTCCTATTCAAGTTTTGTGATCTCCCGGCCGAAACAATATCGAATTAGTTTGTCGTGTTGTTGAGCGGGTCTTATTGTCGATGACCGCTCATGATTCGGAGATCTCTCCATTGTTACAGTATGTTACGAGGTTATGGCGTGTCCTCCCTGAAGGCAACTCGCTGGGGAGTGACGAGTGGGCACGGCGCCATCGTGGGGTCGTCTGGCTTATGTGGCACCACGCCATTGGCTTGCCGGCGTGTGGGTTGTTGACCGCGCATCATGTTCAACTTGGTTTCGGGGGAGGGATCATTCTAAAGGAGGGCGCGTGATGGAAGTTCATACACTTGGGTTTACCCAGAAGAAACGGTGGTCCACCAACAACCGGCCAAAAATTGACTCGCGACGAACCTTGATTCTGCTGTTCGGACCGTCGAGCTTCCTCGATTCGGACGGTCCTCTCGACGAGTTGCTCCATGACTACCCGGAATCCGTGGTCATGGGCTGTTCGACAGCGGGCGAAATTCTGGGAACCCAAATCTTCGATGACAGCCTCAGTGTCGCAATCATGCGATTTGACCATACGGAACTTCGAGTGGCCAATGCGACGGTTGGATCGGCCGAGGAAGCCTTCGCCGCCGGGCAGATGATCGCGCAGCAACTGAATGGTGCTGGGTTGAAAGGCATCTTTGTGCTCTCGGATGGATTGCATGTAAACGGGAGTGAACTGGTGCGCGGCCTCAACTCCCAAGTCCCTCCATCTGTTGTCGTGACGGGGGGGCTGGCCGGAGATGGAGATCGCTTTCGTCGAACGTGGGTCGTACAGGATAGAAAACCCAAGCCTGGATTTGTCACGGCGGTCGGGTTCTATGGCGATCACATTCGAATCGGGCATGGATCAAAAGGAGGCTGGGATCGATTCGGCCCGGAACGCCGGGTGACCAAGTCGAAGGGGAATGTCCTCTTTGAGCTTGATGGCCGTCCCGCACTCCAACTGTACAAGGAATATCTCGGTGACCGAGCAGCGGGTCTACCGGCCACTGGACTCTTGTTTCCCCTTGCGCTGCGCGCTGATCAAGGTGAGGCCAAAAGCCTGGTGCGCACCATTCTCGCTGTCGATGAGCGAGAACAATCGCTCACCTTTGCCGGCGATATTCCCGAGGGAGCGCTTGCGCAGTTGATGAAGGCCAACTTTGATCGGTTGGTGCAAGGGGCGTCGGAGGCAGCCACCACGACGAAACTGGCGGGTGATGGATGCTCCAGTACCCTTGCCGTGGCGATCAGCTGTGTCGGGCGGCGACTGGTTCTTGGAGAGCGGACGGAGGAGGAAACGGAGGCCACGTTGGACGTGCTTCCTCCCGGGACGCAACAGGTGGGCTTTTATTCATATGGGGAAATCTCCCCCTATGCGACGGGAACCTGCGACCTTCACAACCAAACCATGACGTTGACGACGTTCCGTGAAGCAGCGTGAGCGGATATGCATCCTTTGTTAGCGAGACAACTCAAGCGATTAGGCCTTGACTCGCGACAGCTTCCATCGACTCTGGAGGCGTGGGACGAGATGTTGCAGCGTGTGAGTCAGAGCTATGTTGAAGCCGAGCAAGGCCATGCATTGTTGGAACGGTCACTCGCCCTGTCCTCGACGGAAATGCAGGATCTCTATGCCCAACTCAAACAGACGAGTGACACCCAATTAGCGCGGGAACGGAACAAACTCCAGACGGTGCTGCATTCGTTGGGCGATGGGCTCTGCGTCGTGGATGCAGAGTGGAAGATTCAGATGGTGAATCATGCGGCCGAGGTGCTGTTCGAGGAAGCGGCTCAGAGATTGGTGGGTCGGCCAGTGTATCGACTCATTGCACCAGGACCTGAAGAATATCAAGCAGAATGTCTTGTGACCGATGCCACATTTCCCCCGCTCGCGTCCGGTGACCCCTACCGCACGGATGAGGGACTGCTGATTTCGGCCGCGGGCCAGCTGCTCCCCATTTCCCTGGTTGTGACACCCATGTCATTGGCCGGGAGTGTGGTTGGGGCGGTACTGGTCTTCAGAGATATCACGCATCAGAAAAATGTCGAGCGGGAACGCCAACAGACCGAGGCTCTGCTCCGTCGGATTCAGACGGGATTGTCCGAACTGACCGAAAGTCCAGAAATCTATACTGGGGATCTTGAGCAAGCGTTTCGAACCATCACGCGCGTTGCGGCGGTCTTTTTGTGTGTTGAACGGGTCAGCATCTGGTTTTTTACAGAGAAGCACTCGGCTCTCCAATGTGCAGCACTCTATCAATTGACCAATCAAGCGTACTCTCAAGGCCTTGTGTTGAGCGCCTCCTCGTACCCCCGGTATTTCCAAGAGCTGGAGCTCGAACGACTCATCGTGGCCGATGATGCGCAACAGGACGAGAAGACGAGAGAGTTTTCCGAGGGCTATCTGGCTCCACAGGGGATTACCTCCATGCTTGATGTGCCGATCCGTTCAGGAGGTCGGATGGTGGGAGTGATCTGCCACGAGCACATCGGGCCACGACGACAATGGACATTGGAGGAACAACACTTTGCCGTTTCTGTGGCGAACGCTCTGGCGTTGGCCATTGAGGCGGCGGATAGGAGAAGAGTTGAACAAGCCCTGCGGACGAGCGAGGGGCGTCTGACCACGACGGTCCAGAGCACGAATATTGGGATTTGGGATTGGGACCTGACGACCAATGAGGTGTACCTCTCCGCCGAGTGGAAACGCCAACTCGGCTATGACGATCATGAGGTGGCCAGTTCGTTCGAGGAGTGGAAAAGCCGGCTCCACCCCGAGGACCGTGACCAGACGTGGAGTGCCATGGAGGGCTATCTGCTTGCCCAGATCGATCAGTTTGAACTGGAGCATCGCCTTCGGCATAAGGATGGCTCGTATCGGTGGATTCTCACGCGGGGCACCTCCATCAAAAATGCCGGCGAACTCTCGGCTCGAATGGTCGGGATTAACATCGATGTCACGGATCGCAAACTGGTGGAGGAGGCGCTGCGTCAAGCCAAGGAGGCTGCGGAAGCGGCGAGTCTGGCCAAGAGCCAGTTTCTTGCCAATATGAGCCATGAGATCAGGACACCCATGAACGGTGTGCTGGGCCTGGCGGAGTTGTTGCTTCGCTGTCCTCTTAACGAGAAAGAGCGTCATCTGACCCAAGCAATCCATCAGTCCGGATCGGCACTTCTGTCGATCATCAATGACATTCTCGATTTTTCAAAGATTGAGGCCGGGAAATTGCGCTTAGAGACGATCCCCTTTGAGGTTCGTCGGACAATTGAGGAAGCCGTTGCCGTCTCATCCCCTACGGCAGAGCAGAAAGGGCTGAGCCTGTCCTGTCACATCGACCCTCGCACTCCTCCATATGTGATCGGTGATCCGATCAGGTTGAGACAGATCATCGTCAACTTGGTCAGCAATGCGGTGAAATTCACTGAGCGGGGAACGATTACCGTACGTGCCGAGCCTCAGGGGGTCAGCGAAGGGCCGTATGGATTGTCCGTCAGCGTGACGGATACGGGTATTGGGATCTCTCGTGATGCCCAGGCGCACATTTTTGGCGCTTTTTCCCAAGCGGATGGGTCCACGACCAGAAAATATGGTGGAACAGGATTAGGTCTGGCGATCGTCAAGCAGCTGGTGACTCTCATGGGTGGTGTGGTTGAGTTGAAAAGTCGTCCGGGAGAGGGGACTTGTTTTCGATTCACGGTCTCTTGCCAGCCCTCGGATAGGCCGACCCAGAGGACGGCGGAACAATTGGCCGCGCCGGTGGAACGCGATGGAATGGCCGACGATCAATTCCCAGTGAGCGGGGGCGAGGTTCGTATTCTCCTCGTGGAGGATAATCCCGTGAACCGCGAAGTGGCTTGCGGCATGCTGGAAACACTCCACTGCCAGATTGATACAGCAGAGAATGGGCGGGAAGCCCTTGATGCGATTGGCAAGACGGACTATGCACTGATCTTTATGGACTGTCAGATGCCGGAGATGGATGGGATGACCGCGACCAAACTGATTCGGGCTCGTGAAGCGGAACGAGCGGACCAGAGTGGGGGCGCGGCGAGCGCCGGGATGCGGCGATTGCCGATTGTGGCGTTGACGGCGCATGCGATGCAAGGTGACCGGGAACAGTGTCTCTCGGTCGGCATGGATGACTACCTCACCAAGCCCTTTACCCTCTCGTCACTTGAGCAGGTTCTTTCCCGCTGGCTGCCGCACTGGTCGAGAGGTGAGTCGGGGCAGCACGTACGTCCATCCGGTTCCGCCGCAAAAGAGAGGGCGGGTGAACTGCAAGAAGATTCACGGCCCGTTTTGGATTCGGTAGCGCACTCTGCCGGAACGGTCCTCAATCAAACCACGCTGGCAGAGATTCGCGCACTCCAGCGTCCGGGACAGCCCGATCTTGTTGTGCGTATCGTGTCTTCCTATCTCCAGACATCGCCGGATCTCGTCGACCGCATACGGTCAGCCGTACGGTCTCAGAATGCCACGGAACTGCGCGCTGCCGCGCATCGCCTCAAGTCCTGTAGCGCGCAGCTTGGCGCTTTGGCGGTCTCCGCGGATTGCCGAGAATTAGAGCTGATGGGAGAGCGCCAGGATTTGACGCATGCTGAGCAGGTGGTCGGTGGGCTGGAGCAGCATTATGCAGCGGCCTGTGGTGCGCTTCAAGATGAAGTGACGAAGGGAAGAGTTGCGGCATGAGCACCGAACATCACCCGATCGTTCTGATCATCGATGATGATACCATCGCCCGGATGCTCGCGCGCGAGGCACTTGAACAGTCCGGGTGGTCGGTGGAAGAGGCAGAAAACGGGCGTCTGGGACTCGAGGCGTTTGTCCGCCATGATCCCGACCTGGTGCTTCTGGACATTATGATGCCGGAGATGGATGGGTTTGCCGTCTGTGCCGAGGTGCGGCGGTTGCCTCAAGGAACACATACGCCGATACTCATGATGACTGGGTTGGAGGACTATCGCTCGATTACACAGGCCTACGATGCGGGGGCTACTGATTTTATCGTCAAGCCGATCAATGGGCTGCTGTTGAGTCATCGGGTTCGCTACATGCTGCGGGCCGGACAAGCCATGCGTGACTTGCGTGACAGTCAGGAAAAACTGGTCCAGGCCCGTGACGCGGCGTTGGAAGGGGCGCGGTTGAAATCCGAGTTCTTGGCTACCGTGAGTCATGAAATCCGGACACCGATGAACGGCATCATCGGGATGGATGACTTGCTGCTTGACACAGACCTGACCGCGGAACAGCGCGACTGTGCGGAAACGATCAAGACATCTGCCAAGACGTTGCTGGACATCGTCAATGACATTCTGGACTTCTCGAAGTTGGAATCGGGCCATGTGGTACTGAGTCGGGAAGAGTTTGAGATCCACGCGGTGGTGCAGGAGCACTTGGTGCCATTGCGGGGACGAGCGGAAGAGAAGAAGCTCCTCCTTCGATATGACATCGACCCAGCAGTTTCTCGGAAAATCTGGGGTGATCGTGTTCGCCTCGGCCGTCTGCTCTCTGCGCTGCTCAACAATGCCGTCAAGTTCACTGAGCAGGGTGAGATCTCTCTCCACATCGGCCACACTCCTCAGGTGGTCCGGAGCACGAAACCTCACCCGTCGAATGGAGCAAGTTGGATACGATTTGCCGTCACTGACACAGGAATTGGTATCGATAAGGCCGATGCGGATCGATTGTTCCAGCCCTTCGTCCAGGCTGATGGATCCAATCGAAGGAAATATGGAGGGACGGGACTGGGATTGGCCCTCGCTAAGCAGCTTGTCGAATTGATGGGGGGGACAATCGAATTCGAGAGTGAGCTGGGCAGGGGAAGCCGGTTCTGGTTCGACCTCCCATGTGTCCCTGCCGATCTGCGCGCTTCACAGGGTGCGACACAGCGGCATGCACTTCTGTACGTGAAGGAAGCGGTCAGTCAGGCGATTATCAGAAGAACCCTGGAAAAGCTTGGCTACCAGGTTGTGAGCCTCATGAATGCCGTTGATCTGGGCCAGATTGGTCCTGAGCTCTCGCCCTGTTTATTGGTGGCAGACTTCAGTCTGTTGGCTTCGAAGACCGAGTGTGTCCACGTTCAGCGACTGAAAGCGCGATTTTCTCAGTTGCGAATTCTAGGGCTGGCTCACGATGTGTTCTCCGGCGAGATTCCATCTGATCTTCTCTGCGGCGTCGACGGACATCTCGAAAAACCTCTCACTGTCGAGGCCATCAAGGCCGCAACAGGAGACGCAGTGTCCTCGTAGCGGACGAACCATCATTTCCAAGAATCACCTTTCCCTTCTGTCGGCCCGTCGTCTCTTATGACAACCGGCGAGCAATTGATTGTCGTGAGGGTGTGCGATCTGTGCGTGCAGGAGCAATTCAATCAAGTTGTTCCGCAGCGTGCCTAGCTGGAGCAAAGCCACGATCGTTCCTCTGACCTACCTGCAAGGGGATCCATGGCTTAATGTTTCTTGTCCTTCTGCATAATTTTATCCGTCCAGGCAAGCAAGATGGCGGAAGCGAGGAAGGTCATGTGGATAAAGATTTTCCACTTCAGGTGTTCTGGATTTTCATTGGCCACATCCACAAAGCCCTTCAGCAAATGAATGCTGGAAATGCCGATCAAGGATGCCGCCAATTTGATCTTGATGGTGCCGGGATCGACGTGCGTCAGCCAATCTGGACGATCTGGATGGTGTTCCAGATCCAGCTTGCTCACAAACGTGGCGTACCCTCCGATCACGACCATGGTCAGCAAATTGGCCACCATGGTGACATCAATCAAACCCAAGACGCCAAGCATGAAGACGGTTTCCTCCACGTGATTGATATGAGTCACCATGTGCCAGAGTTCGAGGAGAAACTTATAGGCGTAGAGCAGTTCCGCCACGATCAATCCGGCATAGAGGGGTGCTTGAATCCATCGGCTGGCAAAGACGATTGATTCAAAGACAGCCTCGACGGGATTGCCGGCGGCGTGAGTGGGCTTAGATAAACGGTGGCTTTCCCGGGCATCGGGTAAACCAGAATCGGACATTACGAACTCCTTTCAGAAGACATCACAACATGCGTGATGTGGGCTAGCGATGGTCGTCCGTATCCTAGTCAGGGGAGGACGGACTGTCAATTCGTGAGATCGATGGCGATGTCAGGCGGCTGGAGCGTTGTTGATCGGCGTTGACGGTTGAGGAGCGGAGGACGTACTGGTCGTATGTGGTAACTGCTTGATCACAATCTCGGCTCGTCCGCAGGCCAGTTTGATCTGCTCCACGCAATACTGTGACGGATCTCCTGCGGACAATCGTGCGAGGAGAATGTCGGCATATCCCTTGATGGATGTCAGGCAGTTGTTTAAGTCGTGTGCCACTTTACCGAGCGGGAAGGCCACCGTGGGGCTAGTGGTAGCCGGAGGTGCTGGTTCAGTGGCCGTCAGAGGGCGGGTGGCTCTGATCAAGGCGCTGGTGATAGACAGGCGGAGCGTTTCAGCTGAGGGTGGAATGAGGGGTAATACTTCGTGGGCTCCAGCGCGGATGGCGTCAGACAGCATCGTGGTATCGGTGGTGCGGTGATACCCAATGATCGCACTGGAACTGGCGGTCTGACGCACGCGCTTCACGGCTTCTCGTCCGGTATCGTCCGGCAGAGCGAGGTTCATGAGAATCAACGGGACGTGCTGGGTCTGGAGATAGGTGAGTGCTTCATGGAGAGAGGGCAGGATCTCAAGCGGGACCGATGAATGATAGGCAAAGACGATCAACTCTCGAAAGGATCGGGCAAGGTTCGGGTCCGGCTCGATCAGAAGAGCCGCACTTGATGAGGAGCACTGCGTGGGCATGTTCAATATGGCCATGTGGTACCGTGTGGTGGTTGTAAGCGACCC
>JAOUGT010000239.1 GCA_029865485.1 Nitrospira sp.
GCATAGAACGCGGCGATCTGCGATCGGCGACCGATATTGAGTTTGGAATAGATATTGGCGAGGTAGTTCTTGACGGTTTTCTCGCTGAGTCTGAGGAATTGGCCGATCTCTTTGTTCGTCAGGCCCTTGGCCACTAAAGGAAGAAGGCGTTGTTCTTGAGGCGAGAGGAGGGGACGTTTGGATTGCCCTGCCTCGGTGGGGACCTGATTGAACCAGTTTAATGTGTGTTGGGCCAAGCGGGGGTCCATGAGTGGCTTCCCGGTCGCCACGGTTCGTATGGCACGCACAAGTGTTTGGGAGGCAATGTCTTTGAGAAGATATCCGTGAGCGCCGGCGAGCACTGCTTCGAGCACCGTATGGTCGTCGGCAAAACTCGTGAGAAACAAGACCCGGGTTTTGGGACATCGAGCAAGGATTTCGCGGGCCGCGTCCACACCGCTTCCGTCCGGCAAGCGGATATCGAGCAACACAAGATCAGGCTTCAGACGAAAACACAGCTTCTTCGCTTCTGCCATTCGCTTCCCCTGTCCAACGACCTTGAGTCCAGGCGTCAGGTTGAGAACCGCGCAGAGACCGATCCGCACAACCTCGTGATCATCGACGATCACGAGGCGAATCGCCGGTGACTTACTCATACCGAGGGTCCTTGTTCAATGGTACGTCGACGATGATCGTCGTCCCACATCCCGGCACACTTTCCAGAGTAAACGAAGCACTCACATGCTGAGCGCGAACAGCCATATTCGCAAGGCCTCGACCCTTACGGTGTTTACGTGCAGGAGAAAAACCGACACCGTTGTCTCCGATGAGTAATCGGATCGAGTTATGGGTGAGGCTCAGGTGCAGCCAGCGTCGGGAGGCGCGAGCATGGCGCAAGCTGTTGCTCATGGCCTCGCGCGCAATATTCAACAGTTGCTCTCCGAGCTGAGGGGTAATGAAGGAAAGCACGGGGCTCTTGATGTCCAGTTCCGCTGCGATACAGGCGGTGTCCGCCGTGGTGTCGATCAGCTCTCGCAGTGTTTGCCCGAAGTCCATTTGAACGGGAGGGCGTTCGGTTAGGAGGGCAATAAACCGCCGCACATCGATCATGAGACCATTCAGCTGGCGGATGGCGTGGGACAGATGTGTTTTGGATTGGCGTGGGGACCGTCCCATTGCCAGCTTGCCGGCTTCGAGCTGTAGTCCGACGGCATAGAGGGTTTGCAGAAGGTTATCGTGAAGGTCTCGGCTCAGCTGTTCTCGTTCTTCCAGTGCGAGCTTCCGTTCCGTAATGTCCTGCACTGCTGCGAGGAGGAGCGGGGCCTGATGGCCCGATAACTCGATGCGCGTGGCCTTCACGGAAACCCAAATGATTTCACCCGACTTTCTGATGTAGCGTTTTTCATAGGTATAGTTGGATCTGACTCCACGATAGAATTCCTCAGTCAATGCAATATTTGCCGAGAGATCTTCGGGGTGAGTGTACAACGCGTAGGTGCTCCCGAGGATTTCATGCTGTTCATAGCCCGTCAGCTCGCACAACGCTCGGTTGGCAGTGATTGCGCGCCACTGTTCGTCGAGGATGCACAGGCCAACTGGAGCTTCGGCTACGAAATGTTGCAGTCGCAGTTCGCTGTCACGTAATGCCTGTTCGGCACGTTTGCGATCAGTGACATCCCGAAAACTCCAGACCCGTCCGACGATTTCGTCATCAAGGATCTGCGGTCGAGAATAGCGCTCAAACACTCGCTCGTCCTTGAACGTGAGTACATCAAAGCTTTCCTGTGCGGGATGAGCATACAGCTCACGGACCTTGCGCAAAAAGTCCTCCGGTTCTTGGAGCTGATCCAGGACGAAATTCAGCAGTGCCTCGTCGTCTCCTCCGTCCGCTAGCGTCCGGGGGATGTTCCAAAGATGTAAGAACCGCTGATTGACACTGGTGACTTTTCCATGTCGGTCAACGATCAGTAAGCCGTCGGCGACGGAGTTGATGGCGGCTTGAAGAAGTGAATAGGAGTGTTTGCGATCAGAAATATTCTGAAGGACCGCAATTAAATAGTCCTGGTCACGGGAGATTCCGTGGACCCGTGATATTGTCACATCAACCCATACCCATGTGTTATTGGTCCGGCGATATCGTTGTTCCATGGAGTAGGACTGACGTTTCTCCGTGAGTAATTCGTCAAGATAGGCAAGGTTCGATGGGAGGTCATCGGGATGTGTGAGTTCTTGAAAATTCCGCTGGAGCAAGGCTTCAGAGGGAGAGCCGAGCAGCTCGCAGAGATGGGGATTGACGCGAAGAAAGCGCCCATCGAGGCTGAGTTGGGCAATGCCGACTCCGACATGCTCATAGAAGGCCCACCACCGCGCGTCATTTTCGCGGACCTGTTCCCCAGCAAGGCGACGTTCTGTGGTGTCGATCTTGAAGACAGAGAAGCCCATGCATGCTCCGGAATCATCAAACTCCGGTTCGAATGTGACGAACCCGTGCCAAGTCTCGCCGGATCTCGCCGGGAGCTGATTGTCAAAGACCACACGTTCACCAGCGAGCGCCTTCATGATCAACGGCTGGGCTCGGAGGAAGGCGTCTTGGCCGATGACCTCTTCAAGGGGGAGGCCGATGATGGACTCCGGATCCTTGCCAACGTACCGCTCATACCCTGGGGAGGCATAGGTGTATCGAAGGTCACGGTCGATACGAGCAATCACCCCGGGGAAATGTTCGATAAAGCGGGTGAACTGCGCCTCGCTCGTGACTGTGGCTTCCTTGGCCTGCTTGATCTCAGACTGATCCAGATAGAGCCCGAAGACCAGTGACAGCCGGTCGAACTCGTCATGGACGGGGATAGGCCAAAGGAGCAGGTTCAACATCTTTCCGTCTTTTCGCGGTCGCTGCAGTTCAATCGGTCCGGTCAACTCTCGACGAGCTCCTGCTTGCCGGCAGGCCTTCACGCAGTCTGTCTCCTCCGGATGGATATAGGGAAGCTCATGTCCGAGGATTTCCTCCCTTGTCCACCCGAACAGACGGGTTGCGGCCTGGTTCCAGATGAGCACGCGCGCCTCCTGATCGATGCTGACGATCGCCAGTGGGGAGCCTTCTACAAGAGTCGTCAGGAGGCGCGAAGTTTCGTGAAGCTGCTTTTCTGTGCGCTTTCGCTCCGTGATATCTTCGCAGGTCACAAGGATAAGAATCTGGTCTGCGTGATCGTGAATGGCCCGAGCATACTCTTTGACCCACAGTCGAGTTCCGTCTCGTCTGGTTTTTTGGATTTCCCACTGAAAGACGCTGTAGGGACTCGTGGCACAAGCGGCCAACTGTTGCAACACGGTGTGGTGCGCTGTTGCCTCGCACACCTTCAAAATGGATTGGCCGACAAGGTCTTCTGCCCGGTATCCCAGTTGATCGGCCCCGAAATGATTGACGGATACCACAGTTCCGTCGGGTAACAGCGTGAAATACATGAAGGGGGTGTGTTCATACAGCAGGTTGCAGGACTGGTCACATGATGTCTGTGCAGACGCGGCTTGCTGTTTCCGTTCAATGTGGGTTGTGTTCCCTAAGGGAGCCTCAAGCGCAGAAGCCTGTGGGAAAGAACGGGCTCGTGTCGTATGGGCGAGCGCTTGCTGCAACTCAAGGACCTGGCGGCGCAGATGGACAAGTTCGCTGATTGCGGCGCTGTCGGTTTCGAGCGGTGAATTCATGAACATAAACCTCTGCGTAGTTCAGATAACGCGATGATCTGGGTGTTGTTGCAATGGACGATCTGAGAAAGCCGCGGTTAGTATAGGACTTCGGAGTCTGACAAAACCAGAGGGGAGTGAAGGCAGAGGTGTTGATAATGGACAGGAGAACTCATGCTTATCCGGTTAACTCAGCAAGCCGCAAGAGGAAGCATATGTCAAAGCTTCCCAAAGACCATTGACCACAAGATATTGTGGTCGGCTGAAACAACCGGATAAGCATGGGAGAACTAGAGCGGCTGGCAGAGCATCAGAATTTCTGGATTGGCCCAACACTGGGCATATGAGATTCCTTCATGAACCAGGCCACGGCTTCGGTGCGTCGTTTCACATGGAGCTTGTCGAAAATATTCGCGAGATAGTTCTTGATGGTCTTGTCGCTCAGGTGTAGCTGAACGGCGATTTCCTTATTGGTTTTCCCTTCCGCAAGAAGGGGAAGGATCAAGCGTTCTTGTGGTGAGAGCCGAGAGACTCCTTGTGAGGTGATGCCCAAGTGTGAGCTGGTCCGAATCCAATGCAGCGCCTGCTGCGTCACTCGAGGGTCCAGGTAGCCCTGGCCGGAGGCAACGATGCGAATGGCTCGAATCAGGTCGTCCATGCGAACATCCTTCAGGACATAGCCATGGGCGCCGTTCTGGACGGCAGCCATGACGGTCGCATCTTCAGCGTAACTGGTGAGAATAAGAATCCGCAGCTTAGGCGAAACGGCCAGCAACCGGCGGATGGCTTCGGTGACCGTGGCGTCGGGAAGTTTCACATCGAGCAAGACCATCTGAGGTGCCAGCCGCTCGACGAGACTCACACCGCTGGCGACGGTGGCCGCCTCGCCGACGATAGCCAGATCTGCTTCAAGGTGAAGGAGCGCGCGCAGTCCCCGGCGCACCATTTCATGATCGTCGAT
>JAOUGT010000078.1 GCA_029865485.1 Nitrospira sp.
TACGGTGGAGGAGGATACCACGGGTCATGTGGCCGCGAGATCGTTGCCTGTAGGGCAACTGCGGCGGGCAAAAAAACTTGCCCACGGCTAAAACTATCTCTTGCAATTTCTAGCGGGATGTTCAGGCCTTGCAATCATACCTTCGACCGCTCTGCCTGCTTCAATCGCCGACTCACCGTCGCGTAGTAAACGCCGAGGTGCGCGGCGATTTCCGCTAATCGATAGCCGTGCTTCCGATAGGCCTCATAAATCATCTGGGGCTGGGTCTGGCGGCGAGGAATGTCGCGGATCACGCGATTGGGTTGATGGCGCGCGATGAACTCTTCGCTGCCCAGGTAAAGCTGGCCCGTCAGCAGCTCCCACGGACGGGGGCCATCGCGTCCCTCGGCCACAAATGCCCGATACTGCGCTTGAGCCGAGCCCACCCGCTGGCCGAACTGCCCTAACACCCACTCGAGGGGCAACCACGGAGGCGAAGGAGCCTCTCCCACCGTCGCACGATAGCTACTCCAACCCCAGCGACGCGGATGGGTCACGAGCTTCGCCCGCACGGGATTCAGCACCACATAGCGACACAGTTCCCGCAGATGCGCCTCCTTCTCCACGAGAATGGCGGTGAAGCGGCCTTGAAAGAGATGGCCCACACAGTGATGCCGCCGATTGTACGACTGCGTATAGCGCCCATTGAGCTGCCGCATGCCTCGGGAGAGATTCGGCTGCGGTGTCTCGATCAGCAGATGGTAATGATTGTCCATCACACAATACGCATGACAACACCAGCTAAAGCGATCGACGACGTGCGCCAGGAGATCCAGAAAGGCCTGTCGGTCACGATCGCCCGCGACAATGTCCTGTCGAGCATTGCCGCGACTCCTGACAGGATAGACGGCACCAGGGCATTCGATGCGGAGCGGACGGGTCATGGCAGGGACGCATACCGGACTCCATGTATGACTGCAAGACCTGATCCCTGTTTGGGTGCGGTAACCGATTCCGAACCGATGGCCTGAGAAAGGGATCCCCCCTCGAGCTTTTCAGGGTTCCTAGCAAAATGGCCGCTTGGCAGTTACTGCGAGGGCACCAGTCGCTGATACAGCGCGTGGGTTTCCTTGGCGATGGCAGTCCAGCTAAAAAGTTGTTCCGCTCGTCGGCGACCGGCTTGAGCAAACTGTTCGCGCATGTCCCTGTCCGCCATCAAGCGATTGACGGCTCCCGCTAAATCCCGCTCGAACTTTTTGGGGCTTAAAGGCGTAAAGGGAGATTCCGGCATTTGCTGGACTGGGACCAAGATGCCGGTTTCTCCATCTTCAACCACCTCGGGAATCCCCCCAACGGCCGATGCGACCACAGCCGTCTCACAGGCCATCGCTTCAAGATTGATAATGCCAAATGGCTCGTAGATTGAGGGACAACAAAAGACCGCAGCGTGTGAATAGAATTCGATCACGCTTTGTTTGTCCAGCATCTCGGGAATCCAGATTACGCCTGGTCTGTCGGCCGAGACGTCTTTGACCGCAGCCTCCATTTCAGCAGCGATTTCCGCGGTATCGGGAGCCCCAGCACAGAGAACCACCTGGAAATCAGCATCGAAATACTTGATGGCTCGAACCAGATGTATGATGCCCTTTTGGCGTGTAATTCGACCAACAAACAGTACAAACGGCTTAGACGGATCTACCCCGTAGCGTCGAAGTGCGTCGGTCGATCGCCGTTTTTGGTATTCGATCGGATCAATTCCATTATGGATGACCTTGATCTTCTCCTCAGCAATGCGAAAATGGTGAAGGATGTCTTGTTTCGTTCCATAGGAGACCGCGATCACGGCATCGGCCATCTCGATGGCCATCCGTTCCACCCAGGAGGAGAAATCGTATCCGCCCTTGAGCTGTTCCCGTTTCCAAGGGCGCAGCGGCTCTAACGAGTGCGTCGTGATGATGAGCGGGATCCCGTAATTCAACTTCGCCAGGATCCCACCAAAATGGGTATACCAGGTATGACAGTGAACGAGATCCGCCTCTATGCCAAACGAGTTGAAGTTCAGCCCTCTCTGAGCGGCACCAAAGACAGATTCCAAATATTTCGGACACCCGTAATCGATCTTCTCGAGTTTAAACCCTCTGACGTGAAGGTTATGGTGCGCCAGATACTGGTCACCAAAACACCGAACCTCCACTGGCAGCAGCTTCGCCAATTCCTTACTCAGGTATTCCACGTGAACTCCCGCTCCACCATAGGTATAGGGAGGATATTCGTTACTGAGCATCAGCGCTTTCATGGTGACATTTCTTTCTCTGGTCGGGTGAGAACACCTTCTGTCGATAGGGGCATCGGACGTTGCTTCCTGCATTAACCGTTCGCTGCGAACCGCACGATATAACTAGTCGTCAAAACATGCAAGCCCACTGTCGTTTGACCCTACCGCCTCAACGTGAAAGGAGGATATTCGCGTATCGCCACCCGTAACACTTATCGCCGCTAATGCCAACCCTCCCAGGGCTGTTGCAACAGATCCAATTCCTTGAAGCGTCGGCACTATGACTGGCGCCACCAAAGGTACTGCGGGAGCAATTAGCCCCATAGGGTCAATGGCATTGACCGGATTCGATCCAACATATCCATACAGATTTAGTCCACCTGCAAGCCCAATGGGATCCTGTTGCAGAAACCGACCTGAACTGGATTCGTAGTAGCGAGCCCGGTAATAGTACAGTCCGCTTTCAGTGTCAAATTCCCGTCCTGTATACGCGTACGGCTGGTCCAGCGTGCCCGGCGATTCGAGGATATTCCCGTACGCATCGTAGCTGTAGCTCTTCGCAGTGGCACCAGCTGAATCTGTCAAGTCTGTGACCGACCCGAGCCCATCTTGATGACAGAAAAAGGTGCTCCCGCGAGAGAAGAAAAAGGGGACAGGCTAGAATGGCACTTACTTAAGCTTCGTGGGATGGCCATATTTGCGGGCGTTCTCTCTGGCGATCGCGCGTGGTTTGGTGAGGAGCGAGTAGGGTTTTGGTCGACGCTTGATGGCCCTGGGTTCAATGCGGCCGGGCCGATCGCCGACCCGTTGTTGAGCGATCAGGGCCAACAGACTACCCTGCATCTCGTCGTAGTCGATGTCATGGCCATGATGATCCCAGGCGAGCCAGAGTTGCAGGGTGTGCTTGAAACTGAGCTGGCGCGGTCGCGAGTCGGTGCGCAGCGCCGCCTGAGCCATCATCAGCCGAATGAGATTGTAGGCCAGTAGATGAACCCACATCTCCTTGATCGCCATGGTTGGAGTCTGACAGCTCAACCGCTCCATCCCCAAGGTGCTCTTGATGTTGCGCAGATCCAGCTCAATGTGCCAGCGGCTTCGATACAAGGCCTTCACGGCGGACTTGTGTGTGTCCTTGGGGCACAGCAGCGTGGTCACCAGGGTCTTCCCACCGGTGCGCAGTTCCCGTATCAGGAGGGTTGCAGGTGCCTGATCGTAGGCTGCTTGCGTCATCCAGTCAGGTTTGAGGGGTGGCTTCGGTAGCATGATCAGATGGTCACGCGGGCCCAACCGCACCGAAAGTCAGTCCGGCGTCGGCGGGCACCGTATTGCTCAAAGACCGCATCAATGCCTAGTTCGCGCAAGGTGCACAGCAGAAAATACGTGGCGTAAAAGGCATCACCGACGAGCAGGTCCCCACGCTCCAACGTCTCGAGTATCGAACGGAGGAGGGTCTGTTCATCACCGCCCTTCCCCTGATAGCGTCCGATGGCCGCATTGAGCACTGCCCCGCTCCCCAGACACAGAATACCCACCATCCGGCACAGGGGGAACCCCAGGCCGCGCTTCTGACTCCGCGGCTGTGGATAGGCCGCTTGATTGGCCGGCGTGTCCGGCTCACCACAGTCGTGCCGTCCACCAGCCGTACCGGACGACCCCGCCAACGCCATGGCGCGGGAGCCTGCGCGGTAATCCGTCGCCCCGTCTGTCGCACCAGTGTCGAAATCATCTCCATCGGTACGCGTTGTCGCGCACGGCAATACGCCCCGGTATGCGTACTGCACCGCGGAAGGCCTCTGGCCACGCGGTTGACGGCCGTATCGTTCACCGCCTTCTGGCACGAGCGATCCGCGCTCAGCGTCTGAGTGAGAAACATCGACAGCGGCTCGGTTGGAGGAAACATCCGTTCCCGATACGGTGGCAACAGCGACTCGACCTCGCCCAACATCTCCGGGCGTGTCAGCAGGTTGAAAAATGTATGCGCGTCGCTGTTCTGGACCTGACGGCGAATCCGTCGTTGTTGCGGTGCACACAGGTTACGCTTCGGATGCATTCAGGCTCGCTCCTCGGGTGATAGGTGGTTGTTTGACAACCCCACCGTATCACTCGAATCAGCCTTTGTGTGCATCACATCAGCCACGTCATCGTTAAGTAAGTGCCATTCCCATCTGATACCGTATGCATATATGGCCCATCATATGGTATACACTTCCTTATAGTGGAAGGTCCCTCACCAGAAGGAGAAGGGCATCATGGCAAGACCGCTTAAAAAACTCACCGTGGAAGTTCCGGCCGACCTCTTGGCGCGTGCAACCACGGCAAGCGGCGAAGGGATCACTCCGACCGTACGAAGAGGGCTTGAATTAGTTGCTGCCGGGGGCGCCTATGGTCGTCTACGACGATTTCGTGGCAAGGTCAAGTTTCGCGTCAAGCTCTCGGAGCTGCGGCTGGACTAATGCTATGCCTTGATACGAGTTCCCTGATTGCCTATCTCCAAGGTGAAGAAGGGGCCGATGTCACTATCGTCGACCAGGCGCTCCTTGATCAAGTCGGAGTTCTTTCACCGGTCACCGTGGCGGAACTTCTCAGCGATTCCGATCTCTCACCAACCTTGAGACGGACGATTCTGGAACTTCCCACCCTCTTCATTACTGAAGGTTTTTGGGAACGTGCAGGACTCCTCCGAGCCAAAGTACTCAGAACCGGTCGTCGAGCCAATTTAGCCGACACCCTCATCGCGCAAAGCTGCCTCGATCATCATGCGACACTTGTCACACGCGATCGCGACTTCAAGGTCTTCGTCTCTACAGCTGGACTCCGCGTCGCCATACCCTATTCGTAATTCATCTCAGGTACGATACGTTGCAAGACGCCACCAGAATAGCAGAGCAGGCCTGTCGAATTTCCGCTAACGGTAGCACTGCCAATCCAGACAAAGATCCCGTTGCCTGCCCACAAGCCATCGGCATCGATATCATGCAGGTTGATCTGTTCGCCTACAAGCACTCCTCGACCGTTAAAATCGTTGACGTTCCAACTGAGCTTCTGAGCATTCTCTCCGCGACAGCTCGAGCCCTGGTCAGAGAACAGCAGAACCCACCCGACTCACTGCTACAGCAGCATGACCAGGCGATGCGCGCCTTGTAAACAAAGATGCGATTTACGTAACACAAATCACGACTTCTTAATTCGATCGAGAATCAGCGCGATACAGCCGCCTAACAACCCTCCGCCCATCACCGTGGTCAGCAGCTCTACCAGCTTCAACTCCCACACAGACCCTTGAGCCTGCATCACTTCTCTGATGCCGCCTTGCACCATGATGACAGACAACGCCATCGTGGCACCCACAACGAACCACCACACAAACACGCGTACCGATGACACGGAATCCTCACACGTCAGGGTTACGGTCAAATGACCGATACTGAATGGCCTCTGCAATGTGCACAGCCTCAATCCTCTCAGCGTCGGCCAGATCGGCGATCGTCCGTGCGACACGCAGGATACGCCCATGGGCCCGCGCGGAGAGGCGAAGCCTAGTCATGGCCTGCTCAAGCAACTCCTGAGCCGGCTGCTCAAGCCCACAATACCGTTTTACCAGCCGCGGCTTCAACTGCGCATTTGTATAGATGCCCTCAGCTCGGTACCGCCGGCGCTGCCGATCACGGGCCGTCACGACACGCGATCGGATCGCCGCCGAGCCTTCCGAAGCAGGCAGCTCCGTGCGAAGTTCTCGAACCGGCACCGGCGGAACGTCCAGATGGATATCCAGTCGATCCAGCAGAGGACCTGAGAGCTTCGCACGATACCGGCGAATCTGGATGCCGGAACAAATACAAGACCGAGTCCGGTCTCCATAGTATCCACAAGGACAGGGATTCATCGCCGCAATCAGCATGAACTGAGCCGGATACTTGAGCGTCCCGCTAGCCCGCGTCAGGATGACATATCCATCCTCCAACGGTTGCCGGAGCCCTTCCAGCGCACCTCGTTTGAATTCAAGCGATTCATCGAGAAACAGCACCCCATTATGCGCAAGCGAAACTTCCCCCGGCTTGGGGATGGTCCCGCCCCCGACTAACCCGGCGTCTGAAATACTGTGGTGCGGAGCCCGAAACGGCCGAACGGCCAACAGCGGTCGTTCCGGAGTGAGCAATCCCGCCACACTGTGCACTCTGGTCGTTTCAATCGCTTCATCCAATTCCAGCAACGGCAGGATGGAAGGTAAGCGGCGCGCCAACATGGTTTTGCCGGATCCTGGAGGACCGACCATCAACACATTGTGTCCCCCCGCCGCGGCAACTTCGAGGGCTCGCTTGGCATGGTCCTGCCCGCGAACATCGGCATAGTCCTCGTCCTCCGCCGTGCTGACCGTCCCAAGAACATCCTCATGTGGATCCTTGGGAATGAGGACCTGGTTGCCTTTCAGAAACTCCACCGCTTCGGGAAGACTGTGGATCGGATAGGCCCGCACCCCCTTGACCAATGCCGCTTCAGCCCCATTGGCTGCCGGAAGCAGCAAGTCGTAACCGGTTCGGCACGCCAACGCAAAAGACAGGGCTCCCGTAATCGGCTTCACTCGTCCGTCCAACGATAGTTCCCCGACTATAACGGAACGATCCAACATCGACTGCGGGATCACTTCTTCCGCAACGAGAATTCCAAGTGCAATCGCGAGGTCGAGCCCGGACCCTTCTTTTTTGACCCCGGCAGGGGCAAGATTGACGGTGATTCGTTTGGCAGGGAAGTGAAACCCCGTGTTCTTCAGCGCCGATCGAACACGGTCTCGGCTTTCCTTCACGGTGGCATCCGGTAGCCCAACGACCGAAAACTGCGGGAGCCCGCCGGAAATATCGACTTCGACATCTACGAGATGCGCATCAAGACCGACCAGCGCCGCGCTCGTGACCTTGGCAAGCATAACTCCACGCCTTTCTCTGGCAGGCTGCAAAGCCCGCCAGCCGCGTTCTCGCATCGCTTAGAGGCTCACCGTACTGGGCTCAGTACGATTCGCATCTTCGCTGGCTGCGGCCTTGCTGGACGACCTTTTTGCACATCCTGCAGGAGCACTCATCACGCGAGCCAACTGAGCCGTGGCAAAATGTGTTCATTATAGGGAGTCTCTGTAAGGGTTTCAATAGAACCGTCTCTCGACTATTCTGCAATCGCCTGCATTTCAAGACGATTCGTGCCCCGGGGAATCCTGTGATCAGCTTACCGAATCATTCATGGGTCATGCGGGCTAGCACCCCTTGGACCGGCTCTGTATAATTCGTTCATGCCCCGTTGGCCATCTCTAGAACAATCGGTTCGGTTGAACAGGCCACCGTTCCGGCTGAACCCTCGTCAGATCCTGGGCCTTGGTTTCGCACTCTGGCTGGTCCTACTCCCAGCACAGAGTAGTTCTGTCTTGGGCAATGATGAACCCGCCGGCGCTCCTCGCCAACAGGCCAAGCAGACATCCCCACATGTCGGTTCAGCCATGGCCGTGCTGGCCACCCTTCAACAGGCGGCCGTGCTTCCACCGGAAGGCACGCGCGAAGCCGATCGCATCATCCAGGCCGTCATCCAACTGCAGTCCGTCTTTGCCAAGGGAACGGATCCCGCTATCCAGGAATTTGCCCGGCGTGCCTTAACCGACAAGTATGGAGACCGAGCCACCACCAGCCTGGAGCAGTTTCGCACCAGTGGGTGGACCGCTGACATCTTGGAAGCACTTGCGGATGCCGACGTCAAGGCCTCACCAGACGAGCGAAAGACACTCGCATCGGGGCTCAGACAGTTCAATCTGTCGGTGGATGATTTTCGGCGATTCATGCAACTCGTGAGGGACGGCCGATCGGCCCTCACCGCACAAGGGTTGGCCTTTGACGAGGTCTATACCCATCATCGGAACCAGATGCCGGGCACCGCGGCTCGATAAGCCTCGCAAGTTCCGCGTGTCGTGTTTCTGGTTTCGAGTTTCTGGTCTCGTGTTATGGCTTCCTGGAAGAACATGAAACCTGAAACCCGAAACTTGCGACACGAAACTGATATAACTATCGACATCACGCAAAGAACTCCGTACACCTCTCGCAATTTAACAAAGGAGCAGCACATGGCAACCAGAGCGTACATTCTCATCAAGGTCAAAGCGGGAAAAACGAAGGACGTGGTCGGGGCACTGAAGCGCATATCGGGCGTGGAGCAGGCTCACTCCTGCTTCGGTCGCCCGGATATTTTCGTCTTCATTAGCGTCCAGGACGAACGCGCACTCTCCGACGTGGTGATTACGAAAATCCATTCGATCGATGGTATCGAAGAAACGGACACCCACATCGTCGCAGAGTCGTAGGATACAGAAGTATCTCGCGAAACGTCGCACGTGAAGCGTGAAGCGTCTGAATTCAGAGGCGAGATACGTTTCACGCTTCACGATCAACGCTGACAAGAGCGCCACCGAGCTGAGCCGACTGGTAACAGGCTTCGGCGATTTCCACAGCTCGGCATCCGTCCTCTCCCGTGATCGGCATGGGCGTGCCGGCGTTCACCGCTTGGAGGAACGCCGAGAGCGTATCGAGGACGGTCAGAGATGGAGGGATATCGATATCCCAGGTCTTTCCTCCGGCACCAGTTTCATGGTGGATTCGCCGGCGCATCCAGTCGGCCTCCACCCGCCCCTGTGAACCGACCCAGACTGCTCGTCCCGCACGTTCGCCCACAACTCTCCTGATGTCGATACGACAGACCGTTCCCCCTGTGGTGGTGAGCTGAATCGAGGCCGTTCGTTCCGGTGCGATCGGTGGACTATGGTCCATCGTGCAGCACACGGTCTCTGCCTCTTCACCGGTCAGGAACCGAACCAGGTCGAGCATGTGTACACCGATTTCCACTAGAGCTCCTCGGTTCCCATAGCCTGCAACATGGTCCAGGGCCGTGTTCCGAATCTCAATCTGAAAGACCGCGTCAAATGTCTGAGAACGCCCGAGAGAGGCTTGGAGGCTCTTCAGATGCTGAATCGTCCTGTCGAACCGGAGCGTCTGCGCCGTCATGAGCGGGGTCCCGGCATCGTAGGCCAAAGCCACCATGGTCCGGGCATCGACGGCTGTGGTAGCCAGTGGCTTCTCGATCAACAGGGGTTTGCGGGCTTGCACCGCAAGTCGGCAGATCTCCAGAGCGTACAACGGGGGAGTCACAACGACAATCACATCGACCGACGGATCGGCGATGAGCGCCTGCGCCTCCCCATACACCCTGACTGAGTCGGCACCCGGGAGCTGAAGCCCTTGTTCAGGATGTCGCCGACAGACAGCCTGGAGCGAAGCCATCGGCAGATCATGAACCAGATGCTGTGCATACCGGGCCCCATGTCGGCCTACCCCGACCAGCCCCACTCCAATGCGATTTCCGTTCATGACACGTCGCTCCGCCCTCACTGTAGAACCGGGGCATCCAGCAGTCAATTGACATTCCCACAAAGGGCTTCATATAGTACCATCATGTCCAGCGTCACACCGGTTCGGTCATAGAATTTCGACCATGCCTACAGCGCCAGCGGCTCCATTCACATTAGAACAGATCGGAACAGGAACGGCCCGTTTCCCAAGTGGCGTGCCGATCCCCACCCATACCGATCAGATGGTAGACCCCTATTTCAAAAGTAAGATGCCGAAGGAGCACCAGGTCGACTGCCTGCTCTTTTGGCCGCAACAAGCCGGAACCTATCCAGGGCTTGTCCTCTTACATGATTGGTGGGGGCTGACCGGCCAGATGAAGGATCTTGGAGCTCGCTTGGCCTGTGAAGGGTATATGGTGATTATTCCGAATCTCTACGGTCGATTGGGAGGCATGGTCACCGCCAATGACGACGTCGCGGCCGCATTGCTGGCACGACAGAATGATGACCAGGTCATCACAGACATCAACTCTTGCTGTGAATACCTTAATACTCGGACCACGGCCAAGAAGAACATTCATGGAGTGGTCGGATACGGAATGGGCGGGACCTATGCGTTGCAGTTCGCCTGTCGCAGAAAGCGGTTGCGTGCCGCTGTCTCGTACTATGGCAAGATGGTTGCACCGAGCGAGCTGATGAAAGATCTCTTTTCCCCGGTCCTCTATCATCAGGCGGGAAAAGACACCTGGGCCACACAGGAGGATGTCGAGCAACTACGGAACGCCTCCGCAGCGTATGCCAAACGGATCGACACCCATCGCTACCCCAACGCCTCCCATGCATTCTGCAACGAGATGAAACCGAGTGCCTATGACGCCGACAGCGCATCCCTCGCCTGGGAACGTACAACAAGCTTTCTGAAGTCCTGTTTCCAAGGAACATGAGTCAGCGCCGCTCTCCCGTTGACGATTCTCCACACATACAAATCAATATGGCAAACAAGTTGAATCAGCATCAACCTGCTCGCGGATACCGACAGGAGAAAGTCAGGTGGCTCCTCATCCTGTTGGGCCTGCTCCTTCTCCCATCGGTGACGATGGCAAACGGACCAGAATCTCCTCGCTTGCTGACCGACGTGGTGACTCAACGAGCCGACCAGCTCGCGCTGATCGAGTCAGACGAGGGGGCAGTCCGATTGTTTACGACATCGGTCGGACCTGCCCTTGGTCTGAAAGATGCCGCCGGCGCCCTGGGGGCCAGGCTCCCCAGCAAGATGATCAAGGAACTCGGAGTGCCGGAATTGTCCCAGTCTGTCTCTGACTTGATGAGAGCGCTAGGCACGTGGCAGTTTGCCAATGCTCTTCGCCAGGAGACAGGACCATCGACTCCCGCCATTCCACTTTCTGCAGCACGACAAGACTGGTTACGGACCAAAAACCAGACCGCCTCGTTCTCCGACCTACTCCGTCTGACCAAGGATACGCAAGGATCTGGCACGGCCCAGGGAACACGGGAGTCACGAAACGTCGAGTTGATTTTGGCGGCGGAACGTACGGCGTTTGAAGCGAGTCACCAGGCCATCACAACGTGGTGGACCATCCATGGGTGGAAAGACCGGGTCAGGCAAGCAAAAGGCCACTCACGACTCTGCGGGACCTGGCAATGGATCATTCACAATCATCAAATCCATGGAGAGCAGAAGTCCACCATCATCTTCTCTCTGCCCGGACAAGCCTCGGCCAATGCGGCTATGCCGGCGGAAAGCATCATTCTCGGAGATGCCATTTACTTGCGGTGGGAACAGAACGGCCACATCCAGGAAGACAGTCTTTTATTCATCAAAGACGACGAGAAGATCGAAGGATCGTTTATGAATAATACCGGCGGATGGGGTCCTATCAGCGGCAAACGCCTTGCCCCCTGCAAGCCATAGTTAGCAGGCTGTTGATAAAGCCCGCCAGCGGCGTTCTCGCATCCCTCAGAGACTCAACGTACAGCCTGGGTAAACGCCTGTTCACACAGGCGATGGGTGGGCGGGTGAAAACAGTTACGCTTTGCCTCTTCGTTCGCTGCGGCCTTGCTGCACGGCCTTTCTGAACAGCCTACAGGCCTCTCTGCTTCTACTGGAGATCTCGGATGCTGGAAATCCTTGCCTCGTGAATGTGTTTGTCAACACACTGTTAGGTTGAGCGCCAGGCTCGCCACCCCAACATCACCCATCCCACAATAAAGAGGAGGCCTCCGATCGGCGTCACCGCTCCCAGCCAGCGAACCCCCAAGAGCGACACTCCATAGAGACTGCCGGAAAACAGCAGGGTGCCCCCCAAAAACAACCACCCAGCCTTGGCCGCTCCGGCATCGCGCCAGAGCTGTGCGGCGAACCCACTCAAGACCATGCCGAACGCATGATACATCTGATAGCGGGTTGCCTTCTCATAGACGTCCAGCAGATGTTGATCCAACATGTCTTTTAATGCATGCGCCCCAAAGGCGCCGGCTGCAACGCCCAATCCGGCGCTGAGAGCGCCGATGGCCACCAAGCGGCGAGCTGCGACCTCGACATCCATCGTAGAGTGCTCCTCAGATATACGCCCGTGACCGTCCCGCGCGATCATACGCGATCCCAAAAGAATACGCCATCGACGTGGAGCTTGGCTGCCCTGCCTCCATCTGATAGAATTGAGCAATGCAGCACCGATGGATCACCGGATGGCTTCTGTGGCTCTGCCTGGGCTTCTTAACCGGAACCTTGGCCGACGCAGCCGACTCACAACAGGGTGACCAACGGAAAGGTCTCACCGTCGACGATCTCACCAGGGGACTACGGAGCGCTGCACAGAATATCGAAAAAGAAATTCCCAAGATTGGGCCGGCGATCGGCAAGGCGGTCACATCCGTCGGAGGAAATAGTTCGGACAAGACACGATCTCACCACACGCCATCCGACAAGAAATAGCGTATTGCGCCTCACCCAGCTATACCTCTACAATCATTTTTTGATTCTGGCTTTCGACTCCTGTATGGTTACGACCTATTTTTTGAAACCACTCTGAAAGAGGATCATCATGTGGGACAAAAAAAAAGAGGGCGATTCCGACAATGGGCATTTCACTGTGCTGGGGAAGGACGTCACATTCAAGGGTATCGTCCACTTTCACAGCACGGTTCAGCTCGACAGCTCGATTGAGGGTGAGATCCATGCAAAAGGGATGTTGGTAATCGGTGAGAACGCCACGATCCGAGGAACGATCGTCGCCGAAACCATCGTGACCAGAGGAAAGATCCATGGGAACGTGACCGCCACCAGCAAGATCCAACTGCTCAAACCTGCGGTCGTCCTTGGTGACATCTCTGCTCCGTCATTCTCGATGGAGGAGGGCGCCTTTTTTAAAGGGTCCATCGACATGGGCTCCCATCCGGTAGTCGATGAGCTCCAGCAGACGCCCTTGGTCCTGACGGAAGCACCGCAAAGGCTGAGCCTCTCCCGCCCGGTGTTGATCGAGAGCGAGCGAGAGGGCTGATCCCCCTCGCTCCGCCTCCTGTCAGTGCAAGAGCTCCGTGGGAATATTCCCGCCATTTGCTGCGAGTTTCTGCAACACCGCTTTGTGAAGCCACATGTTCATCTGAGCGGAATCACCCATCTTGTCCGCGGGGCATCCGAGTTCGGTCGCCAGTTCTTTGCGTGCCGTCAGACTGCTGTCCAAATTCAAGAGTTTCATCAAATCGACAATTGAGGTTTTCCAATTCAGCTTCTGCGGATTCTTCGCCGCGAGCCCTTCGAGCTTTCCCACCACATCGACTGCGGATATGGCAGCGGGTTTGGGAACAGCCGGTGCCGCAGCGGGAGCTGACGGAGCGGTTGATGCTGCGGCTGGCGGCGGGGTTGCCGCATGGGCCGTAGAACCAAATCCGAGTTTCTCCATAATCGTGCCAAACAGTCCCATCGTCATGTCCTCCTTGTAGAATAGTGCCTGGGCCACATGTGACGTTGCTGAAATCGAATCTAACACTTAAGCAGAAACAAAGTCATCCCAGGTTCTTCCTGAGGACCAACCTTCGCCCTATGCCTGTCCAACAATCGTACAGTTCGTCCTGTTCTTTCAGTTCCAGCTGTAGCCAGTGGCAGATTCGAATGACGGGTAGCATCGCCCTCCGGTCACCATCTTCTCGCTCACCAGCTTTCGCACCTCGTATCATTTCGGTAAGATAGCGCTACTCATCGTTGTCCAACCTGGAGATGTTCCAATGGCTCGAACCGCATCGTTCCGTTCATTGGTCCGCGTGATGACAGCCGCATTGCTGGCTGAACGCCGGCACTATTCGGCTGAGGATGCACTTGGAGCCCTCCGTGCGTTGAGTTCAAAGGGAACCTCTCAGCCGATATCACGTCGTCATTTTCTACTCA
>JAOUGT010000270.1 GCA_029865485.1 Nitrospira sp.
GACACAAGATGCGGATCGTCTCTACACTGAAAGCAATGGGCGACGTGGTCGCAGTGACCGGTGACGGTGTCAACGACGCCCCGGCCATCAAGAAAGCCGATATCGGTATTGCGATGGGCATCGCCGGAAGCGACGTAGCGAAAGAAACGGCGGACATGATCTTGCTCGACGACAATTTTGCAACCATCGTCAACGCCATTGAAGAAGGTCGTGCCGTCTACGCGAACATCCGCAAATTTTCCACGTACGTGCTGGCGAGCAACGTGCCTGAAGTCGTCCCGTATCTTGCGTTCGGCTTGTTCGGGATTCCACTCGCCCTCACGGTCCCGCAAATCCTCGCAGTGGATCTAGGGACCGACATGGTTCCAGCCTTGGCGCTGGGTGCCGAAAAGCCAGACGCCGACATGATGGCACAACCGCCGCGCCCGCGCACGGAACGGTTGATGAACCTTCCGCTCCTCCTACGCGCCTACGTCTTTTTGGGCCTGATCGAAGCCGGGATCGCGATGGGTTCATTCTTTTTATTGCTCCTGACACAGGGATGGACCTGGGGCATGCCGCTCGACTGGTCCGATCCGCTCTACAAACAGGCCACCGCCGCCACCTTGGCTGCTATCGTCGTCGCCCAGGTGGCAAACGTGTTCGCCTGCCGCTCAGACCGAGTGTCGCTCGCTCGACTCGGCTGGTTTAGCAATCCATTGCTCCTCTGGGGAATCGCGATCGAACTCGTGGTCCTGATCGTCATTGTCTATAGCCCATGGGGCAACGCGATCTTCGGAACCAGTCCCTTGCCTCTCTGGCTCTTTGGACCACTCGTGCTCGGGGCATTGACACTCCTGCTGGCGGAGGAGGGACGGAAATTCATCGTAAACCGGTACCATCGCAGCATTCATGGCGATAGCGGCATCACCCAGGCAACGAGTGCAACATGACCACTGATCCCAAAGAACCCACATCCTCTGTTCCCGTGACTGAAGTTGTTCCGCGCCAGACCGGGGCCGCATCGGCATATCAACAGTCTGAGTCATTGCCTGAGCAAAGATCCTCGACCACAGTCATCCCGCTCCCTGTGCGATCGAAGCGATCTCGTCTGACCTGGCTGACCAGCATCGTGGTAATCATAGCCGTTGGCGGAGGAGGCATGTGGTACTGGTGGACCTCCGGCGCCCCTCCTATTCACTACAAGACAGCCCTGGTCGATCGTGGGCCAATCACGGCGATCGTGACTGCGACCGGCACGATCAATCCGGTCGTCTCCGTGCAGGTCGGTAGCCAGGTCTCCGGGAAAGTTGCGCAACTCTTTGCTGATTTCAACTCCAAGGTCATGAAGGGACAGGTCTTGGCACAGATCGACCAAAAGCCGTTCAAGGCCCGTTTGAGCCAAGCACGTGCTGCCGTCAAAAGCGCCAGGGGAAATCTCGCAAGGGCCAAGGTATTGGCGACACAGCGCAAGCGGGAGTTCGATCGCATGGCGGCGCTGCGACCGCAGGCGTTCGTCTCACAGGCAGACATGGACCTCGCCGAGACGAACTACCGGGACGCGGCAGCCAACGTGGAGGTTCTGCAGGCACAACTGGATCAGGCTCAGGCGGCGCTCGCTTCAGCGGAATTAGATCTCGGCTATACCACGATCTACTCGCCGGTGGGCGGCATCGTGGTATCCAGAAACGTAGATGTCGGCCAAACCTTAGCTGCGGCCTTCCAAACACCGATCCTGTTCGTGATCGCCCAAGATCTGACTCAGATGCAAGTCAATGCAAACGTCAGTGAATCCGACATCGGCGGTGTCAAAGAAGGAACCGAAGCGAACTTCCGAGTGGATGCCTATCCCAAACAATTCTTCGAAGGCGTGGTGACGCAGGTGCGCAACGCACCGATCAATATTCAGAACGTCGTCACCTATGACGTGGTCATCACCGTGGGCAATCCTGAGTTAAAGTTGAAACCAGGCATGACGGCTAATGTGACGATCGTGACGGCTCGGAAAGAGAATCCCCTCCGTGTCCCGAACGGCGCGCTGCGATTCAGAATGCCCAATGTGGCGATCGACAGGAAAGCCTCTCGCGTCTGGCTGTTGGATCCCAATCATCAACCTCGCCAAGTGGATGTCTCAACGGGCATCGCCGATTCTCTCTTTACGGAAATCGTGTCGGATACGTTGCGCGAAGGAGATCCCGTCATTCTGGGGATTGAAACAGATGAAGAACTGTACAAGAAACAACTGCCTCCTGGTTTCGAACCAGGCCGAGGGATGAGGTGAGGAGAGGAGTCAGCTACCGGCAAACAACATTCAGGCTGCCATCATACGGCTGACCGCTGACTGCTCTTCAACATTATTATGACTTTTTTCTGGCTCACCCTTCTGTCGGCCTTCCGGATACTCAGACGCAATCCGTTGAGAGCCGGATTGACCATGCTGGGCATCATCATTGGCATCGGCGCGGTCGTCGCCATGGTCAGTCTGGGCCAAGGTGCCGCGGCCTCCGTACAGGCTGAGATCTCGAGTCTGGGCACTAATGTGCTGATTATCGTCCCGGGAGCAACCACGGTCGGCGGGGTCCGCGGGGGGCTTGGCTCCATTTCGACCCTGACCGTTGAGGATGCAGAGGACATCGAAAAGAAGGTCGTCGGTGTCACGACGGTGATGTACGGCACGCGATCGGTCCTTCAAGTGATTAGAGAGAATAAAAATTGGAGTACGGTCGTCTTTGGAACCACTCCAGTCTTTCCCGATATTCGAAGTTGGCCCATCGCCGAAGGAAACTTCTTTACGCAGTCGGACCTGGATTCGGCCGCCAAAGTCGTGGTCTTGGGAAGAACCGTAGTCCAAAACCTGTTTGAGGTCGGGGAAGAAGTAGTAGGAGCCGAGATCCGTATCAGAAACGTCTCACTTCGGGTCATCGGGGTCCTGGCACCCAAAGGCCAATCCATCACGGGCCAGGATCAAGATGATTTTGTGGTACTCCCCTTCTCGACCGCCGAACGAAAAGTCTTTGGAACGAAGTTTCTGGGAACCGTCGGCATCATTCTGGTGGCAACCGCAACCCGTGACGACATCCCCGCCGCTGTGGAGGACATCAAGGACCTGTTACGGACAAAGCATCGGTTGCATCAAACCGAGGAAGACGACTTCACGATCCGCACCATGGAGGACATTGCGAAAACTATCGCCGGCACAAGCAGGACGATGATGGTCATGTTGATGAGCATCGCCTCGATTTCATTGATCGTCGGCGGCATCGGCATCATGAACATTCTACTCGTGTCCGTGACGGAACGGACGAGGGAGATCGGCTTGCGGATGGCAGTGGGCGCCAAGCGCGCACACATCCTACTGCAATTCCTCATGGAAGCCCTCATCATGACCGCGATCGGAGGAATGCTTGGTGTTGGTACAGGAATCGGGATCGCCCAGCTGCTCACCACCCTGATCGGCTGGCCGACCATCATTAATTCCCAAGCTGTGCTCGCTGCATTTCTATTTTCTCTTGTCGTCGGGCTGTTCTTTGGGCTCTATCCAGCGAATAAGGCGTCCAAGCTGAACCCAATTGAAGCATTGAGATATGAGTGACGCGGTGTCGAACTATGGATATCAGCTGAGTTAGACAATGAGGACGACCTCGACCTCACCGGTTCGACGTGCAACCGTTAGGGCCACTTTG
>JAOUGT010000003.1 GCA_029865485.1 Nitrospira sp.
ACGACTGCCTCGCTCGTGATCATCGCGCGTAAAATCGCCCGCGCCGCGTGGTCCATTCATCATTACTGCACCACCTTTAATCCACACCGGATCACAACAGGCTTGACATGAACCATAGAATCTCAGGACAGACCTGTCGAAGCACACAATTCGAGTTGTTCCGCAGCCTGCGAGGCAAGACAGCATGGCCTGCACGACCGTTTCCGCTCAACGCCGTCTTGCTCGAGGCCTTGGTCGCTCCACTACTGTTGCGGCTTTCTGGACAGGTGGGAGGATCAGGTTGATCAGCACCAGCATGATCTCCTGGATGCAGCGCACCAGATATCGAGACATCATCTTCTCCCTCCATCATCAGGAATGATTGACTCTCCGCGAACCTCTTCTCTCTATCGGACAACTCTGTCATGTTCTGAAGGGTGGCGGTTCACGACCGGAGGCACGGGGGGCATCGTCGTCACAATCCGGCTCCCGCATTCGCGGAATCCATGCGATAGTCCTACGCCAGGCCACTCGTGTCGAACCGAATGGAGGCGGGTGGTCTGTGAGGAAAGGCTCCTGAACCTGCGCAAGGAGGGTGACCGGCGAAGCCACACCCCGTTCGGTGACGATGCCGGGAATCAGCTCGACCGGGGTGAGTGCGTACGCCCGATGGACAATCACCACGCCGGCCGGTGTGCGGTCAGGGTGCAACCTTATCCTGCAGACTATGTCTCGTACTTGGGCTGCACGATGGGATGCGGATTGCCGGCACGGCATCAGCGGACCCCGAACCTCTCACTTCATATTCGTCAGGGCCTGTGCACGTATCCGCAGACCAACCGAACCATGGCTCTACCCGTCCAGGACGGCCGGCATATGCAGAAGCACCGCTCGGCGGCGAGCACGCACTCCGTTCCTCAATGCCCGCCACCAATCGCAAACCCATGAAGAGAGCCAACACTTGTCTGCGCTCAAGCGCTGAATCCGTTGTGCCACATCGAAGAATTCTGGATTCCTTTTGCAGAGGCTGCCATAGACCTCCAGGCTCTCCGCATCACGGCCAAGGGATTCCAGCGTCTGTCCTAGCTGGTAAAGAACATGGCAACGTTCGACGGATGAAACCAGAGGGAATGTGACGGCCTGTCGAAATGCCACGATCGCCTCTTCGTCGTGGCCGATGGCTCGTAAACACATGGCCATCTGCATGTAGGCTTTCCCTGCATAGTGCGGGTCGCCGGCAGCGATTTGAAAGTCCTCAATCGCCGGATGAAACATGCGCACCTGCTTGAGCACCACACCACGTTCGTAGCACTCCGAAGGTGACAGTTGTTGATCCATGCCGCCACCTCTGCTTAAGAATTTGGACACCCGCCGTGCAATGAATGCTTATGTAAGGAATGCTTAAGCAAGAATGGAGCCTTACTAGACATCAGATCCCCCCTTATGATTTCAATGGCTTACCACGATGAATCGGATGGCTGTGTAGGGAGTTTCCAACAGGGTGAGCGGTTTTTACTACACTGATGCCTGATCAATTAGGTACCCAACTGAAGGACACCCCGGAGGCAGCCTCTCGCATGAACATGAACCGGCGGCGAGAATCTGGGTGGACAGACCGCAGCCCACTCCACCGGCATTGCGCCGACCCACCCGAACAAGGTGTGGACAAACTATATGACGATCAGGAGTTGGAGCTTCGGTTGCGATCACAGGCGGAACCGGAATGCCCCGCAGGCTGCTTCGCAAGGCCACAGCGAGCGAAGAGGCGACGGGTAAACGGCGTTCACCCGCTCGCCCATCGCCTGTATGAATAGGTGTTTACCCAGGCCGTACGTTGGGTCTCTGAGCCCGCCAGCACGCCGCTGGCGGACGGTGTCAACAGTCGGCTAAGCAGAGCGTTGATCTTCGAACGCTCGGAGCAGATCGGAGAGGGAAAGGACGCCGATCATGGTGGCATCGGCGGTCACGGGAAGATGGCGAATCCCCTGTTTCTTCATGAGAGCCATGGCTTCGGACAAGGGCTCGTCCTCTTCAATGGTGATAAGAGATCGACTCATGCAGGCCGCCACCGTGGTCTTGTTGGGGTCCAGCCCTTTGGCCACCGCCTTCCGCGTCAGATCTGATTCCGTCACGATCCCGATATACCGGGACCCGTCGTCCACGATCAGCGACCCGACCTTGTACTTCTGCAACAGCTGCCCGGCTTGTTTGATCATGGCGTCCTTGTGGATACTTCGGACATCATGCGACATATAGTCTTCCACGAGCATCTGGTCGAGACTCTTGCCCTTCCGCGTCGTCTGCAGGCGGCGGCGCAATTCAAGATCCGCCAGACAGCTCTCCAGCACTTGCCGACGCTGATGGAGGCTCTCGCGTTCGATATTGTGGGTGCCGCTTTCCTGCGCTTCTTCCGGCAGGAGAGCCGACTCCCCGGTCTTTGCATAAAAGTAGGATTCCGCTTCGTCTGAGGCTGCTCCAAACACTTGACTGATCAGTTCTTCCGCTGCTTCGTCGAAATCTTCAAGGGACGCGGCCCCCCGCTTACGTGAAAGAAAGGGCTGGAATTTGACCAGCTGTTGTTTGAACCGCTCGACATACCGGTCGAGAATGTCGCCCCTCGTCAACCCCGTGCGAACTCGTTTCGGCATCGTGTCCCTCCTCGGTTGTGATCGCGAGCATACCTCATGAGCCAATTCCGCTCAAGCGATCCGTGAGGCCATCATGTTCTCACTGCCCGCTTCCACATGTTCCCGCTTGATTTTTCCGCCCAGGACCCCGTATGTCCATCTCGTCTCCCATTCACTCAACAGGGTGTTTCATGCCAAACCGGGTAGGTCCCCGTTCATACTGCTTTCTGACTGTTGTACTGATTGTCTTGGCGAACCCGGTTTTCGCCGGATGGGTCGCGATAGAGAAACCGTACCAACCAGCTGGGCTGGAGACCCTCTACTTCGATCCCGAACAGATTCAGCGAGTCGGCACCCGTGCGACCCTGTGGCAACTCACGGATCTGAAGTGGAACAACACCACGCGCTTCTTGTCGCTGAAAACACACAAGGAATTCGACTGTACGAACTCACGAGTGCGAACACTCCAAGTGATTGAGTTTTCACGCCAGATGGGAATAGGACGGTCGCGGTCCGGCTACATTGAAAACGGCAACTGGCAGCCGGTTGTCGCACCCACTGCCAATCATGCGCTGTGGAAGGCGGCTTGCGGAAAGCCCTAACACGTCACCCTTCAGGGCCTCCCGCCTCTGCCGATACTTGATGTGTCTTGTTAGACGTCGTAATACAGGAAAAACTCGTACGGATGCGGCCGCAAGCGCATCTGATCGATCTCCTTATTGCGCTTATAGCCGATCCAGGCCTCAATCAGGTCTTCGGTAAACACTTCACCCTTGAGGAGAAACTGATAGTCTTTCTCCAAACTGCTGATCGCCTCATCCAAACTCCCAGGCATGGTGGGGATACTGGCCGCTTCCTTCGGATCGAGATCGTACAGATCCTTTTCCGCCGGTTCGCCCGGATTGATCTTGTTCTGGATCCCGTCAAGCCCCGCCATGAGCATCGCCGAAAATGCCAAATACGGGTTGCAGGATGGGTCCGGAAATCGCACTTCGATCCGCTTCGCCTTGGGACTCGGCGAATACATCGGAATCCGGACACCGGCCGATCGATTCCGACTGGAGTAGGCCAACAGCACCGGCGCTTCAAATCCCGGCGTAATACGCTTGTAGGAATTCGTTGTCGGATTGGTAAACGCGGCCAGGGCCGGCGCATGCTTGAGAATGCCACCGATGTAATACAGGCAGAGCTGTGAAATCCCCGCGTAGTCTTTCCCGGCAAAGAGCGGCTTCCCCTCCTTCCAAATGCTCTGGTGCGTGTGCATCCCGGATCCCGCATCACCGAAGAGCGGTTTGGGCATAAAGGTCACCGTCTTGCCGTGACGACGCGCCACGTTCTTGACGATGTATTTGTACGTCATCATCTTATCTGCCGTGCGCAGGAGCGTATCAAAGCGAATATCGATCTCGGCTTGGCCGGCGGAGGCGGTCTCATGGTGGTGCTTTTCCACCTCGATGCCGACCTTTTCCATTTCAAGGACCATCTCACTCCGGATATCTTGCTGGGTATCGGTCGGAGGGACAGGGAAATAGCCTTGCTTATGGCGAATCTTTCCTCCGAGGTTGATCCCCTCTTGTCCCATGTTCCATGCGCCTTCTTCCGAATCCAGATAATAGAAGCCGCTGTGGCTGGTCTGATCGTAGCGCGCGTGATCGAAAATAAAGAACTCTGCTTCCGGTCCCCAGAATGAATTGTCGCCGATCTTGGTGCTTTGGAGATAGCGCTCTGCCTTTTGGGCGATAAACCGGGGATCTCGTTCATAATTCTCACGAGAAATCGGATCGACCACATTGCCTGTCAAGCTGAGCGTGGGCACCGCCGTAAAGGGATCCAAGAAGGCCGTTGCCGGATCGGGGACCACGAGCAAATCGCTATTATTGATCGCCTTCCACCCACGAATCGACGATCCGTCAAGGCCGGATCCATCCTTGAACAAGGTTTCCGTCAGTTCGCTCACAGGGATGGTCATGTGCTGCCAGACACCCGGCAGATCGACGAATTTTAGATCGACCATCTGCACTCTGTGCTTCTTCGCGAACTCCAAGACCTCACGCACGTTCATTGCCGTCCTCCTTTGGAGACCCTCCACCGATGACTATTCACCGTTCGGATCTCGTTCCCCTCTACAGGGCCATTTCTCCTGTTTCCCCAGTCCGAATCCGTACCACGTCACTCAGGTCTCGCACGAAAATCTTGCCGTCCCCGATGCTGCCGGTTCTGGCCGTCGTCATGATCGCCTCAATGACTTGAGGAACTTGGCCATCCTTGACCGCGACCTCGATCTTCACCTTTGGGACAAACTCAATCGTGTATTCTTGTCCGCGATAGGTTTCCTTGTGGCCCTTCTGACGCCCAAACCCTTTGACTTCCGACACGGTCATGCCCTGAATCCCGATCTCCAACAGCGCATCCTTGATCTCTTCCAACTTGAACGGCTTGACGATCGCCTCAACCAGCTTCATGTCAGCCCCTCCATCACCCGGCTACCTCATCCCCCATCACGACGCTGAAGGAATCATCTTATTAGGAACCCCCGTCGCGACCTGAATCGCCTGGGCCCTTGACAGACCACACCCTCGACCACGGTCTCATACCGCCCCTAGTTTGGGGCGGTTATCATAGCCTATCCATTGCTGTCGCTCAATGTCGAAATCACAGCAGGCCTCACCGTCACCGGAACTCTCAGCGCCTCGATTCAAAGACCTTCGCATGATCGCGCCATCATGTCTCAAGTAGACACACCCACCCATCAGGGAAGGATTCCTCAACCGATCCATCCCCACACGAGCGATGCTCGTACACAGGGCTGTCAAAACAGAAAGGGACCTCTACGGCCTCTCGTATCCGTTGGTAATGGGCATCCGTCGATCCTTGCCGAGCGCGCGAGGCGTAATTTTCACACCAATCGGCGCCTGATGGCGCTTGAACTCACTGCGATCAACCAGCTGGACCACGCGAGTCACCGTGGCCCGATCGAATCCGGCTTTGATGATCTCATTCGGAGACCGATCTTCTTCGATATACGCCTGAAGAATAGGATCGAGGATAGAATAGGGAGGTAGCGAATCTTCATCTTTTTGATCCGGCCGCAACTCGGCGCTCGGAGGTCGCTCGATCGTTCGCATGGGAATGACGGGGGAGGAGCCACGGCTATTCCGAAACGTTGCCAGCGCATAGACCATCGTCTTGGGCACATCCTTGATGACGGCAAATCCACCGGCCATGTCCCCATAGAGCGTGGCGTACCCGACACTTAGCTCGCTCTTGTTCCCAGTCGTCAGCACCAGATCGCCAAACTTGTTCGAGACAGCCATGAGCATCGTCCCACGAATACGCGCCTGGAGGTTTTCCTCTGTGGCATCGACCTGCCGGTCGCCGAACATCGAGGCGAGCGCGCGACGGTAGGATTCAAACGTCGGGGTAATCGAGATCACGCTCACGTCGATCCCTAGACGTCGTACGAGCTCCACCACATCCGCCTCACTTTCCTGTGACGTGTAGGGAGACGGCAGAAAGACCCCCCGCACTCGATCAGCTCCGAGCGCATCCACCGCCACCACCGCCGTCAATGCCGAATCAATCCCACCGCTCAACCCAAGCGCCACCCGCGCGAAGCCATTCTTCCTCACATAGTCCTTGACCGCCACAACCAAGGCCAGATAGATCTCTTCAATGTCTTCCAGCGGTTCGGTCACGGTCGATTCCAGCGGGGGCCGCGTCTTCTGTCTTGTCGACATCCTCACCGAAATACGATCAACCTCGGCCCCGATGCGCGTAGCAGTCTGAGCCGTCCGCCTCCGAGCCAGACGTCCAGGCGAACCGGCCTCCATGTTCACATCGGCCACCACCAACTCTTCTCGAAACGCAGCGCCGCGGGCCAGAACCCCACCGGCTCTGTCGAGGAGCACGCTGCTCCCATCGAACACCAACTCATCCTGACCGCCGACCATGTTCGTATAGGTGACGATCACCCCATTTTCTCGCGCACGAGCCGCCAGCAACTGCTCTCTCGAACGGCTTATCCCGCGATGAAAAGGCGCGGCATTGATGTTGACGATGACCTCAGCCCCAGCCGCGGCTTGCCTCCGAATGAGTCCTTTCGAACTCGCAAGATCTTCACAGAGCGTCACTCCGATCAGCACCCCATGGACATGGAGCAACGGAAGTCGTTGCCCTGGCTGAAAATACCGGCTTTCATCGAAAACCCCATGGTTCACCAGAGACTGCTTGCGATAGCTCCCGAGGAGCTTGCGATCTGCAATCAATGCCGCTGCATTGTAGAGCACGCTGCGATCCGCGAGGCGGATGGCGGACTTCGACGAATTCGAGTCGCGTGTCTCCTCCTGCCCGACATAGCCCACAATGGCCACGAGCCCGCGACAGGCCGAAACGATCTCTTGTAGCGCCCGTCTATTCTCCTTCACAAACCAAGGTTTCAACAGAAGGTCTTCAGGATGATATCCCGTAACCGCCAGCTCAGGAAACGCCACCAGATCAACCTTCGCTCTTTTTGCCTCGCGGAGCCAATTCAGGATCCGACGAACGTTCCCGTCCACATCCCCGACCGTCGGATTCATTTGCGCCATCGCGATTCGTAAGGTCTTCATCACACTCCACGTCAACCCACAATGGTGAGAGGGAATGTTGCTGATGGGTACAGGGAGAGATCCCCCCAGCGGTCAGGGGTCTCTGGATCAGGCCATCACGATACAACAGATGCGTTGACGGAGGCCGCTCGCGACTCGGCGTACCACCGATCAAATACGTCTTTCCCCAGCGGAGCCATACGCACCTCTCCGATGCGTGTCGGCCACACCCCAATCACTTGCCCCGACGACACCTTTTTATCGTGAAGCATGGCCTTCCACATTTTCGTCGGGGTCGCGCGTGGCAAACGATCGCTGAGCCCTGCCTCAGTGACCATACGCCGGATAGCGGCGACAACCTTGTCGGTACAGAAACCCTGGAAACAGGCCAGATCAGCCTCCTGCACCAACCCAATGCCGACGGCTTCCCCATGCACCAGCGATTGGTATCCCCCCAACGCCTCAAGCGCATGTCCGATGGTATGGCCGTAGTTGAGAATTCTTCTCCGATCGGACTCCCGCTCATCCGCCGCAACGACCTCGGCTTTGATCTCGCAGGACCGCTTTACCACGCTGGCTACGACCTGGGGAATCTGCTTTTGCAAAGCGGGCATTTTCCGTTCCAAATACGTAAAAAACGACTCATCGGCAATGATCCCGTACTTAATCACCTCGGCCAACCCAGCAACCCACTCGCGTGTCGGCAACGTATGCAGGGTCAACGGATCAATCCATACGGCTCGCGGCTGATAGAACGTCCCGATCAGGTTCTTCCCTAGCCGATGATCGACTCCGGTCTTTCCTCCGACGCTGGAATCGACTTGTGCCACAAGCGTCGTCGGCACTTGGATATAGGGAATCCCACGTTGGTAGATCGAGGCCGCAAACCCGGTCAGATCCCCGACCACCCCACCACCCAAGGCCAAAAGATGTGACGACCGTTCAAATCGGTGCCGGGCCAATACATCCAGAATGTGTTCCACCGTGTGTAACGACTTGGCCCGTTCCCCAGGGGCAAGAATGATCGGAACTGGCTCAAGCCCGGATTGCTTGGCCGTCTCGATGATCTTCTTCAGATAGTGCGGCGCAACATGTCGATCCGTGACAACCCCGACCTTTCCCTTCAATCCATAGCGCTTCATTTCTCTTCCGAGTTTCTCCAAGAGCCCAGCTCGGATGGCGATCTCGTAACTCCGATCAGCCAGAGAAACCGTAACCGTTGGCACAGAATTCATATGGTAACCCCGCTGGCCTCAATACTGAAAAAGGTCGTCAAGACTCTCGCCACACAACGTTCGTCGGCATGGTAACACAGCACCGGTGAACTAAAAAGACAGACACCCTCGGCCGGATGCCCGCACGTGGATGGGATGCCACGATCCCCTGGCTCAAAAAGCAAAGGCCTGCTGATGCGAGAATGCATCAACAGGCCTTTCCAGGTCACGGATATGGGATCAGAATTAGGTCTTGATAATGCTCGGCGTCAAAAAGATGAGCAACTCTTGTTTGGACACCGTCTCAGACTTATTCTTAAATAACCAGCCCAACACCGGCATACGGGAGAGATACGGAACCCCCTGCACATTGTTCCCCTGCGTATCGACGAAGACACCACCGATCACCATGGTCTCCCCATCCCTGACAATTACCTGCGTCGTCGCTTCTCGTCGGTCGATGCTTGGACCGGCCGGGTTACTCCTCGCGCCGACGGCATTGCGAGTCGCTCGTACGCGCATGAGAATTCGCTTCGATTCTTCCTTCGGATCTCGTGAAGTGATTTGAGGGGTGACATTCAGCTCCAAGTTCGCATCGACAAACGTTGTCTGAGTCCCCTGTAATGACGTCGTCTGGAAGGGAATTGATTCGCCCTGGGAAATCTTGGCTTCCCGCTTATCCAACGTGGTGATTTTGGGAGCCGCGATCACCTTGCTTAATCCCAACAATTCCCCGGCCGAGAGCCGCATGTCCAACGCAAAGTCTCCCCCAAGCTTTCCGAAGGTCCACCCAACCGACGGAACAGCCGGCAATCCTCCCACTTGAGCCGGCAAGTTGACCAAGAAGCTTCGATCGATCGTGCTGCTCCCCGTTCCGGCAACTTGTCCAAATGGACCATTAAGATTTGAGAGGGCGAAAAAATCCGTGGGTGTGCGATTCCCGGCCTGAAATCCCCACTGAATCCCCAGCCCACGAGCATAGACCGTATCAGCCTGAACGATACGCGCTTCAATCTGCACTTGCGGAACTTCCAGATCAAGCCCTTCGACAAGCTGTCGGATGATGCCAAGCTTAGTTTCCGTATCTCGCACAATCAACGCGTTGCTTCCGGCATTAAACTGCATGAGACCACGCGGACTCAAGTTCTGACGCAGGGAGGTCATCAACTCTTGGGCTTGAAGGTTTCTGATATAGAAGACCCGATCAACTAATTCCTCTGCCTTGGTCTTCGAGTCCTTCGCTCGTGCCTCTTCATCTTGTTGCCGTGAAATGCTCGCCAACGAATCGACCCACACGATACTCCCTTGCCGAATCATGCCGAGTCCATTCATCTTTAAGAGCATTTCCAGCGCTTGGTCCCAGGGTACACTCACCAACTTCATGGTGACCTTCGACTTGACCCCTTCCCCTACCACGATATTGAAGCCGCTAACCTCTGCAATCAATCGGAGGATATTGGTGATATCCGCTTGTTGAAAATCGAGGGAAATGCGACGCCCCACATACCGTGGCTGCCCGACCACAAGATCATCGGTCCGCTCGTCCTTTTCAGAGGACACGGCCTCTCCCCCCATCTGCACCCGTTGTATCTTAAATGGAGTCTGCATAGGACTTACGAGACGCGCGGTCCGCTTCACTAAGCGATCCGCTGGCTCGTACGGACCCTTGCGGCTTTTCAGAACAACGGCCGACGGTCCCTTCTTCTCAACCTGTCCTGCAACCATGGCAGGGGCTCGCCGCTCGCTCGGCTTCAGAGTAATAACCACCTTGTTCTCATCACGAGTCAGCGAATAGATAGGACGTTCCGGCACATCGAATACCAATCGCACCTTGTCGGCATGATGTCCCACCCTGATTTTCTTGAGCAAGTAATGGTCGGCCTGCACCACGGATCGTCGAAGGGTGGAGGACACGGCTGGGATATCAATAATAAGCCTGGACTCGTCCAGAAAGTTGGTCTCCGGAAACAATTGACCATCCCCAGCAATGACAACTGTAACCAGATCCGACTCGGGGCGAACCTCAATCGAGGTCAGTTTCTGTGCCAGATACCGCAGCGAAGGACGGTCAGCCAGCGTCATATCATTTGGATTAGCCCCGTGAATCTCCTCTGCAAGAACAGGCATCTCCCCGGCCGCAATCCAGCCAGCAAACGCCAGCCCACAGGGTGCGAGAAAATAGTTCGCTGTCAGGATGCTATTGATGCCAGAGCATAATGGTTTCATTCTGAGCCCTCTTTGGGATGTAGGAGCTTCACATGCTCCCGTTCCTGCTTCTTGCCATACACATCCGTAAATCGCTCCTGGACGATGATGCCGCGTTCGGTCACCGCGCTGACCACCCCATTGTTCTGACCGATCCGCGTACCCCGCCGAACGGTATACCCATATCCTTCAGGGGTCTGGACCATTGCTGTGTATCCGTAGGCCCCCCAAACAATCGCGATCAGATTCAGTTCTGTCAGCGTCACCCGTTGTAACGGCGGCAGCGTGCTATCCGTTTTCCCGACTTGAAGCTCCTGGATCACGGGAGCAAACGGATCACGGCGACCAGAAGGATCGTACCCCGCCCCAGCCATTCCCTCGGCTAGCGGCAATTCGGATGGGACCTGAACGACTCCAGTCGGTACTGCCGTTTCCATCGCGGGAACGGCTGGAGGCGGAACCTCAGAGACGGAGGGCACCTTGATAGAGTCATGTCTCATCGGCGCTATTTGCCCGGGAATGGGAGAGGGTTCGGCTTGGGTAGAGTCACTCCCCAGCAGTACACCCCACCAACAGACAGCACAGGCGGTCAACTGTGCATATCGCCACGCTCTCCTCTGACCTCGCTCAACCCCTAAGCAATACATCAGTTCAGCATCCTCTATTTGCCAGCGTGCGCCACCTTTGAAACCTGTACCGATTTTGCTGTTCCTGGACCTGGTTTCTCCTGTGGAGCGGCGTAGGCAATGAGGTCGAATGTTGTTTGAGAAACAATTCGTCCCTGCTCCATTTTTGGAGACCCCATCTTGAGCCCCGACACCGTGATAATCCTGGGCAGTCGATTAATGCGATCAAAGAACAACCCAGCGGTGTGATACACCCCCGACACTTCCACACTGACGGGCATTTTGACAAATAACTTCGACGGATCTTCAACTTGCGCCCCAGGACGCCATAACTTGATGTCTAGTCCAAGTCGCACCCCGAGATCAGAAACCTGCTTAAGCAACATAATGGCTTCTTCTTCAGGGGGAAGGCGTTCTTTCTTCTTGGCTAATTCAATCTCCAACTGCTTGCTTGCCGCGACTAACTCATCGAGATGTTTCACCTTGATCGTCAAGGTTTGGATCTCGCTCTCCAGTTTCGTATTCTCCGCCTCGAGGGCCGCGATACTTTCCGACTTGGGTTCCGCGATGTAGAAATAGAACCCGGCAATCATGCCGCCGACCACGAGGAGCAAGAGGGCCACCTTTTGAGAGGCAGGAACACTGCGGAGTGCGTCAAGGTTAAGTTGAGGTAACGCCATACTTACCCCTTTAAGCGAAACGCCAACCGAAATTGATAGAGGTTGATCTTATTCTCCACCGCGGCCTTACTTTCCTGCAGGTTGATGCTGGTAAAATAATCCGTTCGGCGCAAGTTGTTCACAAATTCGACGACGTCGTCGTTGGTTAAGGCCTTCCCCTCCAATTCGACCGTTTCTGACGCGACACCCAACTTGGTCAACCATACCTTGAGCGGCTCGAGGCTTTGGCTGACATGGTCGAGCACCTTCACGGGTCCCATTCTTGACTGTTCAAGTTGATCAATGATCCGATTCTTGTCCTCAAGAAGCTTCTTCTTCTGTTCAAAGTCCTGAACTTGCTTGACCTGTTCTTTCAGCTGGGCAACCTGTTTCTCCTTTGTCTGCTTCTCCTCTTGTTTCGCCTCCAGCTCACCGTCCAACGCGGCGGAATACCACCAACAACCGGCCAACGTCACCACCACTATCCCTACGCCAAGAAGCGCTTGGGCTCGAACATCATACTGGGGCTTTGCTTGTCGCCCTTTCGGTCCGCCTGGAAGAAGGTTAATCCGTATCATCGATCACCCACCGCGCGTAACGCCAACCCAACACTAACGGCTGCGGATGGCGCAATCTCCGCAAGGAGATCGGGATCTATTTCACACCCCGTAGTATCAATCTCCGCGAAGGGATCAGCCATTTCTACAGGCACTTGCATCCGATCGCTCAGCTGCTGGATCAGTCCTTTTGCTTTTGCGACACCACCACAGACCAGCACACGATTCAGATCGGCATTGGCGCCAGAAGTTTTGAAGTAATCCACGGTTCTGGCTATCTCGGACGCCACTTCCGCATTCACACTATCCAGGACATTACCGACCGACATCCCAGTGGATTCGCCCCCGCCATCTTTTTTCTTGCTTTCCTCCGCCTCTTCGAACGATAGCCCCATCTCGCGCTGAATCGCTTCGGTATATCGATTCCCACCCAGCGGAATATCTCGAGTAAATAAAGAAAACCCCGCTCGTACAATATTCACATTCATCACACTGGCGCCAAGATTGACCAAGGCGGTCGTTTCTTCCTGGGCCAGGGGATAGTTGATTCCATGCATATTCTCGATCGCAAACGCATCGACATCCATGACCATCGGGATAAGCCCGGCGGTCTTCACAAGCTCGGTCAACTCAATGATTTTGTCCTTTTTTGCCGCGACAAGGATGACCGCCATGTCTCCCTGGCCATCGCTGGATGGGTCCGGAGGCAAGACATGAAAATCGATATTGACCTCGTTGATATCGAAGGGGATATACTGCTCCGCAGCCAATTTTACTTGCCCCTCAAGCTCTTCATCGGGCATTGGCGGGAGGGTGATTTTTTTCACGATGACAGCATGACCTGAAATAGAAATGGCCACGTACTTGTTCTTGACGTTCGTTTCTTCGAATAATTCCTGAATAGCCGAGACGACACGTCCCTCATCCATCACCGTTCCATCAACGATCACTTCCGGCTCAAGTGGCTTCACGCCGAACTTCTGAAGAAAATATCGTCCCTTACTTTCCTTAAGTTGCGCGATCTTGATCGCGCTTGACCCAATATCCAGCCCGACCAGCTGCCGACGGGGAGTCAGCATCGAGATAATGTCTGTTTCAACGAGCTTTTTGAGTGAACTCAACATGCGTCACCTGAACTCTACACGACACGTTTCCTCGCACAAATGACTTTCTCGATTTCATCCACATTCTTTCGTGTATAGAGCCGCCAATTTCTCCAGTCGCGTGTCGGTCGTGCAATAACCCCTTCTCGTTCCCACCGGAAAAGCGTGGCTTTAGAAATGTCGAACAGCTTGCACACCTGAATGGCCTTGATTCCTTGATCTTCCTTATTATCAGTATGCCTTTTCACTTCCGTATTTACACCCATACAACTTCCCTTACTACTCACAAGGGCAAGTATAGTCAATATGCTCGCCCTGTCAAGAAAACAGCTGGAAGTCACGTACGAGGCAGGAGGCGGACCGGTATAAGCCTGCAAAGAATCTAGGATTTATCGAGATCTCTATGCTTGAGACCCACTTGGAGGCCCAGCGCAGCTAGTCGCTCACAGAGATGTCCGGCAATCACCACCGAGCGGTGCCGCCCACCGGTACATCCGATCGCGATGGTGAGATAGCTACGCCGCTCACGCTGGTACAGTGGTAGGAGAAACTTGAGAAGTCCTTCGATATGATCAATCAATGCGCGCGCTTCGGAGTCCGCCAGCACGAATTTACGAACCGGCTCATCTTTACCAGACAGTGGCTTGAGATCTGGCACAAAGAAGGGGTTTTTCAGAAAGCGCACATCGAACAACAGGTCAATATCGTGCGGGACCCCGAATTTATACCCGAATGTCAGAAGTGAGATAGTCAGGCGCCGATCTGAGGAGTCCTGAAGAAACTCCTTTCCAAGCAGGTCGCCGAGCTCATGCACTGTGAGATCCGATGTGTCGATGATCCGATCCGCCTGTCGCCGCAACTCATCGATGCGCTCCTTCTCAAATCGAATCCCCTCCCCAACGGGTCGATCTGGCAAGAGGGGATGAGGCCGCCGAGATTCAGAAAAGCGCCTGATGAGCACCTCCTCCCTGGCCTCAAGGAAGAGCACTTTCACCGCATGACCAAGAGCTTTGACTCGCTCAAGGATTCCCACAAAATCTGCAAAAAACCCTCGCTCTCGCACATCCACACCAAGAGCAACGTTCGCAATCTCACTATGTTGCTGGTGACACAGATCGACAAAGGTCGGGAGGAGGGCAGGAGGAAGGTTATCAATGCAGAAATACCCGGCATCCTCGAACGCTTTCAATGCATAGGACTTCCCGGATCCCGACAGCCCACTGATGATGACTAGATTGAGTCGCGCCATGAGGCTCCGCTCGTCTTGATGGGTCCCCTGATTATCGGATCGCAATCCACGAACGACGACAGCTCAGATCGTAGTGTTTGTAGAAAGGCCGCGCCCAACTAGTCCGTCTCTACAAATCGATTGAACCAACCTGTCGATCCGATATGTGACAGAATCCGATCTCCCTACCGAACCCCTCACATGGAGCCCACCTCAACTAACAACGGTTCGCCGCTTTGGTTTTTCAGGCTTATGATTCACGAGACGTTCCTTCAATTTACGAAACTGAGCGTCCACACGATCCACGAGGGCATCAATCGTGGCGTACATCTCTGTCGTTGCGATCTTCGCCTGCACTTGCTTACCGTTTACAACACCGGTTACTTCCGCCTTGTGCTGAAGCTTTTCAACTCCCAATATGACCTGTAATGACCCGACCTTTAACTCATAGCGATCGAGCCGAGCAAATCGAGTTTCCACATAACTTCTCAGCGCTGGCGTCACGTCCATGTGGCGGCCTGTGATTTTTAATGTCATGCCTACCTCCAATTTTTATTCCAGCCTGATGCCATGCCCCTCTTATCAAAAAAACTGTTTCCGCTGGCTTGCTGAGGCGATATTCAACTCCGCCCGATATTTGGCAACCGTCCTCCTCGCAATGCGCACACCTTGCCCAAAGAGCCTGGCCGCAATTTCCTCATCTTTCAATGGCCGCTTGGCATCCTCCTCAGCCACCATGGTCTTGATCATATCTCGAACCGACACCGAAGAATGCATACCAGAGGGTTCGTCCGCCCGCTGGAGTCCGGCATTGAAGAAAAACTTCAGCTCCAACATACCTTGTGGACAGTACATGTATTTATTGGCGGTCACTCGACTGATCGTAGACTCATGCATCCCGATATCTTCAGCCACCTGTTTCAAGACTAACGGCTTGAGGTACTGCACTCCATGCTCAAAAAACTCCTCTTGAAACTTGACGATGCTTGAGACGACCTTAACAATGGTTCTATTGCGTTGTTCGATGCTTCGAATCACCCATTGAGCGGCCCTCATTTTTTCGTCCATGTACGCCTTCGTCTCAGGCGTACCGCTCTGTCCAGACGAAATGAGCTGCTTGTAATACGGGCTGATTCTCATGCGTGGCAGTCCGTCATCATTTAACAGCACAACCCACTCCCCTTCATTCTTGACGACAAACACATCCGGCACGATGACGTAGTTCTGCGTATTGATGAATGGTCGCCCAGGTTTTGGCTCAAGCTCTCCAATTATCTTGGTGGCATGAAAGACATCCTCGACCGTGACGTTCAGCGCCCTGGCGATTTTGGCATATTGCCTTTTTTCCAAATCCTTCAAGTGATGAAGCACAATGCCTTCAATCACTGAGGTCTTGAGCGCCCCGGGAGGTGCGCCAAGTGATCCGAAGGGGTTACGACCCAAATGTCGCAATTGCAAGAGAAGACACTCTGGAAGATCTCTGGCAGCAACCCCTGTAGGGTCGAAGGTTTGAATGTCCTTTAGGACAGACTCCACCTCCGACTCGGCAAAGTCTGTTCCAGCAATCACCTCAGCCAAAGAAATGCGCAGATACCCGTCGTCATCCAGATTTCCAATAATCAGACGGCCGACCGTTTTCTCTCGGTCGGTGAGTGTCGACAGCGATAACTGCCAGAGCAGATGTTCCTCCAGAGAAGTGGGCTTGGCCACAGTCTGCTCGTAGGAGGGCAGGTCGTCCTGGGAAGAAGCATGTTCGGAATCCCCACCCCGTCGATCTCTGCCAAAGTACTCTTCCCAACCTGATGCGGAAAACTCTTCCGGCGATCCTCGCTCTTCCCGTGATTCATCTTGAACGCTCTGTTCTGGTCCGGCCCCTGCATCGACTTCTTCGGCTTTCCCCTCACTGGCCGATGCCTCAGCCTCTTCCACGTCGGATTGGACCTCATCAAGCAGCGGGTTCTCCAGGAGATGCTGGGTCAAGCTTTGTTGCAACTCAAGGCGCGACAGCTGCAATAGCTTAATCGCCTGCTGCAGCTGCGGCGTCATGATTAATTTTTGGCTGAGCTTCAGATCTAGACGCAGTTTCATGGGCGACCGTTTACTTTCCTACATTCTAAACTGTTCTCCGAGATACACCGCTCTGGCCGTTTCGCTCTGCACAATCACGGCAGGAGGTCCTGATTCTAAAATGAGTCCTTCATTGATGATATAGGCTCGATCAACAATGGAGAGCGTTTCCTGGACATTATGATCAGTAATCAATATCCCAATCCCTTTTCCCTTGAGCCGCGTGATGATCTGTTGAATATCCGCCACCGCGATCGGGTCGATGCCAGCAAACGGTTCATCCAACAACATAAAGGATGGCGTGGCCGCCAACGCACGCGTAATCTCCAGTCGCCTCCGCTCACCTCCCGAAAGAGCATAGGCCATGCTTTTTCGGATGTGTCCAAGATCCAATTCTTTCAGCAGCGCATCAACCCGCTCAGTCCGATCATGACGAGCATATCCCAGCATTTCTAGAATGGCCAGCACATTATCTTCCACCGAGAGGCGACGAAATACGGACGACTCCTGCGGCAAATATCCCATCCCCTTGCGCGCTCGCTTGTACATCGGAAGATTCGTCACGGACTCACCTTTGAAGGTGATCTCGCCTTCATCCGGCTGACATAATCCGACCATCATGTCGAAGATCGTCGTCTTCCCAGCTCCATTCGGACCAAGAAGGCCCACGACTTCACCGGCAAAGACTTCGATGGCCACACCTTTGACGACCTTTCGGCCACGAAAACTTTTCACCAACCCGGTCGCCCGCAGGGAGACATCACCCGGTCGCGGTGCACGCCCCGCCAGCATTCTCGGTTCTTCCTCAATACGTGAAGTCATTGGCCCGTCTGCCCTTCGCCTTCAAGGTGGATATGAGACCCCCCTTCGACCACACTACGTTCTTCTGTTAAATAAATGGTGATCTGCTTTCCGCTGACCCGTGCTCCCTTCTCCCAAGCCACAGGATCACCCGTCAACACAACTTTCTCACCAGCCGCGAAATACACGGCCTTTTGGCAAGTGGCATTGCCATTTTCATATTTGATTCTGACGGGATGCATCTCTCCAATCGCTTCAACGCGATTCACCGAACGACTCGACATCGTTGGTCCTGGTTGGCCTGCTTGAGACATAGATGAAGGCTGAGCGGATTCACCCTGCTCAGGCCTCTTCCGCACCGTTGCCGCCCCCTCAGAGCTCTTTGGGTGGAACGACACCACCATCCGGTCAGAATGCACAACCAAGGAACCTCGCGTGAGCACCACCATTCCTTCAAACACTGCCTGGCTATCCTGATTCCGTACCGTCATCCGGTTGGAAGTGATAGTCGTCGGAACGCCAGGTGCCTCTATGCCCCGCTTCAGACTCCCAGACTCAGATGCGGGAGAGGCTGTCGCAGGTCCCGGCAATAGAACACTAAGAAGCAGACACCAGATCCACATGGACATCTTGGAGTATCTCAAACTCTTCCGATGATAGTCGCCCCATCAGCCCTTGCCCTCGAATCTCCAGCCCATGACCCACGATCCGAACTGGAGCGGTTGTCCGAATCTCTCGCACCGCCTCTACCCATTCCAGTCGATTGGTATAAATGGTGTACCCGCTCCTTGTTTGCACGACGATGGGAGCTTCATGATTGGCCAGCACAAAATCTTTGGTTGCCGTATTAAAGGTACCCTCTTCACCTTGGACGGTTACTTCATCTCCTGCTCCCCCATACAACGTAAGGACAACCTCACGCAGAACCGCCCGTTGTTCTTGCTCAAAGAGGCGTGCCTGCTTGGCTCGCACCTGCCATTCAATCGCCTCCCCTTTCGACTGCGTAAATGTAAACTCCCCTAGTTTCGCATCGGCGTCTTCAATTGTCTTTGATGAGATGGGTTCGCTGTTAGGAAATGACACTGCGTTTCTGGAGAGAAGGTAAGCAAGAAATATCGTCAGAAGTATGCTCAAGGAAAGAAGAGTCCGGCGCGCGATACTTTCCCACATATTTGAATGGTTCTCCACGCATAGGAACATGGATCCTCGCCTACATCTGGCACGATCTTAGCATCTGATATTGATCAAGTAAACGCCTCCTTGGAAAAGAAAAAAGGCTCCCCTGCCAAGAGGCAGGGGAGCCTTTAGAATGGTGACACTCCTTGTGCGTAACCGTACTAGGAGGACGTGCTCTCCGCTGCTGGCGAAGACTGGGCTTGGCTTGCAGCTGACTTCTTCTGGGCCGTCGTGTCCTGACGAGTAACCAGTTCGATGGCTACCATTTCCGCAGCGTCTCCAATCCGACGACGAGTCTTAATGATTCTCGTATACCCGCCAGGTCGATCCTTAAATCGCGCGGCCACGTCGTCAAAAAGTTTCGAAACCACGGCCTTACTTCGAAGAAATCCCAAGGCTCTCCGTCGAGCAGGAAGCGTCCCTTCCTTCCCCAGCGTGATCATCCGATCAGTGAACCCTCTTATTTCCTTCGCTTTTGCTTCCGTTGTTTCAATGCGCTCCTGCTCCAACAATGATGTGACCATATTCCGGAAAAGGGCCCCTCTGTGTTTTGTCTGGCGACCGAGTTGTCGTCCTTTTTTTCTATGTCGCACGGTGTTCCCCTTGGCTAAGAGTCATCATTCAGATTTTGGACTTCCGTTGTGTGGAGACGACGCCGCCTCAACCTTCGTCCCTAATGAAAGACCCATTTCAGTGAGAAGTTCCTTGATTTCATTGAGAGATTTCTTGCCAAAGTTCTTCGTCCGTAGCATCTCCCCCTCAGACTTTTGGACAAGATCGGCGATTGTCTTGATATTCGCATTCTTCAGACAATTAGCGGCCCGAACAGATAACTCCAATTCATTCACACTACGCGAAAGATTCTTATTTATCTCTCGATGGGATTCTTCATACCCGACCTCGCTCTTGCCTTCATTGCGCTCTTCGGGGTTGATGAAGATATCCAAGTGTTCACGTAAGATGCCCGCGGCCGTGGACAGCGCATCCCTGGGGCTGATTGTGCCGTCGGTCCAGATCTCCATCGCCAGTTTGTCATAGTCCGTCATACGACCAACGCGTGCATTTTCCACATGAAAATTGACCCGCTTGATCGGAGAAAACACTGAGTCGATGGCAATCACACCAATCGGTAACCCTTCTTCCTTGTTGCGTTCCGCGGGGACATACCCGCGCCCATGCTTGACCGTCATCTCAATATCCAACGTGGCATCCTTGTCAAGGGTCGCAATATGCAAATCCGGGGTCAGAATGGTCACCTCAGCGTCGTGAAGAACATCTGAGCCCTTCGCTTCTCCTGGCCCCTTCTTCTTCAAACGAATAGTCTTGGGTTTATCCGTATGAAGCGCCAACCGTAGGCTCTTGATATTCAAGATAATCGCCGTGACATCTTCTGTTACGCCGGAGATGGTTGAAAACTCATGGACCACCCCCTCGATCTTCACGGTGGTCACCGCAGCTCCCGTAAGCGAGGACAACAAAATGCGACGGAGGGCGTTACCAATCGTGGTACCGAACCCCCGTTCAAACGCTTCCGTTGTGAAGCGGCCGAATGTGGGGGATTGTGTATCTTTGTCGACTTCCACCCGCATTGGGATCTGAAAGTCCTTCATCGCTTTGATCATGACCCACCCTCCATACCATCGAGTGACAAACACATTGACAGCATCACCTAACCAACCGACACCCAGACCGGTGGGTTATCGAGAGTATAATTCCACCACCATCTGCTCGTTCACTGGCAACGCAATCTGGTCCTTCGCTGGAAGCGCACGAACAATACCTTTGAACGCTCCTCGATCAAGTTCCAACCAGTCGGGAATTCCACGACTATCAACAGAATCCAAAGCTGCCTGAATCATGATTAGATCTCGACTTCGTTCTCGAACCTCGATCACATCGCCCGGCTTCACTAGCGCGCCGGCCACTGTAATCTTTTTCCCATTCAATGTGAAATGACCATGGCTGACCAGCTGACGAGCTTGCTTGCGCGAAGCCCCGAATCCAAGACGATAGGCCACGTTGTCCAGCCGGCATTCGAGGAGACGCAACAAGGCGTCTCCCGTCACTCCAGTCTGTCGTTCAGCCCGCTCGAATACGCCACGAAATTGGCACTCCTGAAGACCATAGATCCGACGGAGTTTTTGCTTCTCGCGAAGCTGCAAGCTATAGTCAGATGTTCGTTGGCGCCCCTGGCCATGTTGTCCAGGGGGATAGCTCCGGCGTTCGATCGCACATTTTTCTGTCATGCAGCGGGTGCCCTTCAGAAAGAGCTTTTCGCCTTCGCGCCGACACAACCGACAGACTGGACCACGATACTTTGCCACTGATGCCTCCTCGGAAAAGAGCTGCCCGAGTCGTTGACTATCGCGTCACCTGAAATCGAAAACTCCTACGACTCATTCGCTCGCATGAATTAGACTCGACGTCGCTTGGGTGGACGGCACCCATTATGCGGTATCGGCGTAACATCGCGAATCAAATTGATTCGCAACCCTGCCCCCTGTAAGGATCGAATCGCCGACTCTCGCCCAGAACCAGGTCCATTCACATACACATCGACCTGGCGCATGCCGCTTTCCATCGCTTTTCTCGCTGCCGCTTCTCCGGCACGCTGAGCGGCAAACGGCGTACTCTTGCGCGAACCTTTGAACCCTTGATTCCCTGCACTTGCCCATACCACGGTATTTCCGCTCATATCGGTGATGGTCACAATGGTGTTATTGAATGACGCCTGAACATGAGCCACTCCACTCTGAACGATCCGGCGCTCTTTCTTTTTGCCCTTTTTCACACTCATACTCTCTCCTCTCGGTGGTGGAGTAGATTACGCACGGGGCCCTGATTTGGCTGCTGTTGGTCTTGGCTTACTACTCACACCGGCCCGACGTCCTTTCCGGGTTCTCGCATTGGTCTTGGTCCTCTGACCTCGAACAGGCAAGCCCTTTCGATGTCGAAGGCCTCGGTAAGTCCCGGTGTCAACCAATCGCTTGATATTTAACGATACCTCTTTCCGAAGATCACCCTCTACTCGATAATCACGTTCAATAATTTCACGCAATTTGACAATCTTGTCTTCACTCAAATCGTTCACGCGAACGGCTCCATCAACCCCAGCTTCAGCCAGGATCTGCTGAGCTGCAGCGCGTCCAATCCCGTAGATATACGTCAACCCGATGTCCGTCCGCTTATTCCTTGGTAAATCGACACCAGCAATACGTGCCATTCTTCCTCCAAATACGAGCATCAGGTGCGAGCCAATACGCTAGCACTGCTCTCCTAACTCTCCATTTTCAGAACTCAACATCACTGTGCGACCTCACCACGGCTATCCTTGTCGCTGCTTATGTCGCGGGTTCTTACAGAGAATACGCACGACACCACGACGACGCACCACCTTGCACTTTGCGCAAATAGGCTTCACTGACGACTTGACCTTCATAACAATCCTCAACTCCCGTTACTTAAATCGATAGGTGATTCGACCTCTGGTCAAATCGTACGGAGACATCTCTACGGTGACTTTATCACCTGGCAGAATCCGAATAAAATGCATACGCATTTTCCCGGAAATATGAGCCAATATGACATGACCGTTTTCAAGCTTGACTCGAAACATGGCATTGGGAAGCGTCTCGGCGACAGAACCTTGAACCTCAATGATATCTTCTTTTGCCATATCCGTAACGGTACTTTCTTAAGAACGTGTAGTCTAAGGCTTCTCCAGCTGACTCAAGATACGAGCTGCGCCCGTTGGCTGTATGGCAATCGTATGTTCAAAGTGCGCTGATACACTCCCATCCACAGTGACCGCCGTCCATCGATCATCGAGCACCCGAACGGCACTGCGTCCCATGTTTACCATCGGCTCAATCGCCAAAACCATTCCGGACTGTAAGCGAGGCCCTTGTCCAGATTTTCCGTAGTTCGGGACTTGAGGCTCTTCGTGCAATTGCCGTCCAATCCCGTGACCCACAAACTCAGTAACGACTGAAAACCCAGCCGCCTCTACGTGCAACTGCACTGCATGGGAAATATCCGACAAACGATTGCCGACGACTGCCCGCTGTATTCCAAGATAGAGAGCTTGTTTTGTCACTCGAACCAGCTTCTCGGTTTCCGGAGCAATACGACCAACGGCAACGGTCACGGCAGAATCACCGTAAAATCCCCCAACAATCGCCCCAAGATCCAACCCAATGATATCTCCGTCCTTGAGCTTGCGTCCCGAGGGGATACCGTGAACTACCTGCTCATTCACAGAAGCGCAGAGCGTCTTCGGGTAATTTCTATAACCTTTAAATGCCGGAATTGCACCGCGCGCCCGAATTTCCCTTTCGGCGATCGCATCGAGTTCGTCGGTACTAACACCAGGACGCACCGCCTCTTTTACGATGTCCAACGCCTCTGCCACCACCCGTGAAGCCGCCGCCATAACCTCGATTTCGGCTGGCGTTTTCAGAATGATCATGCCGCGTGGTATACCGACAAAGTGCGGACAAGTTCTTGATAGACAACCTCAACCGGTTCAGCGCCATTGAGATGGGACAATAACTGCCTCTGCTCATAGAAGCTGATCAAAGGAGCGGTCTGTTCCTCATACACTTTGAGACGCATCTCAACGGCCTCCCGTTGATCGTCACTTCGCTGGACCAACAGCTCTCCACATCGGTCACAAGCAGTGCCATCCCCAGACGGAGCAAAATCCACGTGATAGGTAGCCTGACACTTCGGACAACTGCGGCGTCCACTCAATCGCTTTATGATCTCTTCCCTTGAGACTCTAAAGTTAATGACTCGATCGAGTCGGATACCCTGCCCATCCAACACGTCACTAAGAGCTTCGGCCTGAGGCACGGTTCTAGGGAATCCATCAAGAACAAAGCCCTTTGACTTGGATAATTCCGTCAGTTTCTCTCTCACTAACCCAATAACGACCGAATCAGGAACAAGACACCCCCGATCCATATGCCCCTTTGCTTCCAAACCCAGCGGTGTCTGATTGCGAACAGCGGCTCGCAGTAAATCACCGGTTGAAATCTTCGCAAGCTGGTACTCGGCCACAACTTTCTCTGCCTGGGTGCCTTTACCGACACCGGGAGCCCCAAGAAATACGACCCTCATGGCTAGGAGCTTCTCCCTCTCAATGGAGCCATGCCCTTTCCCAGAAACCCATCATAATTGCGCATCAGCATATGCGACTCTATTTGTTGAGCCGTATCCAAACCCACCCCAATAACAATCAGTAACGACGTGCCGCCAAAATAAAACGGCACATTGAGCTTGTAAATCAGAAGCTCGGGGATTACACACACGATGGCGAGATAGATGGCTCCGGCAAAGGTAATCTTCGTTAATACTCCGTAGATATAGTCGGAGGTTCTTTGACCAGGCCGAATTCCTGGGATAAACCCCCCATACTTCTTCATATTGTCGGCCATATCCACAGGATTGAGAACGACTGCAGTGTAGAAGAAGCAAAAGAATACAATTAACCCGACATACATCAACGTGTAGAGAAGTGAACCCGGTGCCAGCTGAGTTCCAATGGCTTTCACCCATGGAGTCTCAAAAAACCCCGCGATCGTTGCAGGGAAGGCAATAATCGATGACGCGAATATTGGGGGGATGACACCAGCTGTATTGATCTTCAACGGGATATGCGTGCTTTGCCCACCATAGACACGTCGTCCAATCACCCGTTTTGCATATTGGACCGGTATTTTGCGACGACCACTCTCCAAAAAGACAATGGCAGCAACCACGGCGACCATCAACAGCGCCAGCCCAACCAGCAAGAAGGCATTGAGCTGACCAATCTCGTAGAGGTTGTAGGTCTGAGCCACTGCTGAAGGCAGTCTGGCCACAATCCCTGAAAAAATGATCAATGAGATTCCGTTGCCAATACCTCGTTCGGTAATTTGCTCACCCAACCACATCAAAAACCCTGTACCAGCAGTCAGGGTGATGACTGTCATCAGACGGAAGCCCCATCCCGCATTCAAAACAAAGGCCCCTTGATTCATTTGTTCGAGACCGACGGCGATGCCAAATCCTTGAATCAGAGCAATGCCGATCGTACCGAATCGTGTGTATTGAATAATTTTCTTGCGCCCACGCTCCCCTTCTTTAGCGAGTTTCGTTAAATGGGGGATGACGACTGTCAACAGCTGAAGAATAATTGAGGCGCTGATATAGGGCATGATGCCCAGCGCGAAGATCGTCAACCGAGACAGTGAGCCACCGGAAAAAATGTCCAGGAACCCAAGTAACGATCCCCCTTGCTTTTGAAGAAAATCGGAAAGGGCGTCGCCGTTGATACCTGGCGTTGGGATGTGGGAACCGATGCGATAGACAACCAACATCCCGAGCGTAAACAACACACGAGTGCGCAACTCGGGAATTTTGAAGATATTCTGGAAACTAGTCAGCAGACGTTCAAGCACCGCCGATAACCTCAACTCTCCCGCCAGCCGCTTGAATCTTCGCTTCCGCTGATTTACTAAACTTGTGCGCCTGAACGACCAGCGACTTCTTCAACTCGCCGACGCCAAGAATCTTAATAGGTAATCGTTTTCGCTTGACCAATCCGGCATCGACCATGGCCTGAGGAGTAACTGTCCCATCCCCCGTCCACTGTTCAAAACTCTTCAGATTGACGATGGCATACTCGATCCGTGATGGATTCGTAAAACCAAACTTGGGCAGCCTTCTGACCAATGGCATTTGACCGCCCTCAAACCCTGGCCGCTTTCCGCCACCAGACCTCGCCAACAGGCCCTTATGCCCTTTCGTCGCTGTCTTACCGTGGCCTGAACCAGGACCTCGCCCAATTCGTTTTCGTCGTTTTTTCGACCCTGGTGCCGGAGCCAAATCATGAAGGTTCATGGACGTCCAACCTCGAGTAAATAGCCAACTTTTCGAATCATTCCTTGAACTTGGGGTGTGTCTGGATGGATCACTGTCTGACGAATATGCCGCAGGCCCAAGCCTCGCAGGACCAGGCGATGGCCCTCCGGTGTGCCAATCGGACTACGTCGCAGAGTCACCCGCACACGCTGTCCCTGTGATACCGCAGTTTTTTTTGACGCTGTTGCTCCCATTACGCTGTCGCCCTTTCCCGCCCTTCACCCGCCGCTTGCCGACGGAAACGAAGCACATCATCGATATTTCTCAATTGCATGAGACCGTCGAGTGTAGCACGAACCGCATTGAATGGATTCCCACGTCCCAAGGTCTTTGCGATAACATTGTGAGCTCCGACCAATTCGACCACGGCACGAACCGCGCCTCCGGCAATGATGCCTGTCCCATCCACCGCAGGCTTTAGCAGCACATGCTCTGCGCCGAAAAGCCCATGAACCTCATGTGGAATCGTTCCACCCTTAAGCGGAACATGAATCAAATGTTTTTTGGCCTGTTCCACGGCCTTTGAAATCGCAACAGGCACTTCAGCAGCCTTCCCCTTGCCAATCCCCACCCATCCGTGGCCATCACCGACAACCACGAGGGCACAGAAATTAAACCGCTTGCCGCCCTTAACAACTTTGGCCACGCGGTTGATAAACACGACTTTATCTTTCAGACTCAGTTCATCGGGATTGACTCGCACGCTCGCACCCCTCAGTCCAAATATTCTGTTAAACTCCGGAATAGAGAATCATCGAAGACTCTCTCCATACATGCCAATCAAGGTCTAAAACCGAAGGCCACCCTCACGAGAGGCATCGGCCAGCGCCTTGATGCGGCCATGATACATCCGCCCGCCACGATCAAAAACCACGTCCGTAACTTTCGCAGCCTTGGCTCGATCTGCAAGCAATTTCCCGACGGCCTTAGCTGCCTCAATTCCACCGGTCGACTTGACCGACGTGCGGATTGATTTATCAAGGGACGAAGCAGCGGCGAGGGTGGCTCCTCGAACGTCATCGATAACCTGAGCGTAAATATGAGCCGTGCTCCTAAACACGTTCAGGCGCGGACGCTCAGTGGTCCCAAAAATAGCTTGACGCACACGTTGACGTCGCCGGTTAAGCTGTTGAACTTTATCTGCAGCATTCATTGTCAATTCCTACTTCCCGGTTTTACCTTCTTTTTTACGTAAGACCTCACCAGCATACCGAACGCCCTTCTGCTTATACACATCAGGGGGTTTAATCGCCCGCAGGTCGGCTGCAACTTGACCAACTAACCGCTTATCAACCCCTTTGACATTAATGAGAGTTTGCTTATCAACTTTCACATCGATGCCTGTCGGGATTTGATAGAGAACAGGGTTGATATACCCTACATTAAAGCTTAAGGTTCGGCCCTGCAGTGCAGTCTTGTAGCCAACGCCAGTGATCTCAAGCGAGCGCTCGTACCCCTTCGTAACACCCTGGATCATATTGCTTAACTCAGCACGTGTCAGCCCGTGCAAGGCGCGCAGCTTACGATCATCACTGGATCGACCGACAAGAACCTGGCCATCCTTAATGGCCACATCAACGCCCGGGACAACCGCCCAGTCTAATTTCCCTAAAGGTCCCTTGACTGTCACCGTTGACCCGACGGTTTTCACTTCCACTCCCGAGGGAATGGTGATCGGCTTTTTTCCAATACGAGACATGCTCTCCTATACCCTTCATCCCGAGGTCAAACGACCGATATGCTTACCAAACCGAGCAGAGAACCTCGCCCCCGAGATGACTTTTACGAGATTCTTGGTCTGTCATGATTCCCTTGGACGTCGAGAGGATTGATACACCAATTCCATTCCGAACTTTTCGAATATCCTGACTGCCAACATAGACCCGACGTCCCGGCTTGCTAATACGCTCAAGACCCGTGATCATTGGCTGCCCTTCGCCCACATAGCGAAGGCGGACCTGTAGAACAGGGTGCCCACCTTCGGTACCGTCTTCAATCCCTTCGACGTAACCTTCCCTCTGTAAAATCTCAAGGATGGCACGTTTGAGCTTTGACGTGGGAACGGTAACTGTCTCAAAACGCCGCTGAGCTCCATTTTTTAAGCGAACAAGAAGATCGCCGATTGGATCGGTAACCATGCTATATCCTTCTACCCCTCTGTGCTATTCTCTCGTTGACTACCACCTAGTCCACTCACGCTGGCTACCAGCTTGACTTTCTGACTCCTGGAATCTCTCCTCTAAGCGTCAATACACGAAAACAGATCCGGCACATTCGAAACCGACGCAAATATCCACGCACTCTACCGCACACGCCACAGCGATGGTACTGACGCGTCGAAAACTTCTGTTTCGTCGCAGCCTTATTTCTCAATGCTAAACGTGACACAAAGACTCCTTCCGTCGAACCGACACCAGCTACTCGCGCTATCCCCTATGTGCGGAACGGCATTCCAAGATGTTTCAGCAAGGCCTTCCCTTCATCGTTCGTTTTAGCCGTGGTGACAACGGTAATATCCATACCGTGAATCGAAGCCACCTCGTCATACTTAATTTCCGGGAAGATCAACTGTTCCTTGAGCCCAAGGGTATAATTCCCACGACCATCAAATGCCTTCGGGGAGACACCTCGAAAATCTCTGATCCGGGGGAGCGCCAACGTCACTAACCGATCAAAAAATTCGTACATCCGTCGACTACGGAGGGTGACCTTGGTCCCGATGGGAAGACCTTGCCTCAGCTTGAATCCGGCTATAGCCTTCTTTGCGCGAGTCACAACAGGTTTCTGCCCTGTAATCATACTCAATTCAGTCACGGCACTTTCCAGAAGCTTGACATTTTGAATCGCCTCACCCATGCCGACGTTCAGCACAACCCGTTCAAGCCTGGGGACCTGCATGAGGTTCTTATACCCGAACTCCTTCATAAGAGCCGGGACAACCTGCTGTTCATACAGGTCTCGAAGTCTGGGACGAAATCTAGACTCAGTACTCCCCTGATCAAGCTGCGGCGCCTCTTTTTTTGAGGCCTTTCGTTCCGTTGGTTTACTCGTTCGGTTTTTCGGTTCCTTAGCCATTGCCAACCCTATTCCAGAGTCTCATTAGACTTCTTACTGTAGCGCACTCGTCGCCCATCGGCTTGAGTTCGAATTCCTACGCGTGTCGGTTTCTGCGTGACAGGACAGAAAAACATCACATTAGAAATCTGGAGGGGTGCCTCACGCTCCAGGATCCCCCCTTGCTTTGCTTTCTGATTAGGCTTTGTGTGCCGTTTAATCACATTCAGTTTTTCAACGACCACTTTACCGGCACGAAGGTCAACAGACATGACCTTGCCCGTCTTACCACGCTCACGACCGGATATGACAACCACCGTGTCGCCTTTTCTAATTCTGCTTTTTCGGAGTACTTGCACAACGCTCCTCGCTGGTTCGGCCCTATAAAACTTCTGGCGCCAATGAGATAATCTTCATGAATTTCTTCCAACGGAGTTCCCTGGCAACTGGCCCAAAGATGCGGGTCCCAATAGGTTCGCCATCTTTATTGATCAACACACAAGCATTTCTGTCGAACTTGATATAAGACCCATCCTCCCGTCGAACCTCTTTGGTCGTTCGCACAATAACCGCCCGACTCACATCCCCCTTCTTCACACTTGCCTGAGGAATAGCCTCCTTGACGGCAACCACAACCACATCGCCTAACGAGGCATAACGACGACGTGTTCCTCCGAAGACATGAAAGCACATGGCCTGCTTGGCTCCGGAGTTATCCGCGACATCCATGTATGTATAATTCTGAATCATTGATATGTTCCTACGAATACCAGGCGCCAAATGGTGCCAGAAGGTTCCACCTACTTCTCAGGTTGCCCTTTTTCCATAACCTGAATGACCCGCCAATTCTTCTCTTTACTCAGTGGACGGGTTTGAACCAGCTTCACCCGGTCCCCTACCTTGCACACGCCACTTTCATCATGAGCCTTTAACCGTGTCACCCGCCTCAACACCTTCTTATAGACGGGATGAACAACCGAACGAGACACCACTACAACAACTGTTTTCTGCATCTTGTTACTAACGACATCACCATACCAGTGACGCCGCTTTACCACCTCTGCCATAGCATCCTTTACCTTTTCGATTCGTCGGTTTGGCTCCGAACCTGATTGAGGATCGTTTTGATTCGCGCAATATCCCGTTTCGTCTTTCGAATTTGCATGGGATTCTCAAGACGACCTGTCCCGAACTGAAAGCGAAGTGTAAACAATTCTTGCACGAGCTGCTGTTCCTTCTCCTGCAGCTCACCCGCACCCATACCCCGCAACTCTTTCACGTCAAGCGCCATAAACGTTCTCCACTTCCTCTCCGAAGTTGACCTGCCGCTCCTTAGCCAAACTCACCGCGAACAACCAACTTCGTAGCCACCGGCAACTTGTGAGAGGCCAACCTGAACGCTTCTCGTGCGGTTTCCGGAGTGACTCCGTCCATCTCATAAAGAATTCGCCCTGGCTTCACGACCGCTACCCAATACTCAGGATTACCCTTCCCTTTTCCCATTCGAGTTTCAGCTGGCTTCTTGGTGATCGGCTTGTCCGGGAAAATCCTGGTCCAAACCTGCCCACCCCGCTTCACATATCTCGTAATGGCAATGCGGGCGGCTTCGATTTGACGGCTCGTTACCCACCCCGGCTCCAGTGCTTTCAAGCCAAACTCCCCAAGGGTAATCTGACCACCACGATAGGCCTTCCCGTTCATCCGGCCCTTCTGCATCTTTCTAAATTTGACTTTCTTTGGGGCTAACACAGCTAGATCTCCTCACCCAAACCGTCTATCCAATGTTGATTCAGCCTTCATGGGTTGTACGGGAAGAAGTTCGCCTTTATAAATCCAGGTCTTCACCCCGATCTGCCCCATCGTCGTATGGGCTTCAGCGAAACCATAATCAATTTCTGCCCGAAGCGTATGTAGCGGAACCCGTCCCTCGCGATACCACTCGGTCCTGGCAATTTCAGCGCCACCCAATCGGCCAGCCACCATGATCTTGATCCCCTGCGCACCAAGCCGAAGAGCTGACTGCACACTCCGCTTCATGGCCCTCCGGAACGCAACGCGCTTTTCAAGTTGCGTTGCCACATTCTCACTCACCAGCTGCGCGTCAAGCTCGGGCTTCTTGATTTCTTTTACCGTGATGTACACCTGCCCACCATACTGCTTTTCAAGATCAGCCTTCAGCTTGTCGACCTCAGCACCTTTCCGACCGATGATGATCCCTGGCCGAGCCGTATGAATAATGACTCGAGTCTGATCACCCGATCGCTCAATCTCCACCTTGGCGACACCAGCATGGTAAAGCCGAGCCTTGACCACCTTTCTGATCTTCACGTCTTGGTGGAGCAACTTGGCATAATCTTTCCCCGCATACCAGCGAGAGCTCCAGGTGTAGTTGTAACCCAGCCGATAACCAATTGGATGTGTTTTCTGACCCATGCGATCTATGCCTCAATAAATGAAAAGCTGCCTATTTCCCTTGACCTTGACTTCCGGATGCCGCGACCACCACGGTAATATGACTTGTGCGTTTTTGAATCGCATTGGCCCGCCCCATGGACCTCGCCCTCACACGCTTGTACGTAGGCCCACAGTTGACAAACGCCCTCGAGACAACCATCGATTCACTATCACCCAACTCCTTGAGCTCTGCATTGGCGACTGCGGAGCGAAGAAGCTTCTCCACCACTCTCGCTGCATGCCGAGGGGTGTGCTTTAACATGGCCAGCGCCATGGGAACTTGCTGACCTCGAATCATATCGATCACCGGTTTCGCTTTTCTCGGCGCAACACGGACAAACCTAAGAATGGCATGTGCTTCACTCATCGTGCAATCCCGTCACCCTTCAACGTCAAAGTTCAAATCGGTGGATCGTATCGCTCCTAACCCCAACAGCCTCACATTTACACTGGCACTATTTGAGAGCGACAGCTTTTTCAGTCTTAGCCTGACCATGTCCCTTAAAAAAACGGGTCGGCGCGAATTCACCAAGCTTATGTCCAACCATATTCTCCGTTACAAAGACAGGAATAAACTTCTTGCCATTGTGAACCGCAAAGGTATGACCAATCATGTCCGGCACCACTGTTGATCGGCGAGACCACGTCTTGATCAGCTTTCGATCCTTGGTTTGATTCATCCGCTCGACTTTTTCAAGCAGATGGTCGTCAACAAAAGCCCCCTTACTAACTGATCTAGGCATTGCGCACTCCTGACTTACGTCGGGCAATTATGAATTTATCGGTCTTCTTATTATGCCGCGTCTTGTAGCCCTTCGTGGGAAGGCCCCAAGGTGAAACAGGATGAGGATTGCCTTGCCCTGATTTTCCCTCACCCCCACCATGCGGATGATCAACTGGATTCATGACTACGCCTCGAACGTGTGGCCTTTTACCCTTCCAGCGATTTCTACCCGCCTTTCCCACACTGACATTTTCATGATCCACATTGCCAACCTGCCCAACCGTTGCCATGCAGTGAGCCAACACCCTGCGCATCTCTCCAGATTTGAGACGAACCTGCACATAGTCTCCGTCACGGCCCATAACCTGCGCAAATCCACCGGCGCTTCTTATGAGCTGGCCACCCCTTCCGGCCTTCAATTCGATATTATGAATCGTTGTTCCGAGCGGCATATTCACCAGGGGCAGGGCATTCCCTGGTCTAATTTCAGCCTGCGGACCAGACTGCACTTCGTCATTAATCGCAAGACCTACCGGGGCCAAAATATACCGCTTCTCTCCATCACGGTATTTCAATAGCGCGATTCTTGCTGAACGATTGGGATCATACTCGATGGCTGTAACCTTTGCCGGAATACCAACCTTGTCACGTCGAAAATCAATGATGCGATAGAGCCGCTTATGACCAGCGCCACGGAACCGAACCGTCATCCGACCATCATTATTTCGCCCACCAGTCCGGAGATGAAAAGATGTCAACGACTTCTCCGGCCTCTTGGAGGTCAACTCTTCAGCGCCAACCGCAGTCATCCCCCGACGACCTGGAGATGTGGGTCTGTATACCTTTAATCCCATAAAAACAACTCCTACATTTCCAACCTTAAAAACCAACTACCGCAACAGAGGCAATCTAGGCGCTTTCGTACATTTCCAGCTTTTCGCCTTTTTTAAGCGTGACAAAAGCCTTCTTCCAATCTGAGCGTCTCCCGGCAAATCGACCAAGACGCTTCATCTTGCCGCGCACATTCATCAGATTGACCTTCTCAACCTTGACCTTCAACAACGCCTCAACCGCCTGCCTCACCTGCACCCGATTGGCATCAGGATGAACCACAAACCCGACCGTATTGGTTTGCTCACGAAGACCTGTAATCTTTTCCGTTAATAAGGGCTGAACCAACACCCAATGCATTCCCACGCTCATGACCAGACCTCATTTACCGCAGCCAGCTCATGCTCTGAAATCACAATAACTTGAGCACGAACAACATCGTAGACATTAAGCTGATCCGCGCTGAGAACTTTCACAGCCGTCAAGTTTCCAGCAGCCTGAACGATACCGGACTGGGACTTCCCTGCAACTAGTAGGACGTCAGCCCCTCCACTGAATACGCTTAAGGCCTGGGCTAGGAACTTTGTTTTCGGTTGCTGCAGAGCCAAATCAGTGACCACAAACAATTTTTCACCCGCCACCTTCGCAGAGAGCGCACTCTGAAGGGCAGCACGATACTTCTTTTTCGGCATCGAGTAGGCATAGCTTCTCGGTTTCGGACCAAACACACTCCCCCCGTGACGCCACACCGGCGAGCGAAGGGATCCGGCTCGCGCACGCCCTGTGTGCTTCTGCTTCCAAGGCTTCTTTCCAGAGCCACTCACCTCACCACGACGCAACGTGGAAGCAGTGCCGCGACGTTCACATGCTCGCTGCATGACAACCGCTTCATGCACCAGCGCGGTCCGCGGCTCACAACCAAATACTTGAGCCGATAAATCAACGGTACCAACCTTCTTTTTCTGCAAATCAACTAAATCGATCGTAGGCATACTAGCTCTTCTTTGATTTCCGAACGACAACGATTCCATTGGCTGCTCCAGGAACCGCCCCTCGGATAAATAAAAGATTTTCATCTGACCGCGACTCAATCACCTTTAATCGCTGAACCGTCACACGCTCCGCACCCATATGCCCAGGCAAGGTCTTCCCCTTCCATACTCGAGACGGGAAAGAGCTCGCCCCAATAGAACCTGGGGCACGATGAAACATAGATCCGTGAGACTCCGGACCACCTGCATAGTGATGTCGCTTGACTACGCCCTGAAAGCCTTTCCCTTTTGACACACCGATCACATCAACCCAATCACCCTTCTTAAACATCCCAACGGTGACGAGCTGACCGACCGATAGATCACCATCTTTCTTAAATTCTCTCAAGATGCGGGTCGCGGGCACCTGATTCTTTTTCAGATGTCCAAGCTCTGCCTTTGAAAGACGACGATCCTTAACCTCTCCGAACGACAGCTGGACCGCCTCATAAGAATTCTTTTCTTTTGTGTGAACCGCTACCACTCGGCAGGGTCCAGCCTCAATCACCGTCACAGGAGTCAGACGACTTTCATCAAACACCTGCGTCATGCCAAGCTTCTTACCAATCAATCCGTTTGTCATATTCTTCCAATATGCTGTACGATCAAAGATTCTCGCCTACACAACTCACTGCCCGACGGAGAAAATGCTCCGTCCTCACAACTTGATTTCGACATCCACTCCCGCCGCAAGATTGAGCTTCATCAAAGAATCCATCGTCTCTGGAGTCGCCTCCATGATATCCAGCAACCTCTTATGAGTTCGCATTTCGAACTGCTCTCGAGATTTCTTATCAGCATGAGTCGATCGCTGAACCGTAATCTTTTCAATACGGGTAGGGAGGGGAATGGGACCAACAACCCTCGCTCCACTCCGACGAACAGTCTCAACAATTTCGCCTACCGATTGATCCAAGACGCGGTAGTCAAAACCTCTCAACCGAATTCTTATACGCTGATCGACTTTCACTTCTGTACTCCTACGGTATCTATCAACCTCGATTGTTTGCCGTTCAGGCCAAGATTTCCGTGACCACTCCAGAGCCGACCGTCTTGCCGCCTTCCCGCACGGCAAACCGCAACCCCTGATCCATCGCGATCGGACTAATCAACTCCGCCGTCACACTCACATTATCCCCCGGCATCACCATCTCCACCCCCGGATTCAACTGCACCACCCCCGTCACGTCCGTCGTCCGGAAGTAAAACTGCGGCCGATACCCATTGAAGAACGGCGTGTGCCGCCCCCCTTCCTCTTTCGTCAATACATAGATTTCCGCCTTGAACTTCGTATGCGGCGTGATGGTCTTCGCTTTGCACAACACCATTCCCCGCTCCACATCTTCCTTCTTCGTGCCCCGCAACAACACCCCGATGTTGTCGCCCGCCTGCCCCTCATCCAGCACCTTGCGGAACATCTCCACGCCCGTCACCACCGTGGTCTGCGTCGGCCGCAGCCCCACAATCTCGATTTCATCCCCCACCTTCACAATACCCCGCTCACAGCGCCCCGTCACCACGGTGCCCCGCCCGCTGATCGTAAACACGTCTTCGATCGGCATCAGGAACGGCTTCTCGATCGGCCGCTGTGGCGTCGGAATATAGGTATCCACCGCCTCCAACAACTTCATAATGGAGGGCACACCCAGCTCACCCTGATCTGCCTCCATCGCCTTCAACGCACTGCCATGGACGATCGGCGTCTTGTCGCCCGGGAACCCATACTTCGTGAGCAACTCCCGCACTTCCAACTCCACCAACTCCAACAGCTCTTTGTCATCAACTTTGTCGGCCTTGTTCAAAAACACCACGATGTAGGGCACCCCCACCTGTCGCGCCAACAAAATGTGCTCGCGGGTCTGCGGCATCGGCCCATCCGCCGCACTCACCACCAGAATCGCCCCGTCCATCTGCGCCGCGCCCGTGATCATGTTCTTCACGTAATCCGCGTGGCCCGGGCAATCGACGTGCGCATAGTGGCGGTTATCCGTCTCATACTCCACGTGACTAATCGCAATGGTCATAATCTTCGTGGCATCCCGCCGCCCCTGGCTCTCCGAGGCCTTCGCCACTTCGTCATACGGCACATACTTCGCCATCCCGCGATCCGAGCACACCTTCGTCAACGCCGCCGTCAACGTCGTCTTGCCATGGTCCACGTGCCCGATTGTCCCAATGTTCACGTGCGGCTTCTTCCGCTCGTATTTCGCCTTCGCCATACCCTACTCCCTTCCTGATTCAGCAATCACTATTTCTTAATGATGGCTTCCGCAATATTCCTCGGAACCTGGTCGTAACGATCAAACTCCATGCTGTACGTCGCACGCCCTTGAGTCCGAGACCGAAGGTCTGTTGCATAACCAAACATTTCCATCAGCGGGACAACTGCATCAATCGCCTGGGCTCCGGCCCTAACTTTCATGCCCTGAACTTTACCCCTCCGCCCATTCAGATTACCAATGACATCACCCATGAACTCCTGGGGAACCAACACTTCAACCTTCATAATCGGTTCGAGCAAAACAGGATCTGCCTTCTTACAGGCATCTGAAAAGCCCATAGAGGCGGCAATCTTAAACGCCATCTCATTGGAATCGACATCATGATACGATCCGTCGATGACCGTGACTTTCACATCGCGAAGTGGGTAGCCAGCAACAACACCGGTCTCCATCCGCTCGCGAACACCTTTTTCAATGGCAGGAATGTACTCTTTCGGAATCGCACCGCCCACAACCTTATTAACGAATTCCAACCCCTTGCCCGGCTCTGAAGGCTCAACCGTCAGGACAACGTGCCCATACTGCCCACGCCCGCCGGTCTGCTTAATGTACTTGGACTCGGCCTCAGCTTTTCGCCTGATCGTCTCCCTGAATGCCACTTCAGGCTTCCCGACATTGGCCTCAACCTTGAACTCACGCAACATCCGGTCGACAATAATTTCAAGATGCAACTCGCCCATCCCTGCGATGATCGTCTGGGCCGTCTCCTCGTCTGTCCGTACGCGAAAGGAGGGATCTTCTTGTGCCAACTTCTGAAGAGCAAAGCCCATTTTCTCCTGGTCTTGCTTTGTCTTCGGTTCGATCGCCATGGCGATAACCGGCTCAGGAAACTTCATGATCTCAAGCAAGACCGGCTGCTTCTCATCCGCCAGCGTATCTCCGGTGGTGGCACCCTTGAGCCCAACCGCCGCAACAATGTCCCCAGCGTGAACCTCCTCGATCTCTTCTCGCTTATTAGCATGCATTTTCAAGAGACGACCGATCCGATCCTTTGCGCCCTTTGTAACATTCAAGACTGGCGTTCCCGTTTTCAAGGTCCCTGAATAGACGCGAAAATATGTTAACTGACCAGCAAACGGGTCAGACATAATCTTGAAAGCCAGCGCAGCAAAAGGCGCTGCATCATCAGGCTTGCGCTCGACCTCTTTACCGCTATTAGGATCCACACCCATGACAGGCGGGATATCCAGCGGGGAGGGAAGATAATCAACGACACCGTCCAGAAGCTGCTGCACTCCTTTATTCTTGAACGCTGAACCACAAAGCACAGGCGTAATCTTCATCGAGATCGTCGCGGCGCGAATGGCGCGCATGACTTCCTCTTCCGTCAACGGATGACCGTTCAAATACTTCTCCATCACCTGGTCATCAAATTCAGCGACCGCATCAAGCATCTTCTCCCGATACTCTTTCGCTTGAGCTAAAAGATCCGACGGAATCTCATCGACCTTATACTTCGCACCCAACGTCTCATCGTCGTAAAAGTACCCCTTCATCCGCACGAGATCGACAGAGCCACGAAACTCAGCTTCACGACCAATAGGAATCTGAATCGGGACAGGCCTGGCACCAAGTCGATCAATGATGGACTGCACGCTGCCATAGAAATCAGCCCCGATGCGATCCATCTTATTCATAAAGGCGATACGTGGGACATGATACTTATCAGCCTGACGCCAAACGGTTTCCGACTGAGGCTCAACACCCTGCACAGAGTCAAATGCGGCAACCGCACCATCAAGCACACGAAGCGACCGTTCCACCTCAATCGTAAAATCTACGTGGCCCGGAGTATCGATGATATTGATCCTATGATCACGCCAGAAACAGGTCGTTGCGGCAGCCGTAATGGTAATACCACGCTCCCGCTCCTGCTCCATCCAATCCATCGTGGCCGCACCCTCATGAACCTCACCCAGCTTATGTGTCATGCCGGTATAATAGAGGATCCGCTCAGTGGTCGTAGTCTTCCCAGCATCAATATGAGCCATGATGCCAATATTTCTTGTGCGATCTAGCGAAGTTTGACGAGCCACTTGCACCCCTCTAAAAACACCTGTGCTGCAGATCAAGCCGCACTACTGCTGCGATGTACGAGCACCCCGATCTGCGAATCGCAGCACGGCTCAACTGCAGCACAGAACGACGTTACCAGCGATAATGGGCGAATGCCTTGTTCGCCTCAGCCATCCGATGCACGTCTTCCCGTTTCTTGACCGCAGCCCCAGTGTTATTCGATGCATCGATCAATTCGGCTGCGAGCTTTTCGCGCATACTCTTACCACCACGCGTACGGGCAAACTGTGACAACCAACGCAAAGCCAAAGAAACACGGCGAGCAGGCCTGATTTCAACAGGGACCTGGTAAGAGGCTCCTCCAACCCGGCGAGACTTAACCTCAACAATCGGCTTTACGTTATCCACCGCCGCCTTAAACACCTTGAGCGGGTCACCACCAGTCTTCTCCTGAATCACATCGAAAGCGCCATAGCATATACGCTCGGTAGTACTCTTCTTCCCGCTGCTCATCAGCGCATTAATAAACTTCCCCACCAGCTTGTCCCGGTACCGAACATCTGGCAATACTTCACGTTGACCCAAAAATCTACTGCGTGGCATAGTGACCTATTTTCAATATCTAGATGAAAACAATGACTACAAGACGTCTACTTTGGACGCTTCGCTCCATACTTCGAGCGACTCTGCTTTCTCCCAGCCACCCCAACTGCATCCAATGCACCACGGACCAAGTGATAACGAACACCTGGAAGATCCTTAACACGACCACCACGCACAAGCACGATCGAGTGCTCTTGGAGATTATGCCCCACACCAGGAATATAAGTCGTCACTTCCATTCCATTCGTCAGACGCACACGGGCGACTTTTCTCAATGCTGAATTCGGCTTCTTCGGAGTTGTGGTATACACCCGAAGACAAACTCCTCTTTTTTGCGGGCAAGACCGTAAAGCCGGACTTTTCGTCTTAGCCTTGACAAACGTCCGCCCCTTTCTAACCAACTGATTGATCGTAGGCATTACGTTCAGATCCTCTTCAAGAGCTCAAACACATTTCATCACCTGCAAAGCCGCCGGATTATAGTGATGCAATCACCAACTGTCAAGGGGTGATTGCATCGCGACTCGATTACGATCGAACATTTTCCCCTGAAGCCACCGAGGTAACCACCTCTGACGTCAGCGCCGTAGCTTGGGTGCCAGCCCCAACAGACAACCCTTCAGGTTTTTCACTCATCACAAACGTATCTCGATACTCCTCAAACCCTGATCCCGCCGGAATGAGACGTCCGACAATGACATTCTCCTTCAACCCCAAGAGATTATCTTCACGACCATTGATCGCCGCCTCAGTCAAGACTCGCGTGGTCTCCTGGAACGAGGCCGCTGAAATAAAGCTGTCGGTTGTCAAGGCCGCCTTGGTAATACCCAACAATACAGGCTTTCCCAAAGCCGGCTTTCCATCCTTCGAAAGCACTCGTTCATTTTCCTTTTCGAAGACGCCTTTGCTTACCTGGCTGCCGGGCAGGAACTGCGTATCCCCAGGATCTTCGACCCGCACTTTGCGCAGCATCTGTCTCACGATGATCTCAATATGCTTGTCATTGATCGAGACCCCCTGCAATCGATAGACGTCCTGAACTTCGTCCACCAAATATTTTTGCAACTCATTCGGACCAAGAACATCCAGGATATCATGAGGATTCGCCGAACCATCCATGAGGGGCTCACCAGCTCGGACCCAGTCACCCTCATGCACGTTCACATGCTTCCCTTTGGGGATAAAATATTCCTTCACATCACCCATCTTATTATCGACCAACACCTTGCGCTGCCCCTTCACAAACCCGCCGTAAGCAACCTCACCATCAATCTCTGTAATGACAGCTTGCTCTTTCGGCTTGCGGGCTTCAAACAGCTCCACGACCCGAGGAAGACCCCCGGTGATATCTTTGGTCTTCGTCGTTTCCCGCGGAATCTTTGCCAACACGTCTCCTGGGAATACCGTCGCCCCCTTCTCAACGAAGATGTGCGCCCCCACCGGCAACAAATAGCGCGCGACGGCATTTGAACCACCCGGCACCTTGGCCGTCTTGCCATGCTCATCCTTGATGGAGACACGAGGACGGAGCGTCTGACCAGTATGTTCAATGATCACCTTACGCGACAAACCTGTGACTTCGTCGAACTCATCTTTCATCGTGACGCCTTCGACAATGTCTCCGTAGGCCACTCGCCCCCCAACCTCGGTCAAGATCGTAAGAGAGTATGGATCCCACTCAACTAATTTTTGCCCTACGACAACGGGATCGCCGTCTTTGATCTTGATCTTGGCTCCATACACGACAGGGTATTTCTCTCGTTCTCGGCCACTATCATCCACGATCGCTATCTTCGTATTGCGATTCATCACGACCCACTCACCCTCTTTATTACGAACAGCAATCCCCGAGTTGTGAATGTCGGCATTCTTCTTGGCATCAAAACTCATGAACTTGATCCGCCCGGCATGCTTGGCCTCGAGCACGGTCTGTTCCACCACCTTACTGGCCGTACCGCCGATATGGAAAGTCCGCATGGTGAGCTGTGTTCCCGGCTCTCCGATTGACTGCGCCGCGATCACACCGACCGGCTCACCTTTCTCGACCAAGCGTCCGCGGGCCAAGTCACGCCCATAGCAGGCCCGGCACACGCCCCGGGGGGATTGACAGGTCAAGACGGATCGAATTTTGACACGGTCCACTCCAGCCTCAACCACAGACTTCGTCAGGTCCTCAGTAACTTCTTCGTTCCATGAGACAATGATTTCCCCAGTGACAGGGTCACGAATGTCTTCCGCCGCCAAACGGCCCAGGATACGCTCTTCCAGCGGCTGAATGATTTCTCCGCCTTCCACGAGTGCGCTGACAGTAATACCATCCCGTGTTCCACAATCAATTTCGTGAATAATGACATCCTGAGCAATGTCGACGAGCCGACGCGTCAGATACCCCGAATTAGCGGTCTTCAGCGCAGTGTCAGCCAAGCCCTTACGAGCACCGTGAGTTGAGATAAAGTACTGCAACACCGTCAAACCCTCTCTGAAATTCGCCGTAATCGGCGTCTCGATGATCTCCCCAGAGGGTTTTGCCATCAGACCGCGCATCCCACCTAGCTGACGGATTTGTTGCGAGCTGCCACGGGCACCAGAGTCAGCCATCATGAAAATTGGGTTGAAGGATTCGACTTTTCCGGGGTCGCCTCCGGCCCCGAGCTCTTTCATCATCTCGTTTGAAACCTGTTCCGTGACATGCGCCCAGATATCGATGACCTTATTGTATCGCTCTCCGTTCGTGATCAACCCCTCCGAATACTGCTTCTCGATCTCATTGACCTCTCGCTGCGCCTTCCCGATGAAATCTTCTTTCTTACTGGGGATATGCATATTGTCGATACAGATCGACAATCCGGCCCTTGTGGCATAGGTAAAACCGAGGTCCTTGATCTTGTCCAGAAACTCCACAGTGTCGCGATGTCCGGTTTGACGGTAAACCGCATCGATCAGCTTGGACATCTCCTTCTTCGTCATGAGCTTATTCGCATTGGCGAATGGTAGTCCTGAAGGCAGGATTTCAGACAGCAGCACCCGACCGACGGTTGTCTGCACCAGGGAGCCGGCCAGACGCACCTTAACACGCGCATGCTCTTCCACTTCGCGTGCGTCAAAAGCAATTCGAACTTCTTCAGGCGACCCAAATATTTTCCCCTCGCCCTTGGCCCCAAGTCGTTCTTTGGTCAACCAATAACACCCCAACACCATGTCTTGCGACGGTACCGCAATTGGTTTGCCGTTGGCCGGTGAAAGAATGTTATTGATGGACATCATCAACACGCGCGCTTCGACCTGTGCCTCAACAGACAGCGGCACGTGCACCGCCATCTGATCTCCATCGAAGTCGGCATTGAATGCCGCGCAGACGAGCGGGTGCAACCGAATCGCCTTTCCTTCCACCAACACAGGATCAAAGGCTTGAATGCCCAACCGATGGAGCGTTGGCGCCCGATTCAGCAATACCGGATGCTCGCGTATGACCTCATCAAGGACATCCCAGACTTCTGGACGCTCCTTCTCCACCAACCGCTTCGCACTCTTAATCGTCGTTGCCGCTCCTCGCGCTTCCAGCTTATGGAAGATAAACGGCTTGAATAATTCCAGTGCCATTTTCTTGGGCAACCCGCACTGATGCAAACGCAGCTCCGGCCCGACGACGATGACCGTACGACCTGAATAATCGACGCGCTTCCCGAGCAGATTCTGCCGGAACCGCCCCTGTTTGCCCTTGAGCATGTCGCTTAACGATTTCAACGGCCGCTTATTGGGCCCACGAATAGCCCGCCCTCGCCGTCCATTGTCAAAGAGGGCGTCGACCGCTTCCTGCAGCATTCGCATTTCATTCCGAATAATGACGCCCGGCGCCTTGAGCTCCATTAAACGCTTCAACCGATTGTTGCGGTTAATCACACGCCGGTAGAGGTCATTCAAGTCGGACGTGGCAAATCGGCCCCCATCCAACGGAACCAAGGGACGCAGCTCCGGAGGAAGGACGGGGATGACATCCATGATCATCCACTCCGGTTTATTCCCCGACTTTCTGAACGCTTCAAGCACCTTCAGCCGCTTCGCGTACTTCTTCTTCATTGCCGCCGAGGTAGATGCCTTGGCTTTTACTTGCAGTTCATCCCACAGGGCATTGATATCGATTTTCCTCAGCAGGTCGCGGATGGCCTCGGCCCCAATCCCAACTTTAAATCCGCTTGACCCATACTCAGAAACGAGCGTGCGCAACTTATCCTCTGGAACCAACTCCTTTTCCGATAGGTCTGTTGAACCAGGATCCACACACACATAGCTTTCGAAGTAGAGAATCTTCTCCAACTGCTTCAAACTCATATCAAGCAGCGTCCCAATCCGGCTCGGCACACCCTTGAGAAACCAAATGTGGGCGACAGGCGCAGCTAGCTCAATATGCCCCATCCGCTCACGACGAACCTTCGACTGAATCACCTCAACGCCACATTTATCGCAGACGATTCCGCGGTGCTTCATCCGCTTATATTTTCCGCAATTACATTCCCAGTCCTTGGTGGGGCCAAAAATCTTCGCGCAGAAGAGCCCATCTTTTTCCGGCTTGAATGACCGATAATTGATTGTCTCTGGCTTTTTGACTTCACCGTAGGACCAGGACCTGATCTTCTCGGGCGAGGCGATACGAATCCGCATCGAATCGAACGAGACTGAATCCCGCTGCTTTTCAAATAATGTATATACGCCTTCCAAGGTAATGACCTCCTCCGATGCCGGCCACTCGCCGACACACAAGCGGTTAGTCTTGCGTCTTGACTAGTTCGACATCAAGCCCCAAGCTCTGCAACTCCTTGACCAACACATTGAACGACTCTGGCAGCCCCGGCTCAAGGAAGGGTTCACCCTTGACTATCGCTTCATACATACGAGATCGTCCAGGGACATCGTCGGACTTGACCGTAAGGAATTCCTGCAATGTCGAGGCCGCTCCATACGCCTGCAGAGCCCATACTTCCATTTCCCCCAGGCGCTGGCCTCCGAATTGGGCCTTCCCGCCCAACGGCTGCTGCGTCACAAGCGAATAGGGACCGATAGAGCGTGCATGAATCTTGTCATCCACTAAGTGGTGTAGCTTGAGCACATACATGTACCCGACGGTGACCGGACTCCCAAACGGCTCCCCGGTTTTCCCGTCAACAAGTTGCGCTTGCCCACTCGTTGGCAACTTCGCTTTCTTGAGCAATTCCTTAATTTCCTTCTCGGATGCCCCGTCAAATACCGGGCTCGCCACCTTTATTCCTAAGGCCTTCGCAGCCCATCCGAGGTGGGTTTCCAGAATCTGCCCCACGTTCATACGGGACGGCACACCAAGCGGATTCAAGACAATTTCGACCGGGGTCCCATCCGGCAAGTACGGCATATCCTCTTCCGGCAACACGCGAGACACGACGCCTTTATTGCCGTGACGCCCCGCCATCTTATCGCCGACTTGAATCTTACGCTTCATCGCAATGTAGACCTTGACGAGCTTGATGACGCCCGGGGGCAATTCATCACCCCGTTTGAGGCGCCCAACTTTTTCGTCATACAACGTTTGAAGGATTTCGATCTGCTCCTTTGCGCGTCGCTCGACATCCTCCAGTTCCTTCTGCTCATCAGGATCACTCAGAATAATGTGCCGCACCGTGTCGTCGGGCAACCGCTTAAGTATTTCCGCCGTCAGCTTGCCTTTTTTCTTCAAACTGACGTCCCCGCTCTCGGGATCCATCAGATCACGCCCGACCACCTTGCCGAGCAAGAGCTTCCGGATCTTCTTGGTCTTCTCTTCATCAATGATCCTGAGCTCTTCGTGGTGGTCACGCTGCAATTTCATTTGGTCGTCGGTTTCAATACTCTTCGAGCGCTCATCCTTATCGAGCCCCTTGCGCGAAAAGATCTTCACATCGACGACAATGCCTTCAACGCCGGGAGGGACCGTGAGCGAGGTATCTTTGACATCGCCGGCCTTTTCACCAAAGATCGCCCGAAGCAATTTCTCTTCCGGCGTCAACTGAGTCTCACCTTTCGGCGTCACTTTCCCCACAAGAATATCGCCCGGCTTAACCTCGGCACCGATACGAATGATGCCGCTCTCATCCAAATTCCTCAGGGCCTCTTCTCCAACATTGGGAATATCTCGCGTCACATCTTCCTTACCCAACTTGGTATCCCGAGCTTCCACCTCGAATTCTTCAATGTGGATCGATGTGAAGGCATCCTCACGGACCAACTTTTCGCTGAGCAAGATCGCGTCTTCGAAGTTATAGCCCCCCCAAGGCATGAAGGCGACGAGTACGTTCTTCCCGAGCGCGAGCTCCCCATGATCGATCGCTGGGCCATCTCCAAGCACTTGCCCCTGCTTGACTGGCTGACCGATTCGGACCACCGGAGTTTGCGTAATGCAGGTATTTTGATTGGATCGCTGGAACTTAATGAGGTCGTACACATCCAGCCCTGAATCCTTCCCCTTCTTGCCGTCCTTTGATTCAGCCCGTACTACGATGCGCGTCGCATCGACACTTTCAACGACGCCTGGGCGTCGGGCTTGAATCACGTATCCAGAATCTCTGGCGACCACGGCCTCCATCCCCGTTCCAACCAAGGGGGATTCGGATGTGACCAAAGGAACAGCCTGCCGTTGCATGTTCGATCCCATCAGCGCACGGTTGGCATCGTCATGTTCCAGAAATGGCACGAGCGCGGTCGCGACGCTCACCACTTGCTTCGGCGACACGTCCATATAATCGATTTTATCCGGCGCGGCCAAGACAAAGTCGCCACCATGGCGACACGATACGGTTTCTGAGACCAACTTGCCCGTCCCATCCAACTTTGAGTTCGCCTGAGCGATGATGTACTTATCGCCTTCGATCGCCGAGAGAAACTCAATTTCATCCGTCACACGCCCCTTCACCACTTTTCGATAAGGTGCTTCGATGAACCCGAATTGGTTAATCCTCGCGTATGTCGCCAGTGATGTAATCAATCCGATATTTGGACCTTCCGGTGTTTCAATCGGACAAATGCGACTATAGTGGGACGGGTGCACGTCTCTGACCTCGAACCCAGCACGCTCTCTGGTCAACCCGCCAGGACCGAGCGCGGACAGGCGGCGTTTATGCGTGATCTCAGCCAGTGGGTTCGTTTGATCCATAAATTGAGACAGCTGGCTGCTGCTGAAGAATTCCTTCACGGCTGCAACTACCGGCTTGGCGTTGATCAGGTCGTGCGGAAGAACTGTTTCCATATCAAGGAGATTCATCCGCTCCTTGATACTTCGCTCCATCCGAACGAGCCCAAGCCGAAACTGATTCTCAAGCAGCTCCCCAACAGATCGCACACGGCGATTACCCAAGTGATCGATGTCGTCGATTTCACCTTTCCCGATTTTCAGATTCACAAGATAGCGGATGACTTCCACGATATCTTGCGCTGTGAGGGTCCGCTGTTCGAGCGGTAAATCCAATCCAAGCTTTTTATTGAGCTTGAGACGACCGACCGGCGAGAGATCATACCGCTTGGAGTTCAAGAAAAGATTATCGAACAAGGCCCTCGCGGTATCGACCGAGGGAGTCTCTCCCGGGCGAAGCCGGCGATAGATCTCGACCATCGCCTCCTCTTTCGACCCAATCTTCTCCATCTCCAACGTATCGAGAATCACCGGCGTGGCCGTGGCCATATCAAGGTAGATAACCTTAAACTCTTCGACATCGCTCTCGACGATTTGCTCCACGATCTCGGCAGTCAACCGCTGATTCTTCTCAGCGAGCTTGTTCTTCCTCGAATCAACCAACTCTGTGAGAATGGCACGACCCACCAACTCCCCTGGAAGCATGGGGATCTCTTTCACCCCGGATGCCTTCAGCTTGGCGATCATCCCCTTTGTGAGCCTCGCCCCCTCCCGAACCAATGGCTCCTTGCTGTTCTTATCCGTCACCTCTGCCGAACACCGAAGTCCGTGATGAATCTCCGGATCCAGCTTGCGGAACATCTTACCTTTCGAGACCCGAATTTCCTCTACCGGATAGTACATTTTGAGCAAGTCGTCGCTTGAAAATCCGAAGGCTTTCAACAAAATGGTGGTGGGCATTTTCCGCCGACGATCGATCCGGACATAGAGAATGTCTCTGGCGTCAAACTCAAAATCGAGCCATGACCCTCGATAGGGGATAATGCGCGCCGAATACAAAACTTTTCCGCTCGCATGCGTACGCCCTTTATCGTGTGTAAAGGAGGCACCGGGCGACCGATGGAGCTGACTCACGACCACACGTTCGGTTCCATTGACGATAAAGGTCCCCCGTTCGGTCATCAGCGGCAATTCACCGACATAGACCTCTTGCTCTCGCACATCGAGCACTTTCTTACGGGGCCCCTTATCTTCCTTATCAAATACTACCAAGCGAACACGCAGCTTCAACGGAACAGCGAACGTCATCCCCTGCTCAAGACACTCGCGCTCGTCGTACTTTGGCGTGCCTAAGGTGTAACTCGAAAACTCAAGCACGGCCGTGTTGTTATAGTCTGGAATCGGAAATACGCTGGCCAACGCCGCCTGTAATCCATAATCTTTCCGGCGATCCGGTTCGACCTCAAATTGCAGAAACTCCTCGTAGGAACGTTTCTGAATTTCGATCAGATCTGGAATATCGATATTGGTTCGAATGCGTGAAAAATCTTTCCGCTCGACGAACTCCTGCAGAGTCGTTTCGGACATTCCTACTCCTCCACACTGGTTGGCGGTGAACAGCAGTCACCGGTCACGACATGGATGAACAGATCAACCGCAATCAACCTTCCACCAATGCACGATGACCAGTGACTATGACGAATGGCGTTCCTACTTCACTTCGACCTTTGCACCGCTTTCTTCGAGCTTCTTCTTCATCGTATCCGCCTCTTCCTTGGCAACGCCGGTCTTGACCGGCTTTGGAGCGCCTTCAACCAGATCCTTCGCTTCCTTCAAGCCAAGATTGGTCAGCTCTCGAACCACCTTAATGACCTGAATCTTTTTGTCAGCCGGTGCGGAGGCAAGAATGACATCGAATGCCGTCTTCTCTTCCGCTGGAGCTGCTGCTCCACCACCTGCCGCCGGAGCCGCTGCCACCGCAACTGGTGCGGCCGCCGTAACACCGAAGCGCGTCTCCAATCCCTTGACGAGCTCGGCGAGATCGAGCACGCTCATCCCCTCGATTGCCTTGATCAATTCCTCTTGTGATAATTTTCCTTCTGTAGCTGGCATCTCCCCTTCTCCTTTCCGTTTATCCTGAATGGCTGCAATGACCCTGACAAATTTCGACAACACGGCACTCAACGTATACACGACCCCACGAATCGGCCCTTGCATGGCCGAAAGCAACATCGCAATCAGCACTTCCTTCTTGGGCAGCTTGGCAACGGCCGCCAGATCAGCCGGCTGAAGCAACTTGCCTTCCAGCACACCGGCCGTCATCTTAATCTTCTCTTCTCGCTTCTCGGCTCCGATAAAATCCTTCAGGACCTTGGTCGGCAACACTGGATCATCGTACCCAATGACGACACCAGTCGGGCCCTTCAGATGCAGTTTGAGTCCGGCCAACGCCGTACCCTCGGCAGCACGAGCTGCGAGCGTATTCTTCACGATTCGATACTCGGCCTTCACCCCACGGAGCTGCTTTCGCAACTCCGTGACCTGGTTGACAGGAAGACCGACGCATTCCGTCAAGATAGCCAGCCTGGCACGACCGAATTTTTCGGCCAATGCCGCCACTGTCGTAACTTTTTCTTCCTTCTTCATCGCTCTCCTTCTTCAAGGATCCGCTACCCGCCGCTTATCAATTAGGACCTACCGGGGCTTCCTAATCGACGCTAGGCGAACGAGGTCCTTCGTCTAGCTCCACTGCTTCATCAACGCGATGGCATCCAACTTCACCCCCGGCCCCATCGTGCTTGCAATCGTGGCGCTCTTGAGATAGCGCCCTTTGCAAGAAGCAGGCTTTGCCTTGATGACAGATTCCAGTATGGCTGATGCGTTATCGTAGAGCTTTGCCGGATCAAAGGAAACTTTCCCGACCGGCACATGCACGATACCAGCCTTTTCAACTTTGAATTCAACCCGCCCCTTCCGAATATCCGCCACAGCCTTCCCGACTTCGAAGGTCACTGTTCCGGTCTTTGGATTTGGCATCAACCCGCGAGGGCCAAGCACCTTTCCGAGCTTTCCGACGGACGCCATCAAGTCTGGCGTAGAGATGGCGCAATCAAACTCCATCCAGCCGCCCTTGATTTTCTCCATCAGATCATCCGCACCCACATAGTCGGCTCCCGCTTGCCGCGCCTCCTGCTCTTTTTCACCCTTCGCAAAGACCAATACACGAACCTTCTTCCCCGTCCCGTGTGGAAGCGCCGCCGTTCCACGAACGAATTGATCCGAACGCTTCGGATCGATCCCGAGGCGAAGCGCCAGATCAACCGACTCATCAAACTTCGCAAACGCTGAGCGCTTCACGGTCTCAACCGCCTCACGCAATCCATAGACACGCGGCTCAACATTCTTGAGCGCCGCATTCATCTTCTTTCCCATAGCCTGCCGCTCCTTCGGTCTCGAAATTAACCTTGAATCACAACGCCCATGCTGCGCGCAGTCCCTTCAATAATCCTCGCTGCCCCCTCCACATCGGCCGCGTTCAGATCAGCCATTTTCTTGCGCGCGATCTCATTCAATTGCTGCCTGGTGATCTTCCCCACCTTATCTTTCTGTGGCACACCAGAGCCCTTAATGACCCCAGCCGCCTTCTTCAACAAATCCGACGCCGGAGGCGTCTTCATGATGAAGCTGAATGTACGATCCTTATAGACAGTGATGACCACGGGGATGATACTGTCTCCCTCCTTCTGAGTCTTCGCATTGAACTGCTTGCAAAACTCCATAATATTGACGCCATGCTGTCCCAGCGAGGGACCGACGGGAGGAGCGGGATTTGCTTTACCAGCCGGAATTTGCAATTTAATCTGTGCCGATACTTCCTTTGCCATGCCTCTCTCCTTCGTAGTCTGCGCGTAGCTGTCAGCTAATAGCCCTTCAAATCCGTTCAACCTGCAGGAACCCCAATTCAACCGGGGTTGATCGACCGAAGATGCTGACCATGACCTTCAATCGACTATGATCCTGATCGACTTCGTCCACCGCACCATTAAACCCAAGAAACGGGCCATCGATAATACGGACATTATCACCCTTGATGAATTTGACCTGCTCACGCGGTTCGGCCTGGCCCGCATCAACTTGCTTCAGCAAGGACTCCACTTCGTCATCAGTAAGCGGCGTCGGCACAACCCCGCCGCCGACAAATCCCGTGACCTTCGGAGTCTCCTTAATCATCTGGAGCGTCTCATCCGCAAGCGGAGACTCCAGCTCAACCAGAACGTATCCGGGGAAGAACTTCCGACGGGAGGTCCGCCGCTTTCCATCCTTGATTTCGATCACATCCTCTGTCGGAACAAGCACCTGCCCGACCTTCTCCACAAGCCCCATTTGATTCGCACGCTCCATGAGGCTGGTCTTCACACGCCCCTCAAAACCCGCGTACGTATGTATGACGTACCAGTTCTTTGTCATGCACCACCCTCAGGTCTTCGATGAAGTACTGCCATACCTTACTTCTCAACTGACTTAAATGAGCTTCCCAACCAACCAGGAGAGGAACGAGTCGATGACGGACAGGTAGATCGACATTAAGACACAGAACACGATGACGACGGTCGTGGAACCGATAGTTTCCGCACGACTCGGGAACGAGACTTTTTTCATCTCGGTACGCACGTCCGTCACGAACAACCGAATTGATTCTGTCATACGCTTGAACATCGGGTACTCCGCGCTTTACCGCCTCACTACGCCACAAAGCTCTTTAAAAACATAGGGCACCACTTTCTGCCAAAACGACAAACCTTCTACCAAAGCACCCATAGAGCCTCTCCCTCGACCCTAAGGACAACACCTCAAGCATGTGCAGCTTGGCAGGGGCACTAGGATTTGAACCCAGACTCTCGGTTTTGGAGACCGATGTGCTGCCATTAACACCATGCCCCTACACTCACTGTTGAGTGCTGAGACATCTCATACAATCACCGCAGGCTCAGCACTGAACACTCAACCCCAGCACGCTACTTCACCTCTTTATGAGGCGTGTGCTTTCGGCAGAACTTGCAAAACTTGTTACACTCCAACCGATCCGGATCATTTTTCTTGTTCTTCATGGACGAGTAGTTTCTCTGTTTGCAGAGCGTACAAGCCATGTCGATAATCTCGCGCATCTCAACTTCTCCTTAGCTGTCAGCTGACAGCTCTCAGCTTCAGGCCAAGATTTCCGTGACCACTCCAGAGCCGACCGTCTTGCCGCCTTCCCGCACGGCAAACCGCAACCCCTGATCCATCGCGATCGGACTAATCAACTCCGCCGTCACACTCACATTATCCCCCGGCATCACCATCTCCACCCCCGGATTCAACTGCACCACCCCCGTCACGTCCGTCGTCCGGAAGTAAAACTGCGGCCGATACCCATTGAAGAACGGCGTGTGCCGCCCCCCTTCCTCTTTCGTCAATACATAGATTTCCGCCTTGAACTTCGTATGCGGCGTGATGGTCTTCGCTTTGCACAACACCATTCCCCGCTCCACATCTTCCTTCTTCGTGCCCCGCAACAACACCCCGATGTTGTCGCCCGCCTGCCCCTCATCCAGCACCTTGCGGAACATCTCCACGCCCGTCACCACCGTGGTCTGCGTCGGCCGCAGCCCCACAATCTCGATTTCATCCCCCACCTTCACAATACCCCGCTCACAGCGCCCCGTCACCACGGTGCCCCGCCCGCTGATCGTAAACACGTCTTCGATCGGCATCAGGAACGGCTTCTCGATCGGCCGCTGTGGCGTCGGAATATAGGTATCCACCGCCTCCAACAACTTCATAATGGAGGGCACACCCAGCTCACCCTGATCTGCCTCCATCGCCTTCAACGCACTGCCATGGACGATCGGCGTCTTGTCGCCCGGGAACCCATACTTCGTGAGCAACTCCCGCACTTCCAACTCCACCAACTCCAACAGCTCTTTGTCATCAACTTTGTCGGCCTTGTTCAAAAACACCACGATGTAGGGCACCCCCACCTGTCGCGCCAACAAAATGTGCTCGCGGGTCTGCGGCATCGGCCCATCCGCCGCACTCACCACCAGAATCGCCCCGTCCATCTGCGCCGCGCCCGTGATCATGTTCTTCACGTAATCCGCGTGGCCCGGGCAATCGACGTGCGCATAGTGGCGGTTATCCGTCTCATACTCCACGTGACTAATCGCAATGGTCATAATCTTCGTGGCATCCCGCCGCCCCTGGCTCTCCGAGGCCTTCGCCACTTCGTCATACGGCACATACTTCGCCATCCCGCGATCCGAGCACACCTTCGTCAACGCCGCCGTCAACGTCGTCTTGCCATGGTCCACGTGCCCGATTGTCCCAATGTTCACGTGCGGCTTCTTCCGCTCGTATTTCGCCTTCGCCATACCCTACTCCTTTTGTCTAAACCCCAGAAGATACCATCTCATCGCGCCCATACAACTGGGCACTACTTCAGGCCGAGCAAGCTATACCATCCACCGAAACCATTAACGAGCTTGACCGTGCTCACTTAGATTAAGGGGGCAACCCAACCCCAACCTACATGGAGCCCACGACGCGGATCGAACGCGTGACCTCGTCCTTACCAAGGACGTGCTCTGCCAACTGAGCTACGTGGGCCTCTCAACTCCGTCTCGCGTCGCCCGTTATTCGTGAAGCGCACTTCCGGAACACCATGAAACTCTCCGCGCTTCACGAGCCACGCCTCACGTCTTCTCTGGAGCGGGCGATGGGATTTGAACCCACGACAGCCAGCTTGGAAGGCTGGAACTCTACCACTGAGCTACGCCCGCCTCGTCCTTATAAATAGTCTTGAGTGCTCAGCGCTGAGCCCTACATCTGATATATTTAATGCTCAGAACTCAGCACTCACGACTCGCCCGCCTCACGATCACTCTAAACGCTCCCCAATTCTTCCTCACCTGAGAAAACGAACGATGCTTGCCCCCCCTCGCACATCCATATTTCTTGACATTCACAGCCGAGCAAGCACTGCGTGGTGGGCAGGCAAGGATTCGAACCTTGGAAGACATAAGCCAGCAGATTTACAGTCTGCCCCCTTTGGCCACTTGGGTACCTGCCCGCGATGTTTCATTGATCAATCACATCAATTACGTAGCGCAAAATATCAGCCGCTCACCAAAGACACATAGGCCTATCCGTGCACAATCCTCTGCCTCAATCCTCAATACAGATTGATTCCTTGAAGTGCTCGGACAGGCTAGGTTACGAAATGCCGGATTCTATTGATGAACTTTCGTGATGTCAAGAGGAGAATTTAGCCTTGGGCCATTTTAGTTCACGCTCATCTTCCCATCCACACAGGTAGATTGCCAGGTTCGACCGAATGACACGTCGATCATCTTAACAAATTCATCCGAAAAACCAAATACTTGCTCCATAAGTACAAGAGCTTCCGCCAGAGACAACTGTGAGGATGCAGCCAAATATCGTTTCTGCGCAAGACGTCGTTCATCTGGGTCTTCCGGAACGTAGTACCCACGAAACTCCCCCTTTACAAAGGCCCCCTTGAACCGCTCAATCCATTGCTGCATTCCCCGACGCCCGGGCAACACGGGCTTCCCTGTCTGCTGTTGCAATTCCATCTGATTCCACACCACCCAGCCGACAAACACCGCCCAGGTTTCATTCAAGGCTTCCCAAGATTCCGCCTCCGTCAAATAGCGCGACTCCGTTTCGTCCGTGCGCTGAACGATGGGAGTAATCATCACCTCCCCATATCGACAGACCTGCTGCTCCTTTGCAAAGCGCAGAAGCGTATCGGAGCGGCCTTCGGTCTCACCGAGCTGGACGCCTCTGACCATGAGGTAATCCATATAGGCATGGAACAGTTCATGATATAACACCTCCAGCTCTTTGTGCGTCATCTTGCCAAGCGGTTTGAGCACTCTCCCTGCAGCATTGAGTGACAGGGTTCGATTGAGACGCATACGGTGCTCCCCCGGGTGATACTCCGCGGCATACGTCCGAAGATCATCAAACTCAAAGTGGATGAAATCCGATGGAAGTACCAGAAGAAACTTCGTCGGCAAGTGCACGCGTTCTGCTTCCACCAAGAGACGCGCCCAGGACTGGCTCCCGCTCTCCTGTTCATGATGAGCGTTGATAGCTGGTTCCGCGAGGACCGTCGACAGCCACCAACAACACCACAGCAGGAGCAATCGAGTCGTGAAGCATTTCATGGGCGCAGGAAGGAGAACGGCCGACCAACAACAAGAAGTGGCACATCATAAATAGGGATCTCTCGACATTCCCCAGTCTCCCCCTCCACCTTCTTCAACAAGGGCTACCGTGTCAAGCAGATCGGAAGACACATGATCGAGAAATCGCGAGGGCTTCGAGAGCAGCATCCCACTCGTCCTGTCGTACACATTAATCGGATATGTCAAAAACAAATGCTGCTTGGCTCGCGTAACGGCTACATAGAACAAACGCCGCTCTTCCTCTAATTCCTCATCAGCCACAAAGGAATAGGCGGAGGGGAACCGGCCGTCGACGACCCAGATCACAAAGACACACTGCCATTCCAGCCCCTTCGCAGAGTGGATCGTGGAAAGGACTAGCCGCTCATCATCGCGATCAGGCGCTTCCACATCCACGGCACTTCCGTCCGGCGGTTCCAGCGCCAAGTCGGCCAGAAATTCGTCGATGCCCTGATAGCCCTCGGCGATCGTGTGGAGATGATCCAAATCTCTTGTGCGTTTCGGATAATCGTCGTACTGCTCCTTCAAGATCGGAAGGTAGTACTCATAGATGTGGCTTACTTGATGTTCCGGCTGCCGATCATCCGATCCGGACAGGCTCTCAAGTGTATCGGCCAAGGCCTTCAGTCCCTGCCCGGAACGACCGTTCACTCCGCGCAGCGCATCAAACGGTCGTTCGGCTTTGACGATGGCTGCGAGCAAATCCTGAGCCTTCTTCGGA
>JAOUGT010000079.1 GCA_029865485.1 Nitrospira sp.
TATCATGCCCAAATACTATCCTGTCAGGTCATCCTCCAGTCTTACCAAGGTGCCGGCGTAGCTCAGTTGGTAGAGCAGCGGTTTCGTAAACCGCAGGTCGCCCGTTCAATCCGGGTCGCCGGCTCCATAGGGCACAAAGACACTTCGCCCACGGTGCTGGCAGGACTAGCGGGGACAATGATCTCTCCCGGCCACCTGCCTCCTCATCCAGTCTATTCAGAATAGACAACCAGCAGAAATCCAAAGAGAATCACGCATCCTCCCCAGGCGAGATCCCACCGTTTCCTCACGAGAGGTGAGGCGCCGGGTAGCCAGGATGACAGGCCTTTTGACAAGCCAGCACAGACCCCCACGGCTCCCAACACCGCATGATGAAGGTCGATCCTGGCCGCGCCTGGGTGATTGGCGTGCGAATGGACGAAGAGCAGGAGGCTTCCGGCCAAGGTTAAGAAGACCAAGGGGGCTGCCCAGGCTGGATGTCGAACACGGCCGGTTCGTCGGAGTGCCTCACATATGGCAATCGCCATGGCAAGGGCTGCACAGAATTTGTGCTCAATTATTTCCCGATCCTGGCCGAAAAATGTGTCGGCAAAGCTGAGCGAGCCGATCGGCCAGGCGTCATGGTCACTCCAGATCATACTGTAGACTCCGACCGCCCCGAGAATGGTCGGCAGCGCAAGGCGAGTCCACAGGGGCAGGGGATACTGTAGTGCTTGGCCTAACTCAGCGAAGCCAAATAGCATGTCGCTGAGACCAGCGAAGTGATGATTGAACTCCGAATAGGCAATCCCTTCTGGTGATCCTTCCCAGTGCCCACTGGCGTGTCTGGGATGGTCAGGTGCAACACCTGCTTTAGTCGAGATATCTTGATGACCCGAGGGTGCTTGCGCCTGTACGTCTGAAATGCCGGCAAGCGATATCGCAAGAATCAGAAGGATAGACGGTAGGTAGGACCAGCGATGCAGATTCAATGAGGACCTCCAACGCGAGGCGCTTGGCGTCGGGTCATGCGAACCATAACATACATCGTTGGTGACAGCTACTGGAAATACCGGAGAAGCTGAAGCTTTGGGCGTGAAGGCGAAGGGTACGTACGTATAGAAGATGTGGGAGATGGGCGCATACCTGGTCTCTTGCAGTTAAGAAACGAACGGGTTGGATACCATTGTTGTTCTTGCTGCCTTGAAGGCGTCAGGCCTTCCCCTATCGCCTCCAAACTGAAAAGAGATGGTACAGCTCAGAACTGATGGCAAGAGGAATCTTCAGCCTCACCACTGCATCACGGATCGCGATGATCGCAGGCCAGTGTCCGCGCTTCGACGAGACCCCTCGTCAGAAATCGAGCCCTTCAGTGATCTGTGATTTGCAGCATTCCGTAGAGCATTCCAAATATCCCGACGAATGCGTAGATTTCGATGAATGACAGCATGGTGGGTTCCCTTTCTTTTGTTTTCCTGTACTTCTTATACACGTGCAAGATGAAGCCTCCATGATGAACTGGTGAAGAGTTCTTCATAGAAGTCAGGTCCTGTGCGTGGTGGGAACCTCTTCAAGAAAGGCTTTTCATGTGCCCGTCCAAGGCTGGTACCGTTCACGATTGTCCGGTTTTGCCATGAGACTGTTACCTCGAAATATCGAATGATCCTGCAGCATATGGCAGGCATTCATACAACGTTCCATTTTGGACCGGTGTTGCAAAGCCAAATGGAGTCTCAAAATCAGGGTTGGGTGGGGTGTGCCGATTATTGTGGAGGGGAGTCGTGTGCTGGTGCTGGCGATAAAGTTCAGAGGTACATGGGCCGACTATCACTCAGCGTGATCCAGCCACGAACGATGCGGTATACGAACCAGAGTCCGACGAGACTGATCGGGAGCCACATGAAGAGAAGGCCAATCCCAAATGTCGCGATGATGAAGATCCCGCAGAGAGCGATCCAGAGTAGCCCAAACCAGAACGTTCGAATCTGCCAGCGAAAGTGCGATTCAAGCCAAGTGCCGCGCACGTCGCTCCGCTTGATGTAGTTGAGCATGACCGCGAGGATGGAAGGCCAGCCGGTGAGGAATGCACCAACCACCGTAGCCGTGCCAATGATGCCGGTCAGCAGGCTAAACGCGTGAAGGGCGTACACGACTTTTGTCCAGGTGATCAGTGAACCCACGACCTTGCTCCATTTCCTACAGAGGGAGTGATGTCTATTATGACCGTACCTTCAGCATATTCACCATCGAGGGTCTAACGCAATACCACCAGATAAGTAGGGTGACAACTAAAACCCTGCTGACGACACCAAGCTTCCTCTGCAGTGACAATGGCAGGCTAATCGGACCTACCGCCGGACAATCATGATGTTTGACCCCTTCACGAAGCGCATGCTATGCTCCCAATCCCACGCGCGTTCCCACTCACTCCTAGTCTCTGCGCGATAGATAGTACGTTCCCTATGCTTATCTAAGCGAAGGGCACATACGGCCCTTTGCTAGCAAGCCGAATCAGTCTCAGTATTTCGACAGAGCGAACCGTCTCCTTCGCTGGGGTAATCTCTGGCCGAGGCTCGTCATCCGCACAGGAGGAGTGAGTATGAGTTTCTTTTTGATTCAGCGGGCTCACAAAAACAGCAAGAGAAAGGTTGGCCATAAAAAACCGAAGATCCGATGGCATCTACTGGGGTTGTCCGATCCTCGCTCGCGCGAAAGTGCATCCTCCATTGATGTCATCCGACAGGGGGTCGCGTCACTGGCAAAAGAATACCCACTGGAGTTGCCTCCTGTTGCGGGGCGGCAAGTTGTGCAGCCGAAACCTGAAGGTCGCCGGAGCAAGAAGAAAGCGCTGGCGCACCGAACCAATACATGACTGCGCATAAACCACTCTGTCTCTGACCTGCCCAATAGGAAGCGCAGCAGGATGTCCCTCTGTCAAGTTGCCGTCCAATGGCTCGTTCAAAGTCCTCCGGCTGCGGAGGGGCTATTGCACATGGCTGGAGTCATGAGCCCCGCTTACGTATTGTGAGCCAAAAGATCAGCAATAGTTGTATTCGTGCGGACGACGCGTAGAGGGGAAAGCAATGAGCAAATGTATGTTGTATGTAGGCGGGTTGTCAGAAGCGGCCTCCGATCATCAGCTTCGTCACCTATTGGGGTCTTATGGCACCGTCGTACAGGCCTATGTGATTCGATATAAACGGAGCAAGAAATCTGCCGGCTATGGATTTGCTGAAATGGGCTCAAAAGAAGAGGCGGTGAGTGCAGTCGCCGCATTGGACGGCACCATGTTTGAAGACAATCGGTTGCGGCTATTCCTCACGACCCATGAGGTTACCTCTTCGTCTGTTCGCTAAATTGAGCCGTGCCTGTGTTGTGAACGGCTCCGGTCGTCCTCTGCCGACTTCGGTGATGCACTGTGTTCCTGATGAACGATAAATCGGTCAATGTGACGCAGAAGACGAAGAAGAGCCGAAGCCCTATACCTGTACATCGATTCTCACCCTCGACCTTATGCAACTGGGAAAGAATTGGTTCGATGATGTGACGAGGGCATGTGCACGGAGCCTTCCTTCTCGCCGACCCTTACAGTGGATCTCGGTTCATTCAAGCAGGCCAGGTCTTCTAGGAGGTGCATGCTGCTGGCTTCTCAGGAGAGGAGTCAACGCGATTGTTGCCTGCACCGGGATGGGGCAACCTCCCAGTCTCTAGGGCCGGGGCATGGGGGAGCCCCGTCACCTCGAGAATCTCCAGCTCGTTAAGAGTCTCGCGCGCCAGCAAGGCTTCGGCCAGCAAATCCAATTGCCGACGATGGGCGCTGAGAAGCTGCCGGGCCTCGGTGTAGCTCTCGCCGATAATCTTGAGCACCTCAGCGTCGATGACTTTCGCCGTCTCCTCGCTGAACGGTTTCCCGTCGCCGTAACCATTTAGGCCGGTCAGGTAGGGGTTCTCCCTTGGTGCGAGTTGCACGAGGCCAAGCCGTTCACTCATGCCCCAACGGGTGACCATTCTGCGGGCGAGACCGGTGGCTTGCTCGATGTCGTTTTCGGCTCCGGTGGTCTTGGTCCCGTAGACAATTTCTTCCGCGGCACGCCCGCCCAGCATGCCAACGAGCCTCGCGCGCAAATAGGCTTCCGGATAGTTATAGCGGTCACTGTCCGGGCGCTGGTAGGTGACGCCAAGAGCCTGTCCGCGGGGCACGATCGTCACCCGGTTCACTGGATCCGCACCAGGCACGACAAGACCGAGAATGGCGTGTCCCCCTTCATGATAGGCAATGCGTTCCCGGTCGGATCGGCTCATGAGAATCGGGCGTTCCGGGCCGAGCACGATCTTCTCCAGCGCGTCGAGAAAGTCCTTGTGACGGACCTCTTGTTGCTCGCGGCGAGCTCCCAGTAATGCGGCCTCATTGACCAGATTCTTCAGGTCGGCCCCCGAGAGCCCTGGTGTCATGGCGGCGAGGTTTCCCAGTATGGCGTCGTTCGCGAGCGGGACATGGCGGGTGTGGACCTTCAGGATCGCCTCTCGTCCTGTCTTGTCCGGGAGATTCACCACGACCCGCCGGTCGAAGCGTCCTGGTCGCAGGAGGGCTTTGTCCAATACGTCAGGTTGGTTCGTCGCCGCCAAGACAATGATGCCTTGCCGACTCGAGAATCCATCCATTTCGGTCAGGATTTGATTCAACGTTTGCTCCTGCTCGCTGGATCCGCCAATCGCCATCTGCCCGCGCGCGCGCCCGATGGCATCAAGTTCGTCGATGAACACGATCGCAGGAGCATTCTCGCGCGCCTCCTTGAAGAGATCGCGTACCCTGGCGGCGCCCACTCCGACGATCATCTCGACAAATTCCGCGGCGCTCATCGAGAAGAAGGGCACCCCTGCCTCTCCTGCAACAGCTTTTGCGAGAAGCGTCTTCCCTGTCCCCGGCGCGCCTACCAGCAACACGCCTTTCGGAGCCGTCCCGCCGAGGCGCGTATATTTCTTCGTATCCTTGAGAAAGTCCACGATCTCGACCAGTTCGTTTTCAGCTTCGTCGATGCCGGCCACATCCTCGAAGGTCACCTTCGCCGTTTGCTCCTGATCATAGCGGCGGGCTCTGCTCTTGCCCATGCCCATCAGTCCTCCGCCCATCATGCCACCGCCTTGCTGCGCGGCCCGACGGAAGAGCCAGATATAAAATCCGATGAAGAGCAGACCCGGGCCGAAGCTAAAAAAGATCGTGGTCCATGGGTTCTCCCCTTCTTGAATGGGTTTCGCACTGATCTCGACCCCGTTCGAAATGAGGAATTGTTCCAAGCCAGGGTCGACGAAAGAAGGCAAGGTCGTCGTGAAGACGCTGATGGTTTGGGACGGGCTGCCGGTGCTTCTGCCGCGGTCGTCCGTCGATTTGGTCTCACCGCCGGGTATCGCAGTTTTCGTTTTGCCCTCGCCACCGGCCCCCGAGTCCTTTTCTCCCAACGGCTGATACACGATTGGTGTTGTGAACCGGCCCGTAATCGTGTCCCTTTGACTGTAGATTGCCGCGACGTTGCTTTTCCCAACTTCCTGTTTGAAGAGGGTATAGGGCACGGTGATCGGCGCATCCGGAGTAGGGAAGAGAAGTCTTCCAAGCAGGAAGTTCGCGGCCAGGATGAGGACGAACCAGAGCCATGTTTTGCCGGGCGGCACCTTTGCCTGCTCGGTATTCTTTCGGGAACCAGGCCCACCATCTGCTGGTTGGAGGCGTTTGGTCGATGGGAAAGCTCTACTAGTGCGTGATGTTTGCTGTTCTGTCCCACTCATGGTGACCTCTTTAGACGCACTGGTTTGTAGTCGGCGGAGGTGAACGCAGTCTTCATCAACTCTAACACTTCACTCCCTCGCAAACTAGAGGGCGAAAGGGTCAGGTTATGGCGCACCTTCTCCAACATGCCATCGTGGGTTCTCCATCCGTAACGTCTCTTCGCAAAATAATGAAATGAAGTGGTTGCGGTTATGGCAACAGATGCGTCAATAAAACGACATCACCAGAAGGTCTGGTGTCGCCGTCCATGCGCCGGGGATGCTTGTCCGAATAATAAATATAGCCCCATAGAAACAGAGTCTTGCATGACCGGTGTCGATTCCACGCATTGACAGCAGTCGTAAGGACCTGTAGGGTGATACCATGACGTTGAGAACGACGTCGACTGTCCTATTTCTCGCGCATTCCCTCTCCTCCCTCCGGCGCGTCTGATTCTTCAGTCTCCAGCAGCCTCTTCGGATAACGAGTCTCATTGAATCAAGAGGTGCAATGTGCGATTGCCGAATTCCACGGGCTTCGTGTCTGCCGTGCCCATTCATCTATGTCCATGCAGCAGGTATGCAACGTCGCGGATCACATGCGATCCATCGCGTGGGGCTGCCCTGGGGTGTCCGAGCAGAGACCCCTAACAAATACGAGGAGGTCATTACCATGAGAATCTCAACTATCACCACATCCAGAGTGGTCATCTTAACCGCGGTGCTGTTCGCCGCATTACCGATAGGGTTGACTCTACCGGTTCAGGCGGCAGATCTGCTCGTGCAAAAAACCATGGGGTTTGCTCCGATGGCAGAGCTTGACGTCATGGCATCAGGTGCAGCGGAAGATACGCTGAAAGCCTGCATGGCCAGAATTCCTATGTTTGCCAGTGCCGGGCAACGCATGCTCGCCGAACAAAGCTGCGCAGGAGAAGAGGAATTGAGGAAAACGCTGCGGGCAACGACGACATTCTGAATGCCGATGACGGGAGCTTCACGATAGCAGGCGCTTTCTGGCCCTCTTTCCGTGGAAAAGACTGAGGCGGAGAGTGAGTAGAGGGGAACGAGCAAACTCGACGTCGCACTGAAAGCGAGGTGAGCATTATGTATCAGATTTATAGCTTGGTCGGGATTATCATACTGTTGTGGGCCATCACGATTTGGGCCTCGATTCCGGAGGAAGAGACAGATAGACGGTACTGAGTGATGAATCAATCGGGCAGGCAGCCTCAGGCGTAGGGGTCTTACCGCCGAAAGCGCCTGGCCGTGCCCGAGAGGGCGCGGTAGACAGCTGGCCAGGTTCAGGAAAGCTTACGCATGAAGCTCAGTGAGAGATGGGCAAAGCGTTATCGTAGATTCACGGATTGGATCAAGCTGATCACCTTCTACGAGCTTGCTGTGGGCATGCAGTCGACCATGAGCCATCTCATTCATTACAAACCGATCACCCTTCAATATCCCCACGAGAAACGGATCTTGCCGGACAACTATCGGGGCATGTTGGCCTTGTTGCGCTATGAGGATGGGACTGAGAAGTGCGTGGGGTGTGATCTCTGCAGTGCCGCTTGTCCCTCGCGTGTGATCACCGTCGTGAGCGACGAAGTGCCTGGCGAGCCCGCCAAGCGATATGCCAAAGAGTATTCGATGGACATGACTCGGTGTCTCTTTTGTGGGATGTGTGTCCAGGCCTGTCCGGTCGACGCGCTCGCCATGACTCGGGAATATGAATGGGCCGTCTATGACAAACGTGAGTTGTTGCTCAATAAGCAGCAGTTGTTGGCGATCGGGGATCGGTCCTTCACGAACAGAGAAAAACGCATCGAGTTCCAACATCCGAATCTGGCGCTCTTCAACCTCGGGTTTCCTGGGCAACGAGCCAAGGAAGACCATGCGCTTGTGCACGCGAGTCCTCGCGCTGCGTCAGCCATGGACTCAGCTGCGTCGTCTGGTGCGCCTCGCGGTGAGCAATTGTGGGAAGGCTTTCATCTGCGATGAAGTATGAAAAGTGGAAAGAAGGTTCTACCGCCATCCGATGCTGATCTGTGCACAGTGGAGGGTGTTAGGATGTGCCTCTTTGAGCGATCGCGTTCCTCGCATGCACAGTAAATAGAAAGGATCGGATGAGAACACAAACCAAAAGCAAAATTGACTCGATTGCGTTTGCGACGCTGCTACTCGCACTTGTCGTCTTCTTAGTCTGGTTTCTTGTGACGCAATCCAGGCTGTAAGCGGCAAAGCAATCAGAGAGGCTGGTATGGGCGGTAACGTATGGAGGTTGAGGGAGACCTGGAGACTGCCCGGCACTGGAGACTCGCGTCTCCGGCCATTGGGCGTGGCTCGATCGTCCATTGTGTTGAGCTGATAGCGCATGGCATTGAGCCATGCAGACTGTTCCATCCCTCGCCTGTTCCTCCGAGCCCGCGGGTGCCTGATTCGCTGGTGTCTGCTGCGCTTCCGGGCATGCCGCCGTCACGTCCGGTATCACGGATGCCTTCTCTGGAGGGTTCTCACGTGTTCGGCTGGAATCTTGTGGACGATGGAGGTGGGCACCAGCAGGGTCGCGAGTATGGAGGCACCGGATCGGTTGCTGAAGGAGGCCTCGCATGGTCAGATTCTTAAGATATTGGGTTTGGTTGTGCCAGCGAAGTCAAGAAGAGTCTAGGTATCAGTGCATCATCTGGGGCAATACGCTGAGAAGGGTGCTGTAGGTTCGAATTGCTGGAGAACGCGATGCAGTGTCTACGTTGCCAGGGGCTTTTAAGTGCCGTCCAAATGCGAGACCTGGGTCAGCCACCGGTCCTGGGGTGGCGCTGTCTGCTCTGTGGCGCGATGACGGACCCGGGAATTGAGGCAAACAAGGCAAGTCACAACCTACCCGCTCAGAGTCGGGCACGTCTTCCTGGGGCGCTTCCGGCGAGGCTGAAAAAAACTGTGTGCGGCAAACAGTAAGAGGCGACACTTCGTACGACGTATCAGCGCTGCCGATGCGCAACGGGAAGCTGTCAGGGATGTATGTGGTACGATAGAAAATTTGAACATGTCCTGCTTGTATATATGCTTGCATGGGCGGTTGCATTGACTGTGACCTACATGCTGACCGAATAGCATCATAATCTGAAGGTGCGGTTACCGCGCCGGAGTTGTCCTGGTGGAGGCTTGGAAGTGCAGCGGATCTCTCAGGTTTTGCAGCTCACGGTAGTAGTAGAGCGAGGTTGGTCGCTTGTTCCCAAACGTCAGTGCGCGCAGAAAGAGGAGTTCTTCCTCCGTTGCGTCCCCACTCAGTACGGGGTCTTGGAGAAATTCTTTCAGCCCAGGCTCTTCTCCTGAAGTCTTGTCCGGTCCTCGTTCCATGAACTCGTAGGTCTTGTGGTGTCCTGGCGCCACTCGGCGGTTCATGACAATCTCAATGCAGAAGGTGGCAAGGTCAATGTTCCAGGATTCGATCAAGGGATCGAGGAACGCGATGCAGTTCTCGTCCGAGAGATCGAAGATCGTCGCATCCAAGAACTCCAGTACGGTGACACGCATCTGCGGATAGCTCTTCTTGCTCAGTCGCGCCACCTTGCGCATCCAGGCCGGGTTGTCGAGTTCCTGCCGCGCGACACTTTTCACGACGCCCAGCAATTTCTGCGTGATGAACCGCTCAAGTTCGCCGAAGTGTTGTTTCTCGAAGATCTCACGGATCTGCTTGGTCTTTCTGGGATGACACTTGCGAAGGATCAATTCCCGCACGTTGTGCAGCAAGGGGGTTGGCTGGTCACCGAGCCGTTTCCGGAGCTGTTCGCGCCGCTGTTGATCGGCGAGTTTGGCCAGATGTCCGTCCGGAATTTTCAATGCGCGACCGATCTTTTCGTACATGTCCGTCCGGTTCGGTGCCGGCGGGAGTTTCTTCTGCGTGAGCAACTGGGAAATGTACGATTCGGTGACGTCGGCCGCACGGGCAAGATCCCGCTGCCCGAGTTTCAACTCTTTCAAACGATTCTTGATGAGGAGCGCAATGTCCATGAATGATCCCCTTCTGGAAGATTAACAAAGTTGGTTAAGTATATAGGTACATGGAAGCCAGAGCAAGTAAAGACTTGACAAAAGATAGTTAACGCTCTTAGACTTGAATCGGAGGGAAAGGGAGAAGAGGGGGATCTTGGTCGACCTTGGTCCTCCCGGATGTGCGGGTTCACTAGGTTGTCAGAGCTCGGGTACGCGTTGTTTCTCTCCTGGGGAATCGATTCCGGCCTCTCCCTCGTGTTGCCGCCACAGACGGTCCAAGCCTTCGGTTGCTTCTCTCGAGTCCCATCTTGTGGCTGTACGTACCAGGACTCGTCAGGGAGGGACCTATATATGGAGAGAGGCGTCAGGAGGGATAGAGGGTGTTCTTGAGACCGCCGTAGATGAGGGAAGGAGATCAGCATGCTGCATTACGCCGTGATATTCCTATCGGTGGGGTTGATTGTCGGGGGGTTGAATGTGCTTGGCCTCGCCACACTGGTGACACAGGGGGCGTGGACCTTGCTGTTGAGTGGGGTTGTCTTGGTGATCATCCACAGAGTGGCGGAACGTACCGACCGGGTATCCTCACTGATCAGATCAACCGTGAGGGTTCATCCATGAGAGAGAGGGGGTTATGACGACAGACGACCACATCTCGAGAATGAAGAAAGCGATTGTTCAGGCGATCAAGGTGATGGGAGACCGGTTTGGATCGACGGAGCAGGATGTCGCAAGGGCTATCCAGGAGCTGAAGACGTCCATGCAGGATATGCCGGAGCCGAGTCTTCCCGTGAAAACGGTGCCGGGGGCAGGTAGCCGGTCGTAAGCCATGACGGAGACGCACTGGAGTTTGCAACTGGAAGGAGCATGAAACATGATTGTTCAATCTCACGCTGATCGCCATATCGATATCACGGCGGCGCTGGCTCGATTGTATCTCTTTTTGGCCCAAAGCATTGACCGCTGCGTGAGTGAGGGGACACAGATCGATTATCCAGAGGCCGAGTTACAGGCGCATCTTGTTTCGACCAGGGCTGCCGTGCTGGATATGCTGGCGGGCAATCAAGTGGTCAAGGCCAAGGTCGAGCAGGAGTGCGATCGGGTGCATGCGCTTATCCTGGCATGTCTTAGGGATCGAGCCGCAAAGTCAGTCGCGTTGGATGAGCTGATGGCAGAGCGGGCTGTGCTGAAACACAAGACCATGGTCTTGACGGACCTTCTTGCGGTGTTTCGGACGGCATAGCGGAAAACGGAAGAGGGCCGGTTGTCTCAGGCTCGGTTCGAGCGGGAAGCACCCGGCACAATCACCCCGGAGGACAGAATGAAGACCACACCACGGACATATGTGTTGACGCTTAATTCACCAAGCAAGAAGAGCCTTCGCTTGTGGATGGGGGACAGCATCCATACGTTACGGCACTGCTCGGTCAAACAGATTGGTTCGGCACTGAGGGAACTGCAGCAGACTGTGGACAGTCTGCAGACCCCCGTCTCGTCATCCGGCGGATCCTATTCTCTGAACCGCGGGCGATAATGTAGATACCCTTGTCCGTGAGTCGATGAGCATCGGAAAAGACAGCAGGGGGAGCGGGCGCGATCTATCGGTATGGGCCTTGCTGTATAGGCTGAGTAGAGTCAGGGTGCCTATCTGACATGCAACAGGGTGGATCAGTCGCTCCCCAAAGCAAGGGAGGGCCATCGATGGTACGCATCCGAACGCCGTTCAATCTGGACACATTCCTCAGCAAAGCCAACAAGGGCCAGAAGGTCCTTGTGTCTCCCAAGAAACAGATCATTTTTTCACAGGGGGATATGACCGATGCAGTGTTCTATATTCAGGCTGGCAGGGTAAAAGTGACGGTGGTCTCGGAACATGGCAAGGAAGCCGTCGTGGCGATTCTTGAGCGGGGTGCGTTTCTGGGAGAATCCTGTCTCGTAGGTCAGACGGTTCGTACGGCAACCGCGACCACGCTGGAAGACTCCCGCATTCTCCAGATCGAGAAAGCCGTTATGCTCCGCATGCTTCAGGAACAGCCCAAGTTTGCCGAGGCGTTTATGTCTTATTTGCTGTTGCACTCGATCCGAGTCCAAGAGGATTTGGTGGATCAACTGTTCAATTCCAGTGAGAAGCGGCTGGCAAGGGCGTTGCTGTTGTTGGCCCACTTTGGGAAGGAGAGCAAGCCGGAGACAGTCATTGCCAAGATCAGTCAGGAAACGTTGGCCGAAATGATCGGCACCACCCGCTCTCGCGTCAGTTTCTTTATGAATAAGTTTCGCAAGATGGGGTTCATTGATTATAAGGGAGGGTTGCGCCGCAACGGAGGCTTGCATGTGCATAGCTCTCTCCTCAATGTCGTACTCCACGATTGACCATCCGCTCTGAACGCCCCTGTCACTGTTCGTGCCTCCTCAGCTTCTCGATGGGTTCTCCATCAACCAACAGACATCAGGGGTTCGACACCTGAGGCTCCATCTGATTCTGCCCCATTGATTTAGTCAATCCCAGCCAGGCCGCGTCCACCAATCGTTCCAAACTGAGCAATTGTGAACAGCCTGCAGCCGTCCACTTAATTATGCTTATCCACATGAATGATGTCGTGGATGCGCTTGCCAGAGATGAGAGGCTCGGTCACGATTTGATTGGGATCTGCCGGGTGGACCGATGACACCAAGGTGTATGACACACAAAAGGAGAGCCAGCTATGGGCGAGCGCAATGCAGTCGTGGCCATTTGTAACACACACACCGAGGCCGAGGCCGCTATCAAAGAGCTCAAACAAGCGGCCTTCAATGTGAAGAAGCTCTCAATCGTCGGGAAGGACTACCACACAGACAAACATGTGGTGGGCTATTACAACACCGGCGATGATCACTTGAAATATTGGGGCACGGTCATCCGAGGCATCGGCCCCGTGTTGATTGCGGGGCCTCTCCTCGGGTGGGTCCTCGATGCTCTTGAAGAGACCAGGGTGAACGGGGGAGTGACGGCAATCGGAGCGGCGCTCAATAACTTGGGGATTCCCAAAGCCAGCGTCAAAAATTACGAATTGGTCCTCAAATCAAGCAAGTTTATCTTGATGGCCCACGGTACGGCGGAAGAGGTGGCTCTGGCCCAAAGCATTATTCAGACGAAACGGAGGCGCTCCATTGACACACACGCGATCGTTGATCCTGAAGCGCGCGCAGTGGCTTAGGGGGCCGGGAGGATTGAGCCATTAGCAAGTTGCGGAAAAACTCGTTTTAACCCCTGTGCCACCCAGGATGCTCAAAATGGCTGTCCAGCAAGGCCGCAGCGAGCGAAGAGGCGAGGCGTACGCTTCGGTACGTTGAGCCTCTGAGCGATGCGAGAACACCGCTGGCGGACTTTTTCAGCATCCTGTTAGGAGTTCTAACTCCAAGTGCAACCCGACGTGGTCTGGACCGGAGAACCGGAATGCTGCAGGAGACTTCTGGTGGAGGGTAATACAAATGGGGGCGTCGCCCGCAAGGATGGAACTCTGAAGAGAACGACCGTGATGAGCGACACCGCAACGACCGGAGGATACAAGGCCAAGCGGGCGACGGTGACCAGAGTCGTGAATGACGCACTGGCCACGGAAGTGAGTGGCCGGTTGCGCTACCAGCGCCATTACTTCATGACCGCTGGGATCGGTGCACGATATGTGAAGGCGACGTTTCTCCAACATGTGACGGAGGAGCGCGCTCATGCCGATCTCTTGGTTGAGCGCATCGTCCAGCTTGGGGACAAGGCGGAGTTGTCCCCTGAACGGTTGCGAAGGGGAGCCGTTGTTGCAGATGATCACGGAACATCTGATGGCTGAACGGATAGCGATCGAGACAGAGCAGTCTGTCCCTGTCCGCATGCGTCACTGATGCGCAAGTCAGAGAGCGGTTCGCATATATCTCTTATCGCCTGGAGGGCAACGACGTATGACCTGGGATCCTAAAGAGCCATGGGGCAAGAAGTCGGACCCGCTTGAGGCGGTCCTCAGGCAGGCCAAGACGCAATTCAATGAGCTCTTCCCCTTCGGGGGATTGAAGAACCTTTTTCCCTCAGGCGGTGTGCGGAATATCATGATTGCGGGCGTTCTGATTCTCCTGGGTTGGCAGAGCGTATTTATCGTGGCGCCGGACGAAGAAGGGGTGGTGAAACGGTTCGGGGTCCCAGTTCGCGCAGCCGAGCCCGGCCCGCATTTCAAGATTCCCTTTGTGGAAACCGTCCTCCAGCCGAAGGTCGAG
>JAOUGT010000004.1 GCA_029865485.1 Nitrospira sp.
CCTGTTTTGTTGTTTCTTGCGGGTTTAGGTTGTCTGAGGTTGGATCTGAGACAGTTTGTAAACCGCAGGTTGGAGGTTCGATTCCTCTCGCCAGCTCCATACCGCACTTCGTGCGTACCGCCGACTCCTTATCGTTGTATCGTAACTACCGTCGGCGGATAAACACCTTCAGTATCTCTATCTTTGAACCTCCAACCCTTCAGGGGTTTCGAAGAGGATGTGTCCTCTTCGTGGGGAACATGCGCTGGGGTTGGCTCCCTCTGCAGAAGCCGTAAGGCCCGCTGTCAGGCCGAGCAGCGACGGTTGGGCGATTCGATTCCTCTCGCCAACCTTAACTCTCCGGCAGCAATCGCTTGGAGTGTGATACTACCCAAGCCCCCGTAGAATGTCTTGATAATAGACATCCAACATGACTGCACGGGTTTCCTCCACAATGACCAACTGGCGTTGGTCGAAGGTATTGGCGCAGTACAGATAGTGATACCCTGGAAACTTTCCACGCTCGACATGCATCTGCCGACCGTCCGGCTCCTGGCGCGTGGTATCGACGAGCACCTCTCGATCAACTACCTGCTCCCATGCGGCTTGAGCTGAGGGCCAATGATTTTCGTAGAGGGGACTCTCGGGATCGGTCGGGGTCGCCAGTGCTTCAGGAGAAAATGGGCGGCCCTCATCCGGTTCCGGGGATTCATCCCAAGCGACACGCTCCTGACTTCCGCGCTGCAACCAATAGAGTGGTCCGTCGTCGACCAGTTCCTCGACTGAGTGGTATCGGACTGAGGTTGGAGGTTCAAGGAGCTGTAGCCCCCTCGCCGCCAGGGCTCGCTGAAAGGGTACTCGTCTACCGAGTTGCCGCGTTTTCTCACACAGGATCATGTGGCCATCTGACGACAGGACTTCCATGAGAGTGTCCAATCGGCGGCCCAGCCCGGTTCGCTGTTCAAATGCCGACTGTCGTACTGAATCGTGCCCACGTTCAAAAGTTTGCCAACTTCGACTTGGAAGCCCAGGATCTTGCTCAGCCTGAAGCAGCGCATGGGTGGCCACCACAAGATCGTAGCAACCGGAAAGCGGCTCTGCGTCTCCATCCACACAGTCGAACCGGAGATTGCGCAAGCCGAGCCTATCCGCTTGTTCCTGCGCAACAGCAATGGACGCGGATGACCGATCGACCCCCACGAACTGCTTATCAGGAAATAGTCGCGCACAAAAGGAGGTCAGGATGCCCAACCCGCAACCGAAGTCGAGTATCGCGGTCGCCTCGTCACAATGCGCTGCAATCTGTGAGGCGATCACCTCGTAATAGTCATACCGCTGGCTGTACAGCACCGGAAAGATCTTCGGATGGGCTGCGGCATCATAGAAGGCCATCTCATCATGACGATCACCTTTGCGTTTTTGCTCGGCACGCGCTGCCAGCTGTTTCAGATCTTCAGGAGAGAGTTGTTGCTGCTGCCAGGCAAAGTAGGCGGGGTCGGACGTAAATTGCCGGAGTCCCCACCAGGCCAGATGCTCGTGAAGCGCGGCTCGCAACTCATGGCTCGCGTTTCGAGTTGAGAGTTTCAAGTTTGGAGTTTCAACGCGAAGAGGCCTCCGATACTCGGAACGTTTCACGCCTGACGCTTCACGCAGGTCACGGCCGCTTCAGCATGATCGCATCAAAGTACGTCTCCGGCACCGGATGGGGCAGCTGCAGCTGGCCGGCCCCGAATGCCACATACTTCTCACAGGTCAGCTGCTCCAGACCAATCGGGCCCTTCGCATGCAGCTTACCGACACTCAACCCCATGTCACGTCCGATGCCGAAACTTTCACCGGCGTGGAGCCTGGTCGACGCATTCACCAACACGGCGGCGGCATCGACTTCTTTGGTGAATCGCATAGCAGACTCGTAGCGGTTAGTGACGATCGCCGCCGTCAGAGAGGGACGATGGGCAGCGATGTGGGCGAGTGCCTCGTCCAGACCATCGACCATCTTAATGGCTAAGGTCGGTCCGGCAAACTGGGTCATCCAATCCGCCTCCGTCGCAGGCACGATTGCCGTATGACCCGTCATGGCCATCTGCCCCATGAGGGCGACGGTCTTGGGGCACGCATGGACTTCCACCTTAAACTCATCGAGCAACCGATTGATGAGCGGCGGCAGGAACTGCCGGCCGATGACTTGTTGAACCAACAGGGTGTCCAAGGAGTTGGAGGCTCCTGACTGTTGGACCTTCGAGTTGATCACCAGATTTTGCGCCATCGGGATATCGGTGTCGCCGTCGACATAGAGGTGCGTCAGCCCCCCGTCATCGCAGAGCACGGGCATCTTCGCCTGCTCCGCCACCGCCTTTCGCAGCCCAGCCCCGCCACGCACGATGAGCGCATCCACGCCTTTCGCCGATCGCATCAGCTCGAGCGCCACGTCCTTCTCCGTCCGATCGATCAGAATCCAGGCCCTCGCCGGCACGCCACTCTTCCCGGCGGCCTCATGCAATCCCGCGTCAATCGCCTGGTGCGTATGCCGCCATTCTGAAGCGCCACGAAGCACACAGAAGTTCCCCGACTTCAGCCCCAGCGCAATCGATTCCACTGTGACGAGCGGACTGCGCTCCGAGAGCACCCCGAGCACGCCGATCGGCGCCTTGACCCGCGAAACTTGTAACCCATCAGGGCGCTCCTGCCGTGACACCACCAGCCCCACCGGATCCGGCAACTCAGCAATCTGATGAAGTTGCTCGACCAGGTCACGAATCTGCTCAGCCGTCACTCGCACATGCGCCACGGCAGCCTTCATCCGCTCCTTCGCGGCCCCCTCTCCGAAAGACTTCCCGACCGCCTCGACATCCCTTGCGTTCGCGGTTAGAATTGTGTCGAGGTCGGAAGCCAGGCGTTCGGCCATCGCATGAAGGGCCGTTGCCTTGACCGAGCCAGGAAGGATCGCCAGCCCCCTGGCAATACTCCGTGAGTCTTTGAGCAGCTTTTCGATGTATAATTTGGCAGGAACGTCAATCGCCATAGGCCTCATGATCCGGTACAGAATAGGTTGAACTGCGTCGTTGCCATCACGATCTTCCTTGAGCAAAACACTCATGTGAGTAACAGCCGACTATAACACGCGTTTTTTCGATCAGTAAACCACGGTTGACATCTCGGGCATGCCGAGCAGGGTGCTGATCAATACGGTTCACGAATAACACGCCGGCACGAGCACATCGAGGAGGGCCGGACGAAGGAGGAACAATGGGGTCTGGAGTGCACATGAACGGACGCGGCTACGACCTGGCGCTCTGCCTGATCATGACAACAACCTTGGGAGCCTGTGCCGAGTTGAAATCCAGCCATACCTTGGGGCCGCCAACGCAGGCGACGCCTGACCAAACCGCCGAACGAGAACGTGAGAGCCAACCACCGAAGGCCGTGCAAGCGCGTTCGGCCGAAAGCCCCCATCAAGCCTGCCTGGTTACCTTCGACGACGAAGCCGCACTCGGACAAATCTACGGGCAGGCCCGCTCGACCTTGGCCCTCAAAACCAGCCGTGGATCGAACGGACAACTGCAAATTTGCGACAGCACCAAGCACAGCAACTGCTGGACCTACCGCCAGCACTGCTCACGCAGCGATATCAACCTCGATACCATCGGCTCAGCCCATTACCATTTGAGCATGGAAACAGGGATCGAGTGCTACACTCTCCCGGATCCTGGAGACGGCCTAGGCCGCGGATTCGGCAGGCTCGTGGAATGGAAATGCACCGATGTCGATTGGGTGAAGACCCCGCGCGTTCTGACTTCCCATGACCAAAGCCAGTGGGTCAAGGTGTGGGCCAGCACAACGGACACCCGATTGCCCATGTACTTCGACCTGGACTCGATTCAGGTGCTCCCCGATACCTCAATCCAGCTCTGGTTCCGAAAGCGCGATGGCACCTGGTGGTTTTGGCCTGAGCTGCAAGCCGGCACCACCTGGACGTTCCGTGAGCATGTACGCGATGTCTCGGAAGTGCGGATCCGAGGAGCCAAAGCAGGACGAACCAGCTCCTACGTGATCGGCTCGGTCACAATCCGCGACTGAGCGCAGCGTGTCCACGTCCGTGCATAGCAGAGCACCCCATTCTGTAGGTGTCACAGCGCTCGGCACGAATGGTATGTCGAGCGTTCCTTCGCGCGCTACATTAAAAATGGAGTCGGCTTACCTGTTCCGAACTCGCAGAGTCAGGCTGCAGAATCTGTCGATTGTTGCTTTTCTTGCTGAGCCAGCACCCTGGCTAACCACGCCCAGATCAGCATCAACGGCACCATGGCCCATGCAATCTGAGCCGTCGTGGCACCGAGGGCTTTCACCCCTGTGACCAGCCATCCGGTTGACGCATCGCCGCCGCGAGAGATGGCCGTATCGATGAAATTCTTGGCCTTGTACTTTTCTTCTCGAGTGACGACCGTGAACAGCACTTCACGCGCCGGCTTCGAGAGCGCATATTCTCCGACCCGTCGCAGGACGGAAAATACAACGTAGAGCCCAAGGGTCGGCCACAAAGCGATACCCAAAAACCCGATCACACTGATCACGGGCAAGAACAGCAACGGGGCGATCAGACCAAATCGCCGAATCACGCGCTGCGTCACAAACACCTGGGTCAGCCACGTCAACAGCCCGGTCGTAAAGTCGAGACTGGAGAACAGGCGTGTGCGGGCCTCCGGCTGATCGAGATATTCAGACACCAAGCGTGTCTGCTCGAGATAAAGAAAAGTGGCGGTCATGGTCAAACAAGCCAGGTACCCACAGATCTTCATTAAATAGGGTGAGGAGAATGTCAGACGAATGCCGGCCAAGAAGCTACCGTGGAGCGGGTCACCCGGTCGTGGCTGGTGATGTTCGGACCGTTCACGCCCCCATCGCTCGAGTCGATAGATACACCCCAAACACAAGAACAGAAATCCCGCCGAGGCCAGCATGAGCACCGGCACCGGGAAGATAAACGTCAGTCCCGTTGTGATCAACGGACCGACCAAGGCTCCGCTACTCCCGCCTGCCGCAATCACGCCGAACAGTCTCGTCCCCTGCTCGGTGGTGAACAGGTCGGCCATGAAGCTCCAGAATACCGACACGATCAACAGGTTGATCACCGACAGCCACACAAAAAAGCTTCGGGCCACCCACTCGGGCTGCACATGACTTGTCATCAACAGGTAGTACGCGAGCAGATTCACAATAATGAACCCGTAGACCGTCAGCAGCAATCGAGAGCGTGAGCATCGCGCGGACAGCCACCCGAACAACGGCGTCACGGCAAGCAGGGTGAGAAACGTCGCCGTCATCATCCACGGGAGATGCTTGAGTCCCCCTTCAATGGCCATCTCGTCGCGCACGGGACGGAGGATGGAATACCCGCAGAGCAGGCAGAAGAAATACGCGAAGGCCCAGGCCAACGGCAGCAGCTCATCCGGTTTGGCCCCAAGAAAATCAGCCCATCGCTGAAACTGAGAACGCGGTAGTGCATCCATGCGCCCGCAGTGTAGCAGGTGTATCGTCGCCTGCAAGTAGAAGATCTGCTACAATGCCCCGCTGACGTCTGAGGAGGCCGTAGGGATGATCGATCTTCGTAGCGACACCGTGACCAAACCGACCGACGACATGCGCAAGGCGATGGCCCGCGCCGACGTGGGCGATGACGTCTACGGTGAAGATCCGACCGTCAATCGGCTTCAAGACATGGCCGGAACGATGCTGGGCAAGCGGTTCTGCCTCTTCGTCCCCTCCGGGACCATGGCCAATCAACTGGCGATTCGCGTTCAGACCCAGCCGGGACAAGAAATCATCGTCGAAAGCAAAAGCCACATCGTCCGATACGAGCAGGGCGCTGCCGGCGCGCTGGCCGGCGTACAGCTCCACTGGGTGCAGGGAGAGCGCGGTATCATCACGGCCGAACAGGTCGAAGCCGCCATTCGGCCGACCGATCCGCACAGCATCACGACCGCGCTGATCTGTCTGGAGAATACACACAATGCCGGCGGCGGTACCATTTACCCCCTTTCGACGATCGAAAAAATTCGAACGATCGCGGTGAAACACGGCATCCCGATGCATCTAGATGGGGCCAGACTGTTTAATGCCGTGGCCGCCACGACGCTTCCTCCGACCGCCTACGCGCAACATTTTGAAACCGTCTCCCTCTGCCTCTCCAAGGGACTCGGCGCTCCCGTCGGATCGCTGCTCCTCTCCAATGATCCCAAGCTCATCGAGCGAGCGCGTCGCTTTCGTCGTATGTACGGAGGCGCCATGCGCCAGGCCGGCGTGTTAGCCGCCGCAGGGATCTATGCGTTGGAGCGACATGTGGCTCGGCTCAAAACCGACCACGAGCATGCGAAGAAACTGGCCCGGCTGCTCCAGCACATACCAGCCATCCAGATCGCGCCGCAGCATGTGGAAACAAATATCGTGATCTTCGACGTTCTCGACGAGGGACGCTCGCCAAGTGAACTGGTCGCTGCGCTCAAAGACCATGGCGTACTCATCAACTCCGTCGGTGGAAAGAGCTATCGCGCCGTCACCCACCTGGACATCACAGAGCCGCAGATCGAAGAAGCCGCGGCAGCCTTCACGAGAGTCCTCCTCCGATGATCGTTCGACATTGACAGGCTCTCCTTTGATCCATAGAATGCCGAAGTGATGTCGTTCGAGAACGACCTTGCACGCTGCAACGTGTAAGACATCCAGCATCGAGACACGGCCCTCCACAATCACGGATACTTATGGACTCCAACACCGTCACCACCACGCCTACTCGGGAAGAACTGAATGCCGAGCTGCTTGAAGTTCCAGAGCCGCCGGAACAACCGGAGAGTCCTTCCCCGCCGGGATTTGAAGAAGGCATAGAAATCGCCATCCGGCATGTGAAGGGTCGCAGAGGAGGCGATCTAGTCGGCATCCTCCTCGTCGGGTCCGGGGCACGACGCACACTCACCCCCCACAGTGACATCGATCTGCTCGCCCTCGTCAAAGGCGACGCCGACGGTCATGAAATTCTCCGAGTCGGCGAACGATTTGCCGACATCCGCTATCATGGGTACCGTTCGGTCGAAGATGACCTGGCCTATTCCCTCCGACTCCCCTCACTCTTGAGAAAAAGCCGGATCCTCTACGATCATGACGGTGTCTGTGCCAAGCTGCTCGACAAAGTCCATCAACGCTTCCGCCAAGGGCCCCCTTCGGCATCCATCAATGAGCAGATTCGACTCAAGGCGGAATGCTATCACCTCTTAGGAAAAGCACAGGATCTCGTAGAGAAACCAGGCACCGCCTACTATTTATTGACACTGTTTTATGAGGATTGCATCTCCGCCTTCTTTCGGCTGAGAGGGTTTTGGCTGGTCGCCCCGGTGGATATCCATCGGTTCATGTTTTCCCGTGAGCCAGCCCTCGCCGACCTAGCCGGACAGTTCCTGACCGCCACGACACTCACCGACCGGCTCAACTTTGGCCGGCAATTTGCCGATCTCCTCTTTAAGGATGTCCCTAACCCGGCTCGTATCGACTGACCGCCGGGAAGTACAGCACCAGCAGCGTCCGTATTACGACGTTGTTTCGCATGCGATGGAAGAGACGTCCCGACCGTGTACGCGATCGGCGGGTATCAATTCGCTGTCACCGACCTACATACCAAGGAGCCCTTTATGGAACTGGGATTTATCGGGTTAGGCAAGATGGGCATGAACATGGTCATCCGTCTACGCCGCGATCAACATCGCGTGGTCGTCTATGACCGATCGAACGACCTGATTCAACAGGCTGAGGGCCATGGCTGTGTCGGCTCCACCTCGCTTGCCGATTTGGTGAGCAAGCTCAGCGCCCCGCGTGCGGTCTGGATTATGGTTCCCTCCGGCACTCCGACGGAAGAAACGGTACAAGCCGTGGCCGCCTTGTTGAAACCTGGGGACACCATCATCGACGGGGGCAATACCAGATTTCACGACGATGTGCGGCGCGCCGCGGTATTGAAAACACAGGGGCTCCACTATGTCGACGCCGGGACCAGCGGAGGAATCTGGGGACTGAAAGTCGGCTACTGTCTCATGGTCGGCGGGGAAGAGGCTGCCGTGCAACGACTTGCCCCGTTGTTCAAGACCCTCGCTCCGGACAACGGATGGGCTCACGTCGGCGCCGTCGGGGCAGGTCACTATGTGAAAATGGTGCACAATGGAATCGAATACAGCATGATGCAAGGCTATGCGGAAGGCTTTGAGCTGATGTCGAAGAGCGAGTACAAGCTGGATCTTGGGCGCGTCGCCGATCTCTGGATGCATGGCAGCGTGGTGCGTTCGTGGCTGCTGGAGCTCGCCGTGGGCGCACTCAAGCAGGATCCAAAACTCGAACAGCTGAAAGGGTACGTGCAAGACTCCGGAGAAGGACGCTGGATGATCGCCGATGCCATCGAAAAAGACGTTCCGGTCCCCACACTGACGACCGCGCTCTTCACACGGTTTCGATCACGACAGGACCAATCATTTGCAGAGAAGATGTTGGCGGCCCTCCGCAACGCCTTCGGTGGTCACGCGATCCGTCGATAATGAGACGATCTCACTGAGGAGACTTCTATGGCGCCGACGAACGGTCCACGCATCGACATCAATCCGGCACAGGAACCGTTGCCACCGGTTGAACCCTGTACCCTGGTCATTTTTGGTGGTTCGGGAGATTTGGCCCGTCGGCGCCTGATCCCTGCCGTCTATAATCTCTTGCTCGACGGATTGCTTCCGTCGAACTATGTCGTGCTCGGACTCGGCCGCACACCCATGAGCGACGAGGAATTCCGTTCGACTGTCCGCGATGGCGTCGTCAAACACTCTCGGCAAGCGCTCATCGAAGATACCTGGAACGCCTTTTCCCAACACCTGTTCTACATGGCAGGCGGCAATGATGACACCCAGACCTTTGACCGATTGAGGGAACGCGTCGAGGAACTGGAGCAGAAATTCCAACTCCCGGGGAACCGCATTTTCTATCTCAGCATTCCCCCGAGTTCCTTCACCGACGTCTGTGAAGGATTGTCCCGCTCCGGACTCGCCGGAACGCCAGGAGCTCGATCACCCTATACACGCATCATCGTCGAAAAACCGGTCGGGCGCGATCTGGCCTCCGCGCAAGCCATTAACGAAGTCACCGGTCGTGTCTTTGACGAATCACAGATTTTCCGGATCGATCATTACCTGGGCAAAGAAACCGTGCAGAATCTGATGGTCGTCCGATTTGCCAACAGCATCTTTGAGCCGATCTGGAACCACAAATATGTCGATCACGTTCAAATCACCGTCAGCGAAGCCGAGGGGGTTGGAACGAGAGCCTCCTACTACGAAGAAGCCGGCGCGCTTCGAGACATGATTCAGAATCATCTCCTCCAGCTGCTCTGCCTTGTGGCGATGGAACCGCCCTATTCGCTGGACCCCAACGTCGTGCGCAATGCCAAAATGGAAGTCCTTCGCTGCCTGCGACCCATCACGGCCAAGGATGTGGACACCTGCACTGTACGGGCACAATACACAGAGGGGAAAGTCCATGGGACACCGGTACCGGGCTATCGCCGTGAAAAAGGCGTCAAGCCGGACTCCACCACCGAAACCTATGTGGCGGTGAAATGTTTTGTTGAGAACTGGCGGTGGTCGGGGGTCCCGTTTTACTTGCGGACCGGAAAAGCCTTGCCGCTGCGGGCCAGCGAAGTCGCTGTCCAATTCAAAGAGATTCCGCAGATCCTCTTCAACGCCAACCAGCAAAACCCTCAAGCTCCGAACGTGTTGGCCTTGAAGATTCAGCCGGAAGAAGGGTTGTCGCTTCGGATCGTCTCACGCGTCCCCGGTACGCGCGCGCAAACCCACCCGGTCGAGATGAACTTCAAATATGGGGAAGTCTTCGGTCGCCCCTCTCCAGAAGCTTATGAGCGCCTGCTGCTCGATGTGATGGCGGGGGATGCGTCCCGCTTCATGCGCCGTGACGCCGTTGAAGCCTCCTGGGCCTGGATCACCCAGATCCTTGAAGCGTGGGAGAAGTCTGGACAGCGCTGGCTCCCTGAATACCAAGCCGGTACCTGGGGACCGGTCGAAGCCGACCGCCTGATCCAAAAGGACGGCCGCACCTGGCGAGTGCTGTGAGCCGCGCACCGAACGTCAGAATGAGCCGGACAACGCGGACTCAATCTGCGTCCGTATTGCCTCCTTCTTCCCAAGCCCTCCGATAAAGGTTGCAAACTCGCCGTTCTTATAGAGCGCCAGCGCCGGCAGTGACGAGATCTCCAATTCCGCAGGAATTTGAAACTGTTCCTCCACGTTCATCGTCAGGATCTGCACTCGCTCACCCAGCTCGGCCTGCAGCTGCTCGAGCTCTTTCATCAGCACACGGCAATGGCCGCAACCTGGTTTCCAAAACTCCACCAACACCGGAACGGAGCTGGCCTCGACGACGTGATCGAACGCTCGATCGGTGATGGCTTGCAGTTCGGAGTTCACGATCGAGAGGTTCTCGCGACCAATGGCCTCAGAATATGAGCGACCTGCTCAGCAAATACCCGATAGCCCTCGGTGGTCAGATGAATGCCATCGTTTGAGTAGCCCGCCTCCAGTTGGCCGCTCTCAGGCTCTGCCGTTGCAGCGAACAAATCGACGTGGGCAAGCTGTTTAGAATCGGCATAGGCATGGATCAGCCGGTTCAACTGACGTCGACGAGCCACATGCTCCTGCACCCAGTCCTGTCCCTCTTGGCTCCCAGCCGCATCTTCCACTCGAATCGATGGGACCGTCACCGGAATCGGCACTACACCGGACGTGAGGGTCCGCTCATACATCGTGATGAGATTGCGCATAATTTCTGGTGGTGAGGCATTCCATCCAAGATCGTTCGTGCCGCCCAGGATCGGCACATAGGCCGGGTGGCGCTCAAGCACATCACGCTGAAATCGGATCACCATTTCTCCTGTCAGTTCACCGCAGATTCCGCTGGTGTGAACTTCAACCGCAGAGCCCAGATAGGACTGGAGGAATTGCCCGTATGGAGTATCCCGTCCGGTTGGATTCTCCCTTGTCGGAGATTGAAATCCTGCCGTCAGGCTATCCCCAAAACAGATCACGAGAAGTGGTCGACTCATGGTGCAGATCGATTCTACCGCCGCCCCGGATGTCAGACAAGCCGTTCGCACTGCATCGCTTCAGACCACCAGACCGTGAGGCCTCACGACATGACAGCCCTGGATCCCTTTTATGCCCTCGGCGGCACCCGCCGACGCGTGCTTTCCTTCACCACAGCTTCGGAGGACACCCCCTGTGCATTTCCTCTAAGCTGTACAGATGTGGTTTCCTCCATAGGTAGGCAAAGAATAGTGATTTTCTTGACGAATACTTGATCTCTCGGTAGGTCTTACCCTTATGTCCACGAACGTCACGTCGGCGCAGGAGATGCTTGCGGCGGCCGTCCCAGCACGAGGCGCGGAAGATCCGGAAGTCGCCTCAATCAAACGTGTCCTGAAGTTGCTGGACAAAACTGCAAAGTCCAATCGAACGTACGGTTCCGCCAACCCGGTCGCACAAAAATTTTCGCAGCAATTCTTCGAAGAGCTCAGCACCCACCTGGCAACCTATGACAAGCTGTCCTTCCTGGTCCAGCGCACTGCCCTCCTGTACAAAGAGTCTGTGGTCTATCAGGAGGAGCAAAACGGTGGCGGGGAAAGTATGGCGTTTAAGCTGTACGCGGACGGCATCCGGGAATTATCCCTTCATCAGGGTCTGACGCAAGAAGATGTTGGATTCTTTCTGGACTCCTTGTGGGGAGGACTCGACCCGACCAACGACGATGATGACATCGTCACACGGATCTGGGGAAAGAACCTCTCGACCATTTCCATCGTGACGGCGGAAGAAGTGGCCAGTGCCTCGGTCGGTCAAGGGGAATTCGTTCGGCTCGACAGTACCCAAAGCTTTTCTGACTCAACACTTCGCGATCTCATTGATCGTGAAAAAACTCGCAGCAAGCAAGCATCTGAGGACAAGACCACCAGCGGCTCTGAAAAGAGCGGCAGCACGCAGGACCGTCATCTTCAAGCAGGGCACCTCGGTTACGAAGTCACTGAGGAAGAACTCACGGCATTAGCCGAAGAAATTGAGGCCGAGAGGCGCCGAGACTCTCTGGCATACATTCTCGATGCGCTGACCGCCATTCTCTCCTCTGAACAATCCTCGACTCTCCTGACAAAACTGCTCAGCATCTGGGGCGCCGTTGTCGAATCCCTCCTCCGCGAGGGGAAATGGACGGTGTTGGAGCATGTGGTGAGTCTCCTGCATGAAAGCGATGCCGTCAGGCCCGACCTCACCGAGGAACATCAGCAGCAGCTCGCCTCTATCCTGAATGGGCTCGGGCGCACCGAACGCATCAAGACCATCGAAAGCTATTTGAATCGAAGTCCGGATGCCAACGTTGAAGGTCTGTCGACTATCCTGCTCCTAATGACGCCGGATGCCGTGCCTGGTCTCTGCACGCTGCTGGCAAACCTCACCTCCCCGGCGCACCAGGCCATTGTTGTCGAAGTCCTCACCCTCTTGGCGAAAGATAAACCGGATGCTGTGGTGCGGGGACTCATGGATCGTCGACCGGCCTATGTCCGCAATCTTCTTTCCATCCTCCTCAAATGGAATACTCCCAGATTCGTAGAGTCGATTGAAAAGTTAATCCGCTATCCAGACGCACAGGTCCGACGCGACGTCGTGCGCGCAATCGGCCAGCTCCGCCCGAACGGATCCGGAGTGAAACTGGTGCCCTTGACCAGTGACACGGACGAGAGCGTTCGCTTTGCGGCACTCAAACTTCTCATATCCGGCCAATACACGGTCCCCTTCACGCAATGGTCTCCGCTTGTCCTTGAGGATGGCTTTATGGACCGGCCCATCAGCGAACGCCGAGCCGTGTTCCAAGCCATGCGGATGTCGTGTGGAGATGAAGCCGTGCCCTACTGGCAGGAACTCATGACAACCTGGACCTGGACCAACCGTAGGAAAAGGGAAGAACTCGCGGTGCTTGCGGCAGAGACGCTCGGGAAGCTTGCCACGCCCGTGGCGATATCGGCGTTGGAACGGGGCTCGAAAAAGGGAAATGCAGCCGTTCGCCAAGCGTGCAGCGTGGCTCTGACGCAAGCCCTCAAGCGCCAGCAGCAACAACCCTCGGCCACCAAAGCGACGGATGGAGAAACAGCATGACAGTCCCTAAGGTCGCACTGCCAACGACGAAGGTGAGCACTGGCCAGACCGAACCACTTCTAACTCATGAAAAATCCCTCGCCCAGAAAATCGGGCAAGGGTCCGAAGCCGGCGACATTCTTGATCAACAACTGGCTATGCTGGGGTTCCAGCTCATCACACAGCTGAACACGCTCATCAAGACCTCTCGCATCCATGGGAGAACGAATGCGGCACTCGACAAACCCGTTGAGACCATGCTGACACTGATTCAAACCCTGGCCCACGATCAACCCGTCACTGTGCGAATTCAGAACGATTTTCTCTTTCTTGGTCAACGCCACCTCAAGATCAATGCCCAGCAAATGCTGATCGCCTCCAGTATCATCGATACGATGACCACCTGGAAGATCGGTGGGCTCACCTTTACATCCTCCACATCCTCCAACGACCTTCGGGAGCTCGCCTACCTGTTCGTCACACTCGATCCTGCCACGAAATCGCTCCAGGACTTTCGCCAGGAACTCAAGGCGCTGAACATCTCTACCATCCAACTACAAGATCGTCAGGAACTGGCACTCAAAAACGAGACCCCTTCAGATCAGACTCTGGGACCTGACCAAGGGGCAAAGGCCCGTCAGAAAGCCAAATCGAAGGTTGCATACGGAAAGGCTGCCAACGAAGTCGGACACCTCACCCAATCAGCACGGGCAGGCGGCACGTTAAACTTCAAGCAAGCCAAGCGAGCCATCCAAAACATCGTGGACCTCATGATGCAGGATGAAGCGACGGTGCTCGGCCTGACGACGCTCCGGTGTCACGACCAATATACCCACAACCATTCCGTCAACGTTTCCCTCCTCTCGCTCGCACTCGCTAATCGAGCTGGCTTTCCCAAGATCGAACTGGCCGACCTCGGATTAGCCGCGCTGTTTCATGACATGGGCAAGGCCAGCATTCCACTGGAGGTTCTGAACAAGCCCGGCGAATTCACGGAAGATGAGTGGACCATGATGCGCAATCATCCGACCGAAGGTGTCTTGAGTCTCACACAAATTCGTGGCGTGACTAGCCTCCCGGCACGCATGGTTGCCGCGTCATTCGAGCACCATATGAACCTCGACTATTCCGGCTATCCCAGATTGAAGACCCCATGGAAGCTCTCGCTAACCGGCCGCATCCTGATGATTGCGGATTGCTATGACGCGATGACCTCGTCACGCGTCTATCGACGAGAGCCGATGTCTCCATCAAAAGTGCTGAACATCATGTTCTCAAAGTCCGGAAAGAGCTTTGACCCCACCCTTCTTAAGCTCTTCGTCAACTGTGTCGGCATCGTTCCAATCGGCAGCCTGGTCCTGTTGGACACCGACGAGCTGGCCGTGGTCCTCAAACCAGCCGTCAACAAAGCCAATGCGGAACGCCCGCTGGTCAAAGTGATCACCGATCGGCACGGCGCGCCAATCGAGAACGGACCAGAGCTGGATCTCACCGAAGAAGACGAGGCGGGCAACCATCGTCACAGTATCATCCGATTGGTCGATACCACCGAATATAAGATCGATACCAGCCGCTACTTTGTCTAACCAAGCCGCCCACATCCACCATCGCCACTGACAGCCCCCTCTGGATTTCCCTCTTCCTGGCTTGACAGGTCAAAAGATGATCTTCGACAATGCTCTCATGCCCGACCAGATCCGCATCGAGCGATTGGAGTTTCGTGCTCGTTGCGGCGTGACAGTCGAAGAACGTGCGCGTCTGCAACCCCTCGCCGTTGATCTGGAGCTGGATTGCCGGATGGATCACGCCGGGCTCTCTGACGACTTACGCTACACCATCGACTATGCAACCGTAGCCCGCCGCGTCGTCGAAATCGGAACAAGTCGAGAGGCGCAGCTCCTGGAGTCCATCGTCGAACAGCTGTTTGTTGTCATCTTTTCGGAGTTCCCTGTTGATCGGATCAAAATCTGGTTACGCAAATTGCATCCGCCGATCGTTCACATCACGACATCCGTCGGCATCACCTGTGAGCGGACCAGGGTCGCCCAGACAATCCTCCGCGCAGATCCCCGCCCGGCGCGATTTCTTGTGCAGCAGCTGCATCGCCTGCCAAAGGGAACGGTCCTCGACGTAGCCGCAGGAAGAGGACGACACACGTTATTTCTCTCATCGCTGGGTTACCAGGTGGAGGCCATCGACCGCGATGAACAAGCCCTTGCGCAGCTGATGACCGACGCTCGCTCTAGGCACCTGGCCGACATCACAATACAAGCACTCAACTTGGAATCACCGCCTCCGCCGACTCTCGGGAAAGACCGGTACGACGCCATTCTCGTCTTCTTGTATCTGGCCAGACCGATCTTTCCGCCACTCATTCATGCGTTGAAGCCTGGCGGCGTGTTGGTCTACGAAACCTTTCTCATCGATCATCACCTCCACTATCAACACCCACGGCGTCGGGAATTCTGTTTGGGACATGGGGAACTCTTAACCCTGACCTCCGGGCTCCGCGTCCTCCATTATGATGAGGGGCTGCACGAAGGGGCTCGAGATGGAGAATCGGCCTATACCGCCCAACTGGTGGCACAAAAACCCTTCACGCCTGGAGCTTCAGCATGAGCCGCTTGGACCTTCACCTCCATACCACCCACTCTGACGGGAGCTGTACACCGACAGAGGTCCTCGACCTGGCACACCAGGCAGGAGTGACCACTCTTGCCATCACGGATCATGACATCATGACAGGTGTCGCCGAGGCGACTACGGCGGGGGAGCACTATGGGATTGAAGTGATCCCAGGCGTCGAGATCAGCTCGATCATGGGCCAATCAGAGCTGCACATCCTTGGCTACTTTCTTGACTGGCAAGATCCTATCTTAAACGAACGATTCACGACCTTGCGAGAGAGTCGGCATCGGCGCAATCCACAGATCGTTGAACGGCTCCAAGCACTCGGGATTGACATCACCTATGACGAAGTCAGGACCCTCGCGGGCAGCGACTCGGTGGGAAGACCCCACATCGCTCGCGCATTGATGGATAAACAGGTGGTCTCGTCGGCGAAGGAAGCCTTCGATCGTTTTCTGGCCAACGGAAAGCCTGCCTACGTCCCTCGCGATCTTCCGACTTCGGCCGAAGCCATTCAGTGGATCAAAGCCGCGAGAGGGCTTGCCGTCTTGGCCCATCCGACCTGGGTCAAACTCGCTGATCGCTCGTTAGTCGAGCTGCTTCGAGAGCTCAAGACCGCCGGACTCGACGGCGTAGAGGTCTACTACAGCACCCATGCCAGTCGGCAAACACGTGAGTATCTCAGCCTTGCCCAGCAGCTCGGCCTGTTGGTCACCGGGGGAAGCGACTTCCATGGTCTCACGAAACCCGATATTGAGGTGGGGATCGGCAAAGGCACGCTGCATGTCCCCACCTCACTGCTTCCCAAGATGAAGGCGGCGGTCGGACAAATCTAGCGTCGTAGACATGGCATGATTTCTCCTATCCATTGACTCCCCTCTCAGATCCGCTAGACTCTGCCTGTCTTCTCAACATGCCCGCTATGAGCAACCCCTCACGTTGGACCCTACAGTATCTTCTGGTGGCCTGCGCGGTTCTGGTAGTTGGCCCCCTGTTCAGCAAACTCCCCGCAGCCCAATCATTTCCGCTCACCCTCTTCGGTCTGAGTGGTTCCCAAACCGTGCACCTCATCACCGAGGCCGTCGGGTTGGTGATCCTCTGTATAGTTTCGATTCACATCGTTCGTACGATGCCAGAGGACGGACAAGGCTATTCGTTCCTCAAACGGATGATCAGTCCCGTCACAACCCTCCTCGTCGTGATTACGATAGATAAAACCCTTCGAGTCCTTGGACTCTCCCTGATCGATGGCTTTGGAACTGCACGCTATGCCATCACACACACAGCAGTCCTGATAGTAGCCGGCCTCTGGATTACGACAACCTGGCTATTGAACTTCACTGAGCTCCACCAATTCTTTGCGAAACCCGCTCAAGCGGCTCGCCGTACGACATCCCTCACAGAAACGGATGGGGCCCAACAAGAAGAGGCTGACGAACGTGACAGGAACACCTCACCTCGTCACTCCACCCCGCAGACCGGCACACCTTCCACTCTTGGTCGCTATCGGGTCTTGAAGGAGTTGGGACGCGGGGCGATGGGTGTGGTGTATCTCGGAAAGGATCCGACCATCCATCGGTTCGTGGCCATCAAGACCATGCGGCTCGACGAAACCGACGATCCCGACAAACTCCAGGACGTAAAGACACGGTTCTTTCGAGAAGCTGAATCCACAGGACGGTTGTCACACCCAAACATTGTCACGATTTTCGACGCGGGTGAGGAAGGAGACCTTGGATACATCGCGATGGAACTGCTCGAAGGGACAACACTCAAGGACTGGTCACGGAAACCAAAGCTTCTGCCGTTCGACAAGGTGATCTCAAGCATCGCCACCGTCGCGGAAGCGATGGACTATGCCCACCAACAAGGCGTGGTCCATCGCGACATCAAACCGGCCAACATCATGGTGACCAAGACCCAGGTCATCAAGATCATGGACTTCGGCATCGCCAAGATGGCCATGTCCACAAAGACTCAGCCGAATATCGTGATGGGAACACCGAGCTACATGTCTCCAGAACAGATCGCAGGAAAGAAGGTGGATGGACGCTCTGATATATTCTCACTCGCCGTCGTCATGTTCGAACTGCTGGCCGGCCGTCCCCCGTTCATGGCAGACAACGTCTCCGCACTCCTGTTTGCGATCGCCCAGACGCCCCATCCCAGCTTGAAAGCGTTCAGGCCCGATCTGCCACCCACGGTCAAAACCGTCCTTGATCGTGCCTTACAGAAAGACCCGGCCCAACGCTACCGCCGCGCCAACGAGTTCGCCACAGCACTCCGCAGTTGCAGCGAGGGACTGGCCGCATAACAATGAAGTCCATGAACTCTCGGTATCGTGAAAGTCAGCGTTTAGGTCAGAATAACCCGCAGGACGGAGTTCTTCAGTTTCTAAAGTGAAGCCGCCCTTTCGGCAGGGTTTGATAGCAGGCGTCAGAGAGATCTTGTTCGTGTCCTTGTAAACACGCAAGAATGCGTCCCTCCCCAAGCTCCATGGCCGGACACACTCGTTTGGCATCGGCTGCACAAGCAACCCGATACCCATCAGCAGTTTTCCAACGCACCATGCGTTGTCGGACGATTTGCTGACAAGGTTGGGCAAACTGTCGCATGCGCTGCATCACACAGTGTCGCCTCTCGTCCCCGATGAGTGTGTCTGGGCAAAGCTCCTGGACTTGTGCATCGCACCGCACCTCCGCAATTTGCCTCGCACGGCTGTCTTGCAGGGCAGCCTCGCCACTAATCGCCGTACCACGTGACGATTCGCCCGTTCCCGTCATTCCCCGGACAGACTGGCGTAGAACGCCGGGGATCGTCAGATCAAGTTCAGCTTGGCGAGGCCTTTCTGCGGACGACGTTGTCGAGAGAGCAGACAAGAGGTCTTCCTTCGAAGGAAGATTGGCCCACACAATCACCCAGACAAGGATCAACCCACCTCCTGTCACGAGACTTGCAATGGTCCGTGCAGATTGCTCCGTCTGTTTTGGCTGCATCATCGAGGTGAGAATAAAATAAAGCCGCCGGAAAATCACCGAAACAGGTGTTTTGCGCAGAGCCTTCGCATGGAGTGACACCAACTGAAGAAATATCGGGAAGCTGAACTGGGCGGGTGAGGTTAGTTCTCTGGAGCTTCTACGATATGATTCTCAAACCTGGTACAGCCTTCGGCCAAGAGACGGTTGGTCAGCATTTCGCCTGGCCATTCAATCGGCAGATCCGCCGTGAACACCCAGACGTCCGGTGAGGTCCAGACCGGACCATGCTCTTCGGGAAGTTCCGGATCGAACAGGTCGGTCCAGACCGGCATATAGACTCCATTCCCACATTGGGTGTGAAGATGGACGATGGTGCGAGACCGGACGAGCGGATCCAACTCTCGCCACACGGCAGCCGTCTCATCAGCCAGATGGTGAAGCCGCACGGCATTTTGTGCATCAAACATCGCATAGGCGGCATACACCGGCGCCTCAATCATGTCGGGCGCGCACGCGACCTCGGGACATTGCTTGACGAGTCCCTCGAGAATCTCCCGACGCTGATGATCTTCCCACGAGTCCGGCAATCCAGGATCCGGCGCTCCCATCATCTCAAACAAGAGAAAGGCGGTATTCTCAACCGGCGGAAGCAACCGAGCGGCGACGGACTGTACGCGTCGTGAGTCTGCCACCGTCACAAGGTGGTCATGGAATAGCTGGAGGTTCAGCATTTCCAAGGTGGCATCGGTCAACAATCGCGATTCAACACGAACGACCGTACCTGGAGGAAGCTCCAGATGTTTGTGCAGCAAATCGGCGGTCGCGATCGGATCGATCTTCAGTTTCAGCGGAGAGGTCAAATTCGCCTGGAGTGGAAGCGCCAGCGCGGCCATCGTGGCGTAGGTCGGTTTTTCATCATGCGGCCCGTCCAAGAGCAGCGTACAACTCGCCTCGGCAACCAGATCAAACAGCCACTCGGCCATTTCTTCATCGAGCGCGGCCAGGACGGTCAACAGATCATGCTCACGCCCCTGCTCGAGAAATGCCTGCAGCGTATCGATGGCGTCATCGGCATCCCCATGCTCATGACGGCGGGCGTTGATGAGATGGATCAGATCACGTGTCAGCGGGTCTGGACGAGACCAGGCTAGCATTGCTGTTCCTTATGATGCGAGCCAAGACCGATGGCCCGATAACTTATGCTGCATGTTGCCAAACTTTTACACCCCACGCAAGCGCGAACCGCATTGCCGGCACCATGACGGCCCCCACGCGCAGAATCTGCTCTTACTCGCCGATAATTTTGACGAGCACACGCTTGCGCCGACACCCGTCGAACTCCCCGTAAAAAATTTGCTCCCAGGGGCCAAAATCAAGGCGACCATCTGTAATCGCGACGACCACTTCACGCCCCATCACCTGCCGTTTGAGGTGCGCATCCCCATTGTCTTCACCGGTGTCATTGTGCCGATAGCGCGCCTCATGCGGGGCAAGCCGCTCAAGAAAATCATCATAGTCCCGTAGGAGGCCCGGCTCATCGTCATTGATATACACACTCGCCGTAATATGCATGGCGTTTACCAACACCAGCCCTTCCCGTACCCCGCTCTTGTGGATCAAGACTTCAATCTGCGGTGTGATATTGATGTAGGCCCGCCTGGTCTTCGTCTCAAACCAGAGTTCTTCGCGATAGGATTTCATGATGATCAACCGTCGCATTCTGCCTTCCGGTGCGAGCCACATGCAAGAGGCCCAGTCCATTCAGTCTCGCGTGCAATGTTCCAACATCCAGGAAAGAGCTATAATTGAGACGGTCTCCCCATGGGCATTAGGAACCACACACCGCGACTGTCTCCCAATGCACTGACGGTTCTACGCCAGCGTTACTTGGCTAAGAACGAACGGGGCGTCGCCATCGAATCCCCCACCGCGCTCTTTCATCGCGTCGCCGATGATATCGCCTCGATCGAACCGCCTGTGCACAGACGCCGGCTGGCCCGCCAATTCTACGAGGTTCTGGCGTCGCTGACATTTCTCCCAAATTCACCGACCCTCATGAACGCCGGACGTCCTCTTCAGCAGCTCTCGGCTTGCTTCGTGCTGCCGATAGAGGATTCCCTGGAATCAATCTTCGACGCCGTGAAGCATCAGGCTCTCATTCATCAATCCGGCGGAGGAACCGGGTTTTCGTTCAATCATATCCGGCCTCATGCCGACCGAGTCGCCACCACCAATGGACTCGCATCAGGTCCCATCTCGTTCATGCGCCTATTCAATCTATCGACCGATGTCATCAAGCAGGGCGGCACCAGACGAGGCGCCAATATGGGGATCCTGAGAGTCGACCATCCCGACATTTTGGATTTCATCGCGTTGAAACTCCAGCCGCATGAAATGGCAAATTTCAATCTGTCCGTGGGGCTCACCGACCGATTTATGAAGGCCGTTACACAGAATCGGTCCTATGCGCTCATCAACCCACGGAGCGCCACACCCATCCGACGCCTCCCCGCCAAGATGGTCTTCGATCGGCTGGTCGAAGCAGCCTGGCAATCAGGTGAGCCCGGTGTCCTCTTCCTCGATACCATCAACAGAGCGAACCCGACGCCTCACCTGGGCACGATCGAAGCCACAAACCCGTGCGGGGAACAACCGCTATTGGCCTATGAATCATGTACGCTCGGGGCGATCAATGTCGCCCGATGTCTGACCACGCATCGAGGCACACGCTGCATCGACTACGAACGACTCGGAGACATCATTCCGCTGGCGATTCGCTTCCTCGACAATGTACTTGATCGAACCCGCTTCCTATTGCCCTCGATCGAGACCCGGACGAAACGCACCAGAAAAATCGGGCTGGGTATCATGGGGTTCGCCGATCTTCTGATTCGGCTAGGGATCCCCTACGATACCGACGAGGCCTTGCACATTGCGGATCAGTTGATGGGATTTGTTCGGCAACAAGCCCACGAAGCCTCGCGTCAGCTGGCACTGGAGCGAGGCCATTTTCCAGCGTACAAAGGCAGTCGGTTGGAGGCTGAAAGCCTTCCCCGGCGAAATGCGACGGTCACGACCATCGCACCGACGGGGAGCATTAGCATTCTGGCGGATTGCTCGGCCGGAATTGAACCGCTCTACGGAATCAGTGTCTCCCATACGATCATGGAAGGCGTTCGGCTCCAGCGCCTTCACCCGGAGTTCCTTCGACAAGCTCGAGCCCGACACCTTCCCCTCAGCGAGTTACGGGAAGAGATCGGCCGGCATGAATCGATTCAACACCTGTCCCAGATCCCTGACGATCTTCGTCGGCTGTTTGTAACCGCCCACGATATCGCTCCGGCGCATCATGTTCGGATGCAGGCCGTCTTTCAACGACACAGTGACAGCGGCGTGTCCAAAACGATCAATCTGCCTCCTTCTGCGACGACCGCGGATGTAGCCGCCGCCTTCGTGCTGGCCCATGAACTGGGCTGCAAAGGCCTGACCGTCTATCGGGCCGGGAGCCGAGCCCATCAGGTGCTCTCGTGCTCCCACGTGCAATCCTGCTGATCGGATACGGCTGAATCTTCACACAAAATTGACAGTCTACGCGCCAGATGATAAGTACTTTTCGAGAGATTACGATGCCGTCTGCTAGAGGGAGGTGCTCGATGTTTGCTACTGCTGGAGGTCCGTCGTTCGCCGAGAATCCTCTCATGTGGAACCTGTTCTTCGCGCGTCAACCTGAACCGGATTTAGAATTCACCGAAGAGGAGTTGGAGCAGACGACCACCGTTCGATCACCGTCACCGGTCAAGCCGCCCAAGCCGTCAAATAAGCGCCCGCTCATCGTGGTCATCTTGATCCTCCTGCTCGGTGGCGGCGCCTATCTTGCGATGGAGCCGGACCTGATCACCGAATACCTTGGCCCGCTCCTCGGCGACGCCCCAGCCGAGCAACCTCAAACACCGATCGCTCGAAAGCCGGCGCCCCCAGTTCCAGTCCCAGTCTCTCCACCAACAGCGCCAAAGGCCGTGGCGCCACCACCGGCCCCTGCGGTCACGCCGGTTGAGACACCGCAAGCAGCAGCTCCGGCTCCAGTCCCTGCACCACCGGTGCCGACGGCTTCGACTCCAGCACCGGCGCCACCAACGTCGTCCTCGATTCCGGCGCCGACTCCGGCCCCTCCGGTTGTCGCAACTCCGACGCCACTCTTTAGTGAGGGACAGCGGGTCAGTGTCGCACCGAATCCAGCCGCGCCCGCTCAGAAAGTGCAGCTCAGTCAAGACGCTGAAGGGACGAAGCCAGGGCCGGCCATTCCCCCAGGCACCGTGCTCACGATTCTCGATGGCGACCTGCAGCAAAATGGCTGGGTCTACTCCGTTCGCTCCGACTTCGGCACGAAGGGGTGGCTGACGGAAAAGCAGCTCAAACTGAAGCCCTGATCGTCCACGGTCCATCTCCCACAAGAGGGTAGGTAATCCTACCACTACCCTCTTGCTGTGCTATAATGCCGCCCGTCCACATTGGCAAGCACGACATCACAACCGGTAGGAGCTCATGCGCGCTGTAATCTTTGATTTTGACGGTGTCATCGCCGACACCGAGCCTCTTCACTTTGAGGGCCTCCGCCGGACACTGGCGGAGATCCGGATCACCTTGACCGAGAAGGATTATTACACCGACTATTTGGGATTCGATGATCGTGGATGCATCCTGGAAGCACTTCGAGTCAATCACCGTCCAATTGCAAGTTCACTGGTCGAGGACCTGATGGCCAAGAAGGCTGTCGCCTACATGGCCTCGATGAAGGAGCACCTCGTCATCTTCCCCGGTGTGAAAACATTCATCGAAGAAGCAGCGGCCGCCTATCCGCTTGCCATTGCGTCTGGCGCCCTCCGACCGGAGATAGAACTGGTGCTCGAACAGATCGGCATCCGCAAGGCATTTGCTCACATCACAAGCGCCGAAGATGTCGCAAATGGCAAACCCCATCCGGAACCGTTTCTTCAGGCCCTGGCTGGATTGAACCGCCGTCAGTCGATGAGTGCGATTCCGGCCGGCTCATGCTTAGTCATCGAAGATTCCCGGCCAGGTATCCGGGCTGCAAAGGCCGCCGGCATGCGGGTCTTAGCTGTCGCCAATACCCATACCGTGCAAGATCTTCACGAAGCCGATGCCATCAGCCTAAACTTGAGCGACACACGCTTGGACGAGCTGCGCACCCGATTGTGGCAGGCCTAGGTTCGAGACAACCATGAGAATCTGCTCACTGATCCCAGGTGCCACAGAGGTGATCGCCGCACTCGGTTTGGAACACCAACTGGTCGGTATCAGCCATGAATGTGACTTTCCTCCATCGATTCGCCAGGTTCCTGTTATGATCGAACCGCTGGTCGAGGCAGAGCACACCACAAGCAATGCGATCGACCAACGAGTCAAAGAACTGGTCACAACGGGACAACAACTCTATCGCTTGAAGGAGGAGGCCTTTCGTCACGCTCGCCCTGATCTCATCCTGACACAGGACCTTTGTCACGTCTGCTCCGTGACGCCAGACCAACTCACCAGGGCCATGCACGCGTTTCAATACCGACCAGAGATGCTGACCCTCAGCCCAACGACCTTACAGGACATGATTCATGACATCGAACGGATTGCCAGGGCCGTTGGTGCGGTTCCGAAAGGAAAAGCCCTTGCCGCCGATCTCCAGGATCGACTAGACAGAGTTCGACACCGGACAGAGAACGTGAGTGTCCGCCCGCGGGTCGTGTGCCTTGAATGGCTTGATCCTCTGTATGTCGCCGGTCATTGGGTTCCGGAAATGATAGACTGGGCTGGAGGCCACAACGTCCTGGGATCCAAGGACACTCCCTCGTATCAGACGACCTGGGACGAGGTGGCCGCAGCACGGCCTGATGTGGTGATCGTGATGCCCTGTGGGTACTCGGTTGATCGAACGCTCCACGAACTCCGGCAGGTTGGCCCTGTTCAAGCAGCATGGCAACGGGCACGGACATCCTGGTCGAACATCTATATCGTGGATGCCAACTCCTACTTCAGCCGCCCCGGCCCTCGACTCATCGACGGGGTGGAGCTCCTGGCCGCCATTCTCCACCCGAACCAAGAGCACCCGCTCAATCGCTCTCAGGCGGTCAAACTAGACACATCCTTACTGGCTGGAGACAGCGCGCCATGAAGGCCTCGGACGCTCAAGCGTATTGCACGACCTACACCAAGAAAAGCGGCAGCAATTTCTACTATTCGTTCCTGTTTCTTCCCAAAGCCAAACGCGACGCCATGTACACGGTCTATGCCTTCTGCAAGGCTGTGGACAGTGCCGTCGATGAACCGGCCGCCGGCAGCAATCCCAAGGACGAGTTGAAGCGCTGGCGCGAAGAACTGGACGCCGTGTATTCGGGGACTCCGACGACCCCTATCATGGTGAGCCTCGCACACCATGTGAAAGCATTGAACATTCCCAAAGCATACTTTGAGGAGCTGATCAAGGGCGTCGAGATGGATCTCTTCAACAACCGCTATGTCACGTTCGATGAGCTCTCGCTCTATTGCTATCGTGTGGCGTCCGTCGTCGGGCTCATCTGTCTCCATGTCTTTGGCGTCACGTCCGCACGCGCGCAAGACTATGCGGTTGCCCTGGGCATGGCATTCCAGCTGACGAACATCTTGCGTGATGTGGGAGCCGATGCGGCAGCGGGACGCATCTACCTCCCCTTGGACGACCTGCGAAAATGGAACTATCCAGAGAAGGCGATGCTCAACCAGAGCTATTCCCCTGAATTCCGGGTCTTGATGGAATACGAAGCGTCACAGGCTCATCACTACTATAAGCGAGCCGAAGCCGCCCTTGCCGGACTCTCCCCGAGTGAACGACGCGCGCTCACGGTGGCGGAAATCATGCGCGGAATCTATAGACGGATTCTGGAACGGATCGAACGGTCGAATTATCAGGTATTCGGACCACGGATCAGCCTCACCACCACTCAGCGTGTGCTGATCGCCTTAGGCGTGTGGCTCCGCTCGCGATTCTCGTGACTGCCCCCCCCTCTCACAGCGTGCTGATTGTGGGTGCCGGACTTGCGGGCCTCGCAACCGCCTATCAACTCCACCAACAGGGCTACCAGGTCACCCTCCTCGAGTACGCCGACTGGCCCGATGGATTCCAGGCCAATGCGTCCGATCCCGCATCGATCACCCTTGGCTGCCATCAGGAGACCACGCAGGTACTCAAGACCTTCGACCAAGGACAACGCTCGATCTCCGACCAGCCCATTCCGCTCGAATTTCGACTTCCCACGGGGAAGACCGTGCCCTATCAGTCCGCCCGTCTCCCGGGTGCCTTTCAGTGGATGATGAGTTTTTTCAGTTTCCAGGGCTTGTCCTGGCAGGACCGTTGGAGACTGTTCTCGCATGTCGAACAGATTTGGGAACAGGCCGAAACCCTTCCGGCAGATCTCGAGAATCGCACAGCCGATGAGTGGCTCACTGCCACCGGCCAGAGTGCGGAAGCCAGAGAACGGACTTGGGCCCCGCTTGCTCAGTGGTTGACCGGCAACGCACTGGCCCGTCTGTCCGCCGCAACCTTCGTCCAGATCCTGTCAACCGTGTTCCTCAGTGATGCGTCAGACGCCAGGCTCACTCACCGATCCGGAACCATTGCCCAGCGCTTTCTCACTCCTATGAAGGAGATTCTCCGAAACCACGTCCGATTCATTCCACTTGCCCAGCCGCCGCACATCCGGTTTCGGCACGATGGAATCCAGGACATACGACTCCATGACGGGACAACCCTGCAGGCCGGTTGGTACATCAGTGCACTGTCGTACCAATACCTCCTCCGCCTGCTGCCAGAACGGTTTCTCACCCGCTATGCCTACTTTGCCCATTTGACGGAACTCCAAAGCCTCAGTGAAATCATGGTCCAACTGACCGTCACACAAACAATCAGCCCACCACCTCGACTGCTCCTATTAGCCGGCAAACCGTTCAATTACCTCACGAGCACTCCCGTTGGCCCACATGAGATCGTCGTTCGACTGACAGGGACGGAGACCTCGCTGATGGGATTGGGCGAGGATCAGATGATCGAGGCGGCACAAGCCGAGATGGGCAGAGTGTTTCCCGAGATTTCCAGGAGCGACATCACATCTCGACAAATCTCTCGAGAAAGTTACGCGGCACTGCTGCTCGCACCAGGGGCAGCAAGACTCAGACCGCTCCAGCAGAGCCCCCTGCCAAACTTGCTCGTCGCCGGAGCCTGGACCGATACCGGGTGGCCAGCTAATGTGGAAAGTGCGCTTGTCAGCGCCCGCCGCTGCGCCGACATCATCGCCGGGTACCGACCTTGACCTCAGATGGCTTGGATGGTACGAGTAAGCCATGATCTCATGGATCACACTTCTTGGATTGGTGCTGGTGACATTCACTTCCGGTTGCGCACAAAGTCCTTACGAACGCGGACGTCATCCGACTGGATACAGTCGCTATGACGTGGAGCGAGACTATCGTGACTGCGAGATCAAGGCGAGGTTAGCAAACGACCCCTTCTTCTACAGCCAAAGTTCTCCCTTTCCATTTAGCCCCGGTCCCATGAGTCCCGCCGATCAAGCCCGCGCATTGCATAGCATGACCACCATCAACGCCATGCGAGACACCTGCCTTACCTCAAAAGGCTACCGAGTCGAATAATCGATTGTTTCATTCGTTTTTCAGCGTTGACTTCACCCCAGTCCCCCTCCTATAAGATGCCTTCCGGCTTTTCACGATGTACGTTTCACGTTTTACATCTGTAGTTAATGCCATGGTACTTACTCCCCTTCAAGAATTGGCTCAGTCCCTCGTCAATTGCGAACGCTGCAAACTGGCCAAGCTGGGGCGAAGCCAGGTCGTCTTCGGGGTGGGAAATCCACAGGCCAGCATCATGTTTGTCGGAGAAGCGCCAGGATTTAATGAGGATCAGAAGGGTGAGCCGTTCGTAGGGGCAGCCGGCAAACTCTTGAATGATTTGTTGGCTTCAGCAGGACTCTCGCGTGACCAGATCTACATTGCCAATGTCATCAAGTGTCGCCCGCCAAATAATCGTGACCCAGAGCAAGACGAAGTCGAGACCTGTAAACCGTTTCTGATGCAGCAGATTCAGCTAATCAAACCGAAGCTGGTCTGCACCCTAGGCAACTGGGCCACTCAGACGTTGTTGGAGCGAAAAGTCGGCATCACCAAAGTGAAGGCGCAGGCTTTTTACATGAAGGATTTCGTGCTCTTCCCGCTGCTACATCCAGCCGCGGCCCTCCATCAAGGCAATCTGCTCCCCACGTTGAAGGAAGATTTTAAAAAGCTGAAGGAATTTCTCGACCGGCACTCCACGCCGGCTGAGCCGACTAGCTCAGCCCCAACTCCAGCCACGCCAGTCCTCAACATCGAATCGCCTCAACCGGCACAGATGGATTTGTTCGGCTAACCTGGCTGCTTCACGCCCATGGTGCACGGGCCACTCAGTTTTCTCCCCTTGCGAGCAGTAAAGCCCTCAGTTCTTCGTACACATTTCGCCGTGGACCGACAAAGACGATGTCTAGGCACGACTCGTCATCAGCAATGCGGTAGATAATTCGATAGGTCCGAACACGATAGGATCGAAGTCCGGCGAGTTCAAACTGGAGCGTATGACCTGTAAGGGGAGAAACCAGCAGCTCCCGAATGGCTTCTCTGATTTCCTGTTTAACTTGAGGATGGAACTTACGGATACGCTCAGCTGCCTCCGGCGTATACCGAGCTCGGTAGCTTTTCACGAGTTCTCGCGGCCAAATACCGTATCATGGCTCACCCACTGCCCCTTCTCTGCCTGCTTCAACGATCGACGGAGCGCACGCATCGACTTCTGATCGCTCAGAATCTCGATCGTCTCCATAAGCCCATCAAACTGATCCATGCTCAACAGCACAGCAGAAGGAACACCATCGCGCGTAATAGCGACAACCTCCTGCCTGTGCTTCATCCGTCTGATCAAATCCAGCAACTTATTCTTGGCTTCACTGACGGAAACGAACTCATCGACCTGTGGCATATGTCACCTCATTCTAGCCTCATTAGTAGCCATTATAATGGCTTATCCACCCACAGGCAAGCAGGCCCGTAAAGAGTGCTGTTTGCCGCATCAGCCCTCAATATCAAATCACCGAAGCGGGCACATATGGAATTGCTGGGCCACCAAGCTACCCACTCCGCCTAAAACGGCCATGTGATGTAGTCGCGACTATGGCTCACAATACTCCCCGAATGAGCATTGGTAGATCTATCGGTAGATATATCAGAGGAGGCGGGAGACGACCCAAGGCCGAGACGATTCTGACCTGCATGCAAGGCCGGTCCCATTCTTTCGAGCTTTTGCGAATCGATTGGCAACATGATGATTGCAGTACAAAACCTCATTCCCCATGGTCCAACCGTAGCCCCAAGATGACGTGATCACCGGCGGGCCTTATGAAGGAGTTGTTCTTCAAACAACAGCTGGGAAAGGTGCTAGGCTTTGGATTTAATGGTCGACGCAGATTCTGAACTGGCAGGCTGACTATCATCGTTTTCTTCGGCAGGTTTCTCTTCTTCCGGCACATCGAACCACTGCACCAGCATCTCGTCCCACCAGGCTTCGGTCACGTCCTCGCCTGGATCCGTTCCCAGAAAGGCTACGTCCTCGTTCTTGATGCTGGTGCCGACGAGCTGCGGTTGGAACTTCGCGCGGTTGATGACCTCTTTCGTGGCATAGCCGCCGATGATCCAGGAGTCCGGATCGGCCCGGCGCGACTTGTAGGCCTTCAACCCGAGCTTGAGATACATGAAAACCTGCTGCTGAATCGGATCCATCACGCCGGACTGCGGCAGGCTCAAGGTCTTCTCGATGCGTTTGCGCCAATGCCGATCGTCGTAGCGCGACGTGATCAGCTGCAGCATCTTCTTTCCCAGTTCGGCATCAAGTGGCATGGGATGTATCCGGCTTGTCCTTACTTGCGGCTATACCGACCGGTGAACGAGGCCTTGGCCAGAGCATTCTGGTTCAAATAGAACCCGACCATTGCCGCGGGCGTCGCGGACTTCAGCGAGAACTGCTCTACTTTCAGCGCATATACCGTAAAGATATATCGATGCGGCTTGTGCCCGGTGGGTGGACAGGGCCCGCCGTACCCAGGCTCACCGAAATCCGTCATGCTCTGCACACTACCCTGGGGCGCACCGGGACCGCTCGGTTTTCCGGCATCCGCAGCGAGGGCCGTGATATCGGGAGGAATGTTGAAGATCACCCAATGCCACCAGCCGCTGCCCGTCGGCGCATCGGGGTCGTACACCGTCACGGCAAAGCTCTTGGTCCCCTTCGGGGCATTCGCCCAGCGCAACTCAGGAGAGACATTATCGCCTGTGCATCCAAACCCGTCAAAGACATGTGCCTTGCCGATGGTCTGCTTCGGCTTAATGGTCGGGCTGGTGAGCTGAAACTCGGCCGCAGCGCTGATGCCCGGGATGAGCGTCATCGCAAACAGAATACCGGTCCATATCAATCTCATCACTCGTCACCTCTCGAACAACAAAAGTTCTCTGGTTTCTCTCGCGCGTCGGACGAGCTAGCCGAGATGTTGCTTGAGGAAGGCCTTCGTCCTGGCCCAAGCATCCCTTGCCGCCTCCGGCCGATACACTGATGGATCCGTGTCTCGGAAAAACGCATGGGGTGCGCGGGGATAGGTTTTAATCTCACCAGGCTTATTGTATTTCTTCAACGCCGCGGCCAGCCGCTGGACGTCTGCCTTCGTAATCCAGCCATCGTCTTCACCATAGAAGTACAGCACTGGACAGGCCAGCTTCTGAATGGGTGTATCGGGGTTCGGCACCTGGCCATAGAACGGCACCGCTGCCTTAATCTCTTGATTCACGCAAGGCAGCATGAGGGCATAGGAACCGCCCATGCAAAAGCCGGTGATACCGATCTTGGCCGTATCCACTTCTGGGACCGACTTGAGATAGGCCACCGTGGCATTCAGATCAGCAAGACCATCCTCCTGTTTCAGCCTATCCATGAGTTTGCCGGCCTCTCCGGCATCCGTCGTCAGTGCGTGGCCAAGGCGTGAATAGAGGTCCGGAACAATCGCCACATAGCCTTCCGACGCATACCGCTTCGCAATGTCCTTGATGTGATCGGAGAGTCCCCACCATTCCTGGACCACAATGATGACCGGCCGCTTCTCCTTGGTCTGCGGCGCCGCCACGAAGGCCTTCATGCCCACACTGCCGCTCTGAAACTGAACGGTCGTTTCTCGAATCGATTCAGTCATAAATCACCACCGCACACAGGGTACCAGGCTAACTATCGAGTGCTGAGTGCTACGTCATAAATTCGAAACTGAAGACTTCCTTGGACTTGTTGGGTTCCACACTCAAGGCTCAGCACTTCCTCAATTACCCGCCACCATCATCTCAGAAATCTTGACTGTCGGGCTGGCAATCCGACCTCGGAATACCAGATCGTTCCCGACCACGTCGATATCCTTCAGCATATGTTTCAGATTGCCCGCGATGGTAATTTCTTCAACCGGGTAGGCCAGCTCTCCGTTCTCGATCCAGAACCCGCAGGCTCCCCGAGAGTAATCGCCGGTCACCATATTGATGCCGAACCCGATCAACTCCGTCACAAAGAGGCCTTCTTTAATGGAGCCAATGATCTCTTGCTGACTCTTCATACCAGGAACCAGATAAAAGTTGGTTGGCCCCACGGAGGGACTCTCCCCCACACTGCGCGAGGCGCTACCCGTCGAGGGCAAACCCAGCTTCTTGCCGGAATAGGTATCAAGCAAATAGCTCTTTAACACCCCTCGTTCGACGATCGTATTCTTGCGTGTTGCCAGCCCCTCACCATCGAATGGACGTGACCCAAAGCCGCCGACCATACGGCCGTCGTCGTAGATGGTGATCAAATCAGATGCGATCGTCTGGCCCAACTGATCGAGCAGAAACGACGCGCGCTTATAGAGCCCGTAGCCGGAGACAGCGCTGCATACGTTCGCCAGAAGACTCCCAGCCGTCTCTTGATCGAACACCACCGGCACGCGTTTCGTCGCCACCTTGCGCGCACCCAATCGACGAATCGCACGACGCGCTGCTTCCTGTCCGATGGATTCAGCCGATGCCAATCGAGCAAACTTGCGCTGGACCTGATACCAGGCATCCCGCTGCATGCCACCGGTCGCAGACTCGGTCGCAATCGGGGAAACAGAGAGGGAAAAGTTCGAGCTTTTATACGACCCCACGAACCCATGACTATTCGCCAGCACGACGCGGCCCGATGAGGAATCGAATTCCGCACCTTCGGAATTCGTCACCCGTGGATCGGTCGCAAAGGCCGCCGCCTCTCCGCGCTTCGCCCAATCGATCTGGGTGTCCGTATCCAGCACCGTGCTATCAAAAAGATCAAGATCCGGCTGCTCCGTGGCCATGTGACCGACCTCCGGCAATCCCGAGACATCATCTTCGACCACCGCGCCGGCCAAGGTGCAAGTGTCCGCGACGAGCCGATCGAGAGAGGCCCGGGAGAAATCGGACGTGGACGTTGTGGCGGACCGCTTCCCGATAAAGACGCGCAAGCCGAGACGTTTCTCTCTCGCCTTGGTGAGCCGGTCAACCGCCCCCACTCGCACCTGAACCGAAAAGGTCTCTCCGTCGGCCACGACGATATCCGCTTCAGTCGCCCCGCAGGTCTTGGCCCGAGCCAGCACATCAGCCGCCAGTTGGGCATATCCGTTTGCACTAGTTGGCATGGTCGTTTTTTCAAGCATTATGGTCTGTTCTCAGAGGCCATCCATCAACCATATCCTGACCGATTGGAAGATGCGCCATGAGGTGTGAGTCGGCTGGTTATCGTTGTGTACCGCCGACGGTAATTTCGTCCACCTTGATGGTCGGCAGGCCTACCCCGACCGGCACCGATTGACCATCTTTCCCGCAGGTACCGATGCCGTTGTCGAGTTTGAGATCGTGCCCGACCATCGACACCTTGGTCAGAATTTCCGGGCCATTGCCGATCAGCGTCGCCCCCTTCACCGGTTTGGTAATCTGGCCATCTTCGATGAGATAGGCTTCGCTGGCGGAAAACACAAATTTTCCGTTCGTGATATCAACCTGCCCCCCCCCAAACGACACGGCATAGAGGCCCTTCTTGACGGATCGAATGATGTCGTGGGGATCCGACACACCAGCCAGCATGAACGTATTGGTCATTCGAGGAAGCACCACGCTTTGATAATTCTCGCGCCGTCCGTTCCCAGTCAAGGGAATCCCCATGAGGCGTGCATTGAGCTTGTCCGTGATATAGCCACGGAGGATACCCTTCTCGATGAGCGTGGTACAGCCGGTCGGGGTACCTTCATCATCCATATTCAGAGAACCCCGTCGAAAGGGAATGGTGCCGTCATCCACGATCGTACAGACGTCCGATGCAACCCGTTTGCCGATCAAGCTCGAAAATGCCGAAGTCTTCTTTCGATTGAAGTCGGCTTCAAGCCCATGGCCGATCGCTTCGTGCAACAAAATCCCGGGCCACCCACCGGCCAACACCACCGGCATCACTCCAGCCGGCGCATCAACGGCGGACAGATTCAGAATGGCTTCCCGCGCGGCTTCCCTGGCATAACCCAAATGGCGATTGTCTTCGCGATAATAGGCAAAGGCGACCCGACCACCACCGCCAAAACTGCCCACTTGGCGATTTTCGCCGTCCTCAGCAATACAGGTGATCTGTAGGCGCGACAACGGCTGGATATCACTGACGAGTGTCCCATCCGAGGTCGCCACCACCACGACCTTATATTCCGTATTAAATGAAGCCAGCACGTTCTTAATACGGGGATCATAGCGCCTGGCTTCGGCGTCAATTTCATTCAAGAGCGCCACGCGTTCGGCTGTCGCGACCTCGGCCTTCGCGCCCTCGATCGGATAGAGATCATGGGTCGGTCGTCGCTGCGTAGGCACCGGAACGTTGGAGTGTCCTTTTGGAGAATTGGCGATATACCGAGCAGTATCAGCGGCAATCTCGAGATCCCGCTTTGTCAACTCATCGGAATACGCAAACCCCGTCTTTTCCCCCGCAGTGGCTCGGACCCCAACCCCCTGCGACACACTCTTGGCCGCCCGCTTGACGATGCCCTCTTCCATCGAGACCGATTCGGACGTACGCGATTCAAAATAGAGGTCCGCATACTCAACATCTCGGACCTTCACTCGATCGAGCGCTTGCTGGGCCTCGATCTCTGTGACACCGAACGTCGTCAGTTGAACCGGCTCAGGCATACAGGTTTCGTGCTCCTTCCTCAGAGTCGACTGGAATGGGGAGTATAGCCCATTCGTTTCCGACCTCGCAATGGAACAATCCGTGAAACCTCGTATTTCTTAGTATTTTCCAGGAGATCGTTTGACTTTCCAGGCTCCCGTCAGTAGACTCTGCACACGATTCTGCCCACTCATGGCGGCCATCATCACGCTTGCTCAGGACACTTATGACTCGCAGCCCCACCGGAGATCTCGACCACCTGCCTGAAAGCGAATTGAGTGCCAAGCTGGAAGCGGACCTCTTGCCGAAGCATGTGGCCGTCATCATGGACGGCAATGGGCGCTGGGCGGAGCTGCGCGGGCTCCCCCGTATCGCGGGCCATCGTGAAGGGATCAACTCCGTCCGGGAAATGATTACGCTCTGCTTGGAGCTCGGGATCCATGCCCTGACCATCTACGCCTTTTCTCAGGAGAATTGGAACCGTCCCACCCAAGAAATCAGCGCCTTAATGGGACTCTTGGAACATTACCTCTCCACGGAGCGAGCCAGTCTGATCGAGCAGGGCGTCCGCTTTCGAGCCGTCGGGCGACACGAGCTGCTTCCGCCCTCCGCGCAACACTGGGTTCGCACGACTGAGAAAGAAACGGCCCATCTCGAGAAATTGATTCTCACCGTCGCCCTCAGCTATGGAGGACGCGCGGAAATCGTGGATGCGGTGAAAGCCTTGGTGAGGGACGCCCACGCCGGGACCGTTCAGACCGAGCTGATCGACGAAAACACGGTCCAACGGTATCTCTCGACGCATCCACTCCCCGACCCAGACCTGTTGATCCGAACAAGCGGAGAGGCCAGAATCAGCAACTTCCTCCTGTGGCAGTTGGCATACACCGAGCTGTGTTTTACCCCGACCCTCTGGCCTGATTTTCGGCGACGAGAGTTTTTCCTCGCGCTGATTGAGTATCAACGCCGGGAACGTCGATTCGGCAGGGTGCTGAGTACCGTACCATCATAATAACAATCCTTGTGGGATACCCTCTCGCTACAGACGCGATCGTCCACCATTCGAGATTTGTGACCACTTCACCTGCACGCACGCGACAGTTTGATATCCGGCGTCTCTATACCGCCGCGGCGCTGATTCCGACCGTCTACCTCATCATCGTCCACCTTGCGCCATGGGCCCTCACACTCCTCCTCATTGCTGTCGGCTCGATTGCACTGCTCGAACTGTATCGACTCAGCTTCCAATCCCGCTTGAATGACGTGCTCGTCGGCGTCGGAATGGCTGTTTTTCTCCTGACCATCGCCCGCTCGCACATTTCACTGCCCCTCCCGGAATTGCTGCTCGGAGGTGCGTTCGTTGTGATGGTTACGGCGGTGCTTGTCGGCACCTCCTCAGCACACCGATGGAAAGACCCGCTCATCGTCCTATTCGGAGTTCTCTACGTGGGCATCCCCTTGAGCACAGTCGTATCGGCGCGGTCGCTACCATCAGGCGCATTCCTTGTCTTGTTCTTGGCGGTCGTCACCTGGGCATCAGACTCGGCCGCCTACTATGCCGGCACCTTGTGGGGCAAACATCCACTCATGCCTTCCATCAGCCCAAAGAAGACCTATGAAGGGCTGCTCGGCGGGCTTGTGGGAGCCGTTGCAGCCGCCCTCTTGGCACAGCTGTGGTTTGCCTCGGAGCTTTCGTGGATCGACGCAGTCGCACTCGGCATCCTCTTGACCCTCACAGGCCTGGTCGGAGACCTCTTTGAATCGGCGATCAAACGCCGGGCAGGGGTCAAAGACTCGGGAGGCATTCTCCCGGGACATGGTGGAATGCTGGACCGAATTGATAGTCTCTTGTTCACCGCTCCCACTTTTTACTACTATGTCGCGTATGTTCGAGGCTTGTTGCCGCCTCTATAGCCCTCTACTCAGAGACGGAGAGGAGATGACATGAAGTCAATTATCATCCTGGGATCGACCGGATCGATCGGCACCAATACCCTGGATATCGTCCAACGATTTCCCGATGAATTCCGAGTGGTCGGATTGACGGCCGGCAACAACATCGACAGGTTAGAGGAGCAAATTCGCCGCTTTCGGCCTCAGGCAGTCGCCGTCTCGACTGAATCTTCTGCCGCACTGCTTCGAGCCCGATGTGCAACCCTTCCAGTGGAGATTCTGTCCGGAGAAGAAGGGATCGCCTCTATCGCCTCGGGACTTAATGCCGAATTGGTGATTTCCGCCATCGTCGGCGCCGCCGGCCTCCTCCCGACCCTGTCCGCCATCCGCAGCGAAAAGCACATTGCCCTGGCAAATAAGGAACCAATGGTCATGGCCGGCAAGTTGATGCAGGAGGAGGCTCGGAAATACGGAGTTCGGATTTTTCCTGTTGACAGCGAACACAGCGCTATTTTCCAGTCATTGGAAGGACACCGGATTGAGGACGTCCGCCGATTGATTCTGACGGCGTCGGGAGGAGCGCTTTGGACCCTCTCGCAGGAAGACCTCCAGCACGTCACACCGGAACGAGCCCTCCAGCATCCGAACTGGAAGATGGGCGCCAAGATCACCATCGATTCCGCAACTCTCATGAATAAGGGATTGGAGGTCGTCGAGGCCCGCTGGCTGTTCGATATTCCTGAGTCCCGCATCGATGTCATGGTACATCGAGAAAGCATTATTCACTCTCTAGTGGAATATCATGATCGTTCGATGATCGCGCAGTTGGGACTTCCTGACATGCGAACCCCCATCTCGTATGCCATGCACTATCCTGGGAGAATGGTGCTCGATCTTCCCTCTTTGGACCTGACGGAGATCGGTCGACTCTCCTTCTGTAAACCCGATCATTACCGCTTTCCCTGCCTCAATCTGGGATACGAGTCGCTTCGAGTCGGAGGAACCATGCCCGCCGTGATGAATGCGGCCAACGAAATCGCCGTTGACGCCTTTCTCAACCATGGCCTCCGCTTTATCGAAATTGCAGCGGTCATCCGCAATACCATGGATGCGCATACCCAGCAGGAGATCTCATCCCTCGATGATGCCTTGGAAGCGGATCGCTGGGCCCGAGAAAAGGCCGAATCCCTGGTGCATGCGTTGCCGCGCTCATGATCGTTTGCATTTCACGCCGCGAATGTTAGAGTAGAAGACTGAACTGAGACAGGGAGTTTCCATGACGTCTGTACTTTCCTGGTCGCCTGATACCTTGTGGTTGCTGCTCCAGAAAGCCTGGTGGTTTCTCGTGGTCCTCGGCGTGTTGGTCGCCTTTCATGAGCTCGGCCATTTTTTGGCCGCACGCTGGGTTGGGGTCAAAGTCCTCAAATTTTCCATAGGCTTCGGTCCGAAGCTCTTTGGCCGACAGGTCGGAGAGACCGAGTATCTCGTGTCTGCCGTGCCGCTGGGCGGTTATGTCAAATTGTTCGGAGAGGACGAGGCAGAGGCGACGACCCCCGACGACCGTCGACGATCATTCGCTCACCAGGGACTCTGGGGCAAAGTCCTGATCGTTGCAGCCGGTCCTGGATTTAACTTCATCCTCGCCTATTTGATTTTTGCCGGATGGTTGTCAACCGGAACCCCCTTGTTTGTCCCGACCTTTCGCGACCTCAGTGCCGACATCGAAGCCTTGGTTCCCGATTCCCCCGCCGCAAAAGCAGGGATGGAAGTCGGCGACCGGGTGGTCAAGGTCAACGGGAAAGATATTTCGACGAAGACCGAGCTCTTGGATCTCATCGCAAGAAGCAAGGGACAACCCGTCATACTCGAAGTCCGCCGCGAGGGACAAGCGAAAACCATCACCGCAACCCCCATCACAACCACGGGAGAGGGCACCCGAGACGACGAGCCACTGTATACGATCGGGGTTGAAGAAACGCCTCCGCTGGTTACATCGGTGATGCATGGATCACCGGCAGCAGCGGCCGGAGTGCATCCAGGCGATCGTGTCGTCGCGATCGACGGGCACACCATCTATACCTGGGCACAAATGACGGCGCAGGTCAGAGAACACCCGCTCAAATCACTGGCGTTCGAAGTGCTTCGAGAGGGAACCAGGACAACGTTGAGCGTGACGCCAACCAGCGAAAAGGTCACCGCCAACGGCCAGACTGTTGAGGTTGGGAAGATCGGCATTTCAGGCCCTGGCCGTTCCCTGATGCGCTCCGACAACCCGGCGGAAGCCCTCTACCGTGGACTGGAAGCCACCTGGGGATGGACCGAACTCACGGCGGTTGGTCTCTACAAAATGGTCGTCGGCGACATCTCAAGTAAGAACATCGGAGGGCCGCTGACGATCGCCAATATTTCGGGAGAAGCCGCCTCTCAGGGTGCCTCCAGCGTCGTCTTTTTGATCGCCATCCTCAGCATCAATCTCGGTGTGCTCAACCTGCTACCCATTCCCATCCTCGACGGTGGGCACTTGCTCTTTTTCTTGATTGAGGGCATCCTACGAAAACCGCTCGGCGAACGCCAACGGGAGGTTGCCCAGCAGGTCGGCTTGGTGCTCTTGGTCGGAGTGATGATCTTCGCCTTCTGGAACGATCTAGAACGCATCTTCGCCCGCTAGACGGAATGCTAAAACCTTCCACTGTTCAACTCATACGCAGATAGTTACAACACCATGAAAATGTCTCAATTGCTTATCCCCACCTTGCGGGACGATCCCGGTGAAGCCGAAACGGTCAGCCATCGATTGATGTTGCGCGCCGGCATGATTCGGAAAGTGGCTGCGGGCATCTATACCTATCTCCCGCTCGGTCTCCGTGTGATCCGAAAAATCGAACAGATCATCCGGGAGGAAATGAACCGCGCCGGAGCGCAGGAACTCCTGATGCCGATCGCCTCTCCCGCCGAGCTCTGGAAGGAAACGGCTCGTTGGGACTACTACGGTAAGGAGCTCCTCCGGTTCAAGGACCGTCATGAACGAGATTTTTGCCTGGGTCCCACGCATGAGGAAGTCATTACCGATCTCTTCAGGCGGGAAGTCCGTTCCTATCGTCAACTCCCGCTGAACCTGTATCAAATTCAGACCAAGTTTCGAGATGAGATCCGTCCTCGCTTTGGGCTCATGCGAGGCCGTGAATTCATCATGAAGGATGCCTATAGCTTCGACATCGATGAAAGCGGCGCCAAGACCAGCTATCAAACGATGTACGACGCCTACACCAGGATCTTTACTCGATGCGGACTGACCTTCCGGGCGGTCGAAGCCGATACGGGTCTCATCGGCGGAGATGTCTCACATGAGTTCATGGTGCTGGCAGAAACCGGTGAAGCCACTGTGGCCTACAGCAACGAAGGCTCATACGCTGCCAACCTCGAGCGCGCGGAAGTGCTTCCTCCCTCCGATGTCGACACGACTCCTCATCAACCCATGACGCCCATTGCCACACCGCAGCGAAGGACGGTGGACGAGGTCACAACCTTTCTCAAGATTTCTCCTCGTCAACTGGTCAAAACTCTTTTGTATCGTGCCGGTGTCGACACCGTTGCCGTACTGATCCGAGGGGATCACGAGGTGAACGAGGTCAAATTGGCGCGGCTCCTCCAAGTTACCGACGTAGTGTTGGCCGATCCGGAGACCGTCCAACGTATAACTGGAGCCCCTCCTGGCTTCGCCGGACCGGTCGGCCTGGAGCAGGTCAGAATCTTGGCCGATCACGCCATCAAGGGGATGAGAAACGTCGTCATCGGGGCCAACAAAGCCGATACCCACTACCAGAACGCCAATCTCGATCGAGACTTTCGCGTCGAACAATTCGTGGATCTGCGCAACGCCCAACCTGGAGATCCTTCTCCGAGGGGAACCGGCATGTTGTCGCTCGCAAAAGGCATTGAGGTTGGGCAAGTCTTCTTGCTTGGAACAAAGTATAGCCAAAAGATGACGGCCACCGTTTTGGACGACCAAGGGAAGGAACGTCCGGCCATCATGGGTTGCTACGGCATCGGTGTCGGACGGACCGCCGCAGCGGCGATCGAGCAGAACCATGATGAGAAGGGCATCAGCTGGCCTTATCCCATCGCGCCATTCCATGCGCATCTCTTGACCGTCAGCCAGTCTGAGAGGACAACCGACGTCGCCTCTCGCCTCTATACCGATCTGATGGCTGCGGGTTTTGAAGTCTTATGGGACGATCGAGGCGAGCGAGCCGGTGTCAAGTTCAACGACGCCGATCTGATCGGGGCGCCGTTTCAACTCATCGTCGGCGACAAAGGACTGGCCGATGGCGTCATCGAGATGAAGATACGAAGAAGTGGAACCAAGTCTCGTATCGCACCACACGAGCTCATCGCCCATCTCAAAACACTCTCCCTCGAAATTGGCCAATCGGCAGGGTAAACGGTCTCTTATTCCTCCGCTCACATTGCGTGCACAAACCGCACTCCATCGACAGAAATCGCCTTTCCCTTGCCTTCTGACCTCGTTCGTCTAGACTACGCTTATACAGCCGTCAGCAGGTGAAGAGGCGGGGAGGCGCTTTCTCTTTGACGTTCCGTCCGTTGCACCTCCGAACGATAGAAGAACGAGGTTGGTGGGATTTGTTGGCGTCGTGTTGCCACCGAACTCTGTGACCACGTCATGACTACGCACCACTTGATCCAGCGCGGACCCCGACTCCTACCTGTCTGGTCCTCAACCATCCCAGTCGGGTACGCACCACATCGATGATGCAGAATGTCCAGGAGCTCCAGCACAAGGTCGATCATGCGGAACATCTGAAGCGTATCACCGCACAAATTCACGCAGCCAGCCATCTTGACCACATCCTCCTTGATCTTCACAAGGACATCCTCAGCGTCTTTGATGCTCAAGACCTGACGCTCTTCGCGTTCGACTCGGAGAAGAAGGAAATCTTCTCGAAGGTTCCCCATCTCGACGGCGCCGAAGAAGTCCGTATTCCGATTAGCGAGCAGAGCTTGGCCGGATTCTGTGCGAAGTACCTTCGCCCCGTCAATATCACCGATGCGTACAACCTTGCAGAACTGCGCGCGATCCACCCGGCGTTGCTCCACGACACGTCCTACGACAAACGCACCGGCTTCAGGACCAAACAAGTCCTGACCTACCCGGTCGTGGCAGACAATAAATACCTCATGGGCGTGCTCCAACTACTCAACAAAAAGAGTGGCAGTCGCTTTACGCGAAAGGACGAAGAAGCTGTCGACGAAATCGCCAAGGCCCTGGGCATCGCCTTTTTCAATCTCAAAAAAACATCCAAAAAGAATCCCACCAAGTTCGATCTCTTGGTCGGCAGCAACCGCATTACGCAGAACGATTTGGAGCAGGCGCTCGCCGATTCTCGCAAGGGCTTGAGCGACCTGGAAAGCATTTTGCTCGAAAAGTACAAGGTCCCGAAACTCGATCTCGGCAAATCCCTCGCCCAGTTCTACAAGTGTCCCTACATTGAGTACAGCGAACGAACGATCGTTGATGCCGAACTGTTGAAGAACCTCAATGTCGACTACCTCAAAAAGAACCACTGGATGCCGCTGAAGCGGGACCGTACGGCCATCGAGATCTTGACTGATGATCCAGGAGATCTGGACCGCGTCCAAGACATCAAGCGCACCTTCCCAGGACTCAATATTCGGTTCGCGGTCAGCCTTCGCCGTGACATTGCGCAGTTTCTCACGTCGGTAACTGGACAAAGTGACGGCGGAGGGCGGAAACTTGATGAAAATGTGTCTGATATTCTCGGTGAACTGGTCACTGAGGCGCAGGCCGAGGCCATGGAGGAATCTTCCGCCGCCGGGCTCGACGAGAACGACAGCGCCATCGTCCGGCTGGCCAACCAGATCATTGCCGACGCCTACCGTCAAAATGCTTCGGATATTCACATCGAACCGTATGGAGAGAAGCGAGAGACCCTGGTCAGGTTCAGAGTCGACGGGGACTGTTTCGAATATATGAAAATTCCGCAGAGCTACCGGCGTGCCATCGTCTCCCGACTCAAAATCATGGCCAGTCTGGACATCGCCGAGCGCCGCAAACCTCAAGATGGAAAGATTAAATTCAAACTTTCCGAGACAAAAGAAATCGAACTCCGCGTGGCCACACTTCCCACTGCTGGATATAACGAAGACGTGGTGATGCGTATCCTCGCGGCAAGCGAGCCACTGCCGCTCGACAAGATGGGATTCTCAGATCGCAATCTCCGAGTCCTCAAGGAAATATCGGAAAAACCCTACGGCATCATTTTATGTGTCGGTCCGACTGGCTCAGGGAAAACGACCACCTTGCACTCGGTCCTAGGGAACATCAACACCCCGGACATCAAGATCTGGACCGCGGAAGATCCAGTCGAAATTACTCAGTACGGACTGCGACAGGTGCAAGTCCAGCCAAAGATCGGGTTCACCTTCGCAAGTGCCATGCGGGCATTTCTTCGTGCCGACCCGGACGTCATCATGGTGGGAGAAATGCGGGATAAGGAAACGGCCGACACCGGGATCGAGGCGTCCCTCACCGGCCATCTCGTCTTGAGCACCTTACATACCAACAGTGCGGTGGAGACCGTTACCCGCCTGCTCGATATGGGCTGCGACCCGTTCAGCTTTGCCGACGCAATGTTGGGCGTGTTGGCACAGCGGTTGGCTCGCCGGATCTGCAAGGACTGCAAGGAACAGTATGTCGGAACCAAAGAGGAGTACGAAGAGCTCCGACAAGGATACGGGCCTGACTATTGGGACAAGCTTGATATCAAGCAAGATAATACGTTCAGGTTGACTCGCGGGAAAGGCTGTGAAACCTGCAATCGATCCGGCTTTAAGGGACGCGTGGCGCTACACGAACTACTCCTCGGAACAGACCGCATGAAACGGATGGTGCAACAAAAGGCGCGCACTGAAGATATGTTGAAGGCTGCGCTTGAGGATGGGATGACTACGCTCGTCCAAGACGGGATCCATAAAGTCATGCAAGGCCACACGACATATAAGGAAGTGAAAGCCGTCGCCATCAAATAGCGGTTCAATCAACCGTCGCCTGCATTGCAGACTCCAGCTCTTCAGTTTCTACACACAACCAGATAGAATAGGCCCATTCTTACGGAGGTGCCCTTACCATGCGAGCATCGATCTTCCTGCTTGCCTCACTCCTATTGCTCGGTGGATGCGAATCCGCGGACCGAGTGCTGACCAACACGGAACGAGTGCTCGGCAGTCGTACCGGACGGACCGTTCTCGACATTGCCACGGGGAAAGACCCCAAACAAATACTCAAAGAGCGCGTCGATGCCTACCAGCGCGACCCCGAGGCCGTCCTCAGAGATCTGCGGACGATTCAACGCGATTTCAACACGATCATGACTGCCCTGACAGGGAAGGTCCGACAGACCTGGGGCGAGAAGGAAGTCAAGATTCCGGAACAAAAAAAGTACGTCAAATATACCCAGAACTACATGAGCCGCACCATCGTCGATTTCGACAATGGGACAATCGTGGTGGAAACCCTGGACGACAAATCACCCAAAGAGAGTTTGAAAAACGCCATCGTGACAACCTTGCTGACACCGGACGACCCACGCTCTGTCGATCTGTTTTCCGATAAGCCGGTGACCCTGACCAGCGACCATGCTCCCTATTTACTAGGGCTGGTGCTGGATCAGGCAGGACAGCCGATCCGCACCCCAGCTCAGGCGGAAGCCTTTGCCGCATCCAGTCTCGAGAGCGCCAAGGCAAGGCCGGTCGACCAGAACGGCGTCACAAAACAAGCGCTGATTGCCGAAATCAAGATGGTGGCGAACTTCTCGAACAAACAAGCGGACAAATATCGATCAACGGTCACCAGATTTGCCGAGCAATTCAAAATCAGCCCAAGCCTCATTTTTGCCGTGATTCGGACCGAGAGTAACTTCAACCCATTTGCCGTGAGCTCCGCTCCTGCCTTTGGTTTGATGCAGCTGGTTCCAACCAGCGGAGGTCGCGATGCGTATCGAAAAGCAAAGGGGAAAGACACAATTCCCTCGCGCGAGTACCTATTCGACCCGGAGAACAACATCGAACTCGGCAGCGCCTATCTGAACGTCCTGTCGTACAACCTGCTTGAACAGGTCGATAATGAGGTGTCACGAGAATATTGTGTCATCTCGGCATATAACACCGGAACGGGAAATGTCTTCAAGGCGTTTGCGGCCAACTCCACGTCCGCCGTCAATCAGATTAACAGCCTTGAGCCGCCGGCCGTCTATGACCGGTTACGCACCAATCTCCCGTATCAAGAAACCAGAGACTATCTGGTGAAAGTCGTGGGCTTTCGCAAGCAGTTTGTTTCGCTGGCAGACGGCCCCGGGCGTTGATCCCCTGGCGGCAATCAACGCACTCGTCCAGCACGTTCCACGGAGGAGAATCAGGCGGTCAGTCTGGCCTCGGGCTTCGACTGATGAGTCATGAAGGCCTGAAGGTGTTGGTTGTCGTGAGGAGACAGCCCCTCAAACTCTACCCCATAAATCTGTTCCTTGCCCCAGCGAACGGTCGCAGTTTCAATCACCATCGATGCTGACTGAGTCGGCAATCGCAACTGCATGGCAATGCGGTCACCAGGCGTAATCACCGCTTCCGTCATGACCCGCACCCCTTTTTCCGACACATCATAGACGATCCCTACCCCTTGTTCGGACACGCCGTTTCTCAAGCGCCCCACACGCGCAAACGAACAGGGAAAGGGAGCCGACACGCGGACCCGCGGATATCGGCGCAACTGAGGCACACTCCTTACACCATTTGAATTGAAGTCTGGATCATCCATGATCATCTACTCCTCCTCCCTGGCTGTGGCATTCATGTACGCCACCAACTGCTGAGACGCCGACTCGGACACCATCCGGAATGCAAGTCCATGGAACTGATGATTCCGCCAACACACAGTCGCAACCGCGACTTCTGCCGGAGGAGCGCTCTTAGTCAATCGGAGGGTCAGGGACACCTGATCACCCGGCTCGATCGGCGCATCCGTACTGACACAGACCCCGCCGGTCGACAGATCATGAACCAGGCCGACATCATGCACGGATTTGCGAAACCACCGGCCTGCGCGCAGTGAAGAAAGAGAACAACTGAAAGGCGTAAGAATCCGAACCCGAGGGTATCGCCGTGGCTTGCTGACAGTCGCACTCGGCTGTTGAATCGTTTGCATGACCCACCTCGTGAGGACTACTGTATCTCACGAGGTGGATTCTGCGAACTATTTTCCAACTTTATGTACGTAGTGCCGACGTCGTCCCATGTGACGACGGCTTGGCATGAGGCCGTCGACGGCTGCGGAATGGGCGGGATTGATCAGGTCTTGCCTGACTTCCAGCTGAACGATTAGTCCGAGGAATATCTTGGCCCTTGCTCGGACTTGCATGCACTGGAGGCCTGCTTCCTGGAACAACCGGAACGGCCTGTCCCAGAAGACGCTCGATCGCGCGGAGTTGTTGCGTATCTTCGCTGGTCACAAAACTCGTGGCACGGCCGGTCGTTTTCATCCGAGCCGTACGCCCGATCCGATGCACGTAGTCTTCGGGAACGTTCGGCAGGTCGAAATTGATCACGTGACCGATGTTGGCAACATCAATCCCACGGGCCGCAATATCCGTCGCCACCAGGACCCGAAAGGATCCTCGTCGAAAACCTTCCAGCGCGGCACGTCTCTGTGACAAGCTCCGGTCACCGTGCAACACCGCCACCCGATGACCCGCATGATCCAGCATGCGCCCGACTCGATCGGCACGGTGCTTCGTTCGGGTAAAAACAAGCGCAGTATCTTTATCGGCCTCCAAGAGAGTCAAGAGCAGATCGGGCTTATCGGCATGCGAGGTATGATGCACCGCTTGGGTCACGCCGTCAGCGGTTGTCGCGGATGGTGTAACCATGACGCGGACAGGGTTGTTGACACTGGCTTGAACCAACCGGGCGAGATCCGCCGGGAGCGTAGCCGAAAAGAGCAAGGTCTGCCGCTCCTCCGGTAATGCATCAAGAATCTGATTGATTTGAGGCGCAAAGCCCATATCCAACATCCGGTCTGCCTCATCCAACACCAACATCTTGATGGACGACAACAAAATGGTGCCGTTCCACATATGATCAAGAAGTCGACCCGGCGTCGCCACCAGGATATCCGGTCGCTGTCGCAAGCCTCGCACTTGGGCTTGCATGTCGGCGCCCCCCACGATGACGGTGGCCGAGATGCGCCGACTCCGTCCAAGTTTCTCAATCGTCGTCAGCGTCTGCAAGGCAAGCTCACGCGTCGGCGCAAGGATCAACGCTTTCGGCTGCCCTTTGGGCAAGGTGGACAACCGTTCAACCATCGGAATCACAAACGCCGCCGTTTTTCCCGTGCCGGTCTGGGCGCATCCGATCACATCTCGTCCCGCCAGAGCGGGAGGGATGGCTTGTTCTTGAATAGGAGTTGGTGAAACAAACCTGGCATCAGCCAGGTCCTGTAAAAGAGCCTCGGACAAGCCGAGGGCATGAAAAGTGCGTGAAACAGACGTATCCACTAAACTATCCTTTCAGTTTGATCGCATTATGACGGGATCAGAGAACCGAGGGGAGAAACAACCGGGGCTGGTGCCGCTCCAAACTGGACCTGGTCGCGATGCGATCGCGAAGTCCGTTATGGCTGAAGCATTTCTCTCGCCGGACTAGCACAAGTGAAATGTAGCGTTACCATACCCTATCGGTCTTGATACGTCAACTCGTACTGAGTTTGCTGTCAGGCTCGCAGGCCTGAGGCAGCAGTCACCGACGATGGGGCTTTCGCCCTACACCAAGACCATCTTAACCTTCACCCACGTTGAAGGATTATGAGATAATCCGTCTATGTTTCTGAAGCGCTGGTTGGTTGGAGACCCCCTGAAGACCGCTCAAGCAAGGCATGAACGGCTCTCCAAAACAATTGCACTTGCCATCTTCTCATCGAACGCCATTTCGTCCGTCGCCTATGGGACGGAAGAAATCCTCCTCGTCTTGATTCTCGCCGGTCCAGCAGCCATCGCCTGGTCGATTCCTGTCAGCTTCGCCATCTTGTTTCTCGTGGTGATGTTGACGATCTCCTACCGGCAAATCATCCACGAATATCCTGAAGGAGGTGGGGCCTACGTCGTTGCACGGACAAACCTGGGTGACCGGCCGGCTCTCGTGGCGGCGGCAGCCCTGATGATCGACTATGTCCTGACCGTGGCGGTCAGCGTGGCTGCCGGCATTGCAGCCCTGACATCTGCCATCCCAAGTTTATTCGTTCACCGCGAAGCCCTTGGATTGGTCGCCATTCTGTTCATGATCATCATGAATCTCCGTGGAGTTCGCGAGTCCGGAAAGTTTTTTGCGATTCCGACTTATTTTGCCATCGGAGCCCTTGGCCTTCTGGTTCTCCTGGGGACCGTTCGATCGCTCGCAAGTGCCGGCACGGTCCTCCCCCCCTCCACCCCTGTCGAGACAGAAGCGCTGACCCTGTTTCTCATTCTCCGCGCCTTTGCAGCAGGATGCTCAGCGGTGACCGGAATGGAAGTGATTTCAAACGGGGTCAAGGCCTTTCGTCCCCCAGAGCCACAGAACGCCGCCATCACGATGGTCTGGATGTCCGCGATCCTGGCCTCGCTCTTCATGGGTATCAGTTGGATGGCCTATCACTATGGCATTTTGGCGAAGGTCGATGAAACCGTCATTTCTCAACTCGCTCGATTGACGTTCGGCACAGGCCCCATCTACTACTCCGTACAAATCGGTACCATGGCCTTGTTGGTCTTGGCTGCAAACAGTGCCTTTGCCGGGTTTCCACACCTGGCGTCGATTCTGGCCCGCGACGGGTTCATGCCGCATCAGATGGCGACATTCGGCGATCGGCTGGTGTTCTCGAACGGCATTATCATCCTTGGGTTCTTTGCCTGCCTGCTGCTCGTCATCTTCGAGGGAGACACCCATGGATTGATCCCTTTGTACGCCATCGGGGTGTTTGCCTCGTTTACGCTCTCTCAGGCCGGTATGGTCAAACGATGGCTCGTCAAAAAGGGACCTCACTGGCAGACGAAACTGATCGTCAACGGAGCCGGCGCCCTGACGACCGGCATTGCGACGATTATCATCGCCAGCACCAAGTTCATGCAGGGAGCCTGGATCGTCTTCGTCTTGGTGATGATTTTATTATTGATGTTCCAAGGCATTCGTTCGCACTATAAGGCCGTCAGCGAGCAGATCGCGCTGGACCGTCGAGGGGAACGACCGCCATTGCCTCGGCGCAATATCGTCATTATTCCCGTCAGCGGGATGAATCGTGCCGTGGTTCGCGCACTGGACTATGCGAGGAGTCGCCCAGGCGAAATTCGGGCCGTGTTCATCGACGTGGATCCCGAGGAGAGCGCCAAGGTCAAGATCCAGTGGGCCCAATGGGGAGGCGGCGTGAATTTGATCGCGCTGTCCTCACCCTATCGCTCAGTTCTTGGGTCGTTACTCGACTACGTCGAAGAAGTCCTCGAAAAGGATCAGAACACCTGGGTGACCGTCGTGATCCCGGAGATCCTTCCGGCACGGTGGTGGCAGAACATCCTCCATAACCAACGGGCGTTCATGCTCAAAGCCTCACTACTGTTCAAAGAGCGCGTGATTCTCATCGACGTCCCCTATCATTTGACGCGATGACCATGCGTCGTGAAGCGTGGCTTGGAAAACGTGACGCGCAGCGTCGGATCTCTCGCCTCGCTCTCTTCACCGCGTGCCTTGCAATGGCTTCGCCGGTTCATGCCTTCACAATCACTGAGCCAGCAGAAGGTGCCCAGCTCGCGGCAGGAACCACCATGACAGCGCGTGTGGATTTGGGCAAAGACGCCGGCATCGTCAAGGTCCGCTACTACTGGTACAACGAGCAGGATGAGGTCCTAGTCGAACAGGATGACGCAACCGCCACAGGGTCCATCGTGGCACCAGTCGCCATGGTGAGCTCCCTCGAACAGGAGCCTGCGTTTGGCGGTCCACTCAAGGTTCCACAGGACAGCATTGGGCCGATGCGCCTCTTGGCTGTGGCTGAGATTTCTCGTGGACGATTGGGAACCAGATCCGTGTTCGATGAAGTGATCGTACAGGTCACGCCCCCTGCCCCCCTCACCACGATTGACTTTGAAACAGAGAAGCCGTTGCAACTGGGACGAGCCGGGCAATCGTCGGCCTTCGGCCATGTCGATTCGTTGGGAAAAGTCTTTGCCCTTCCCATCGTCGGTGAGTTTGCCGACGGCATCACCCGACGGATCAGTTCACCGGCCAGTGGAACCACCTATACCACATCAAATACTCGAGTGATTAAGATTGTAGGGGACGGACTACTTCAGATTGTCGGCAATGGCAAAGCCACCATCACTGTCACCAATCGTGGCAAACAAGCCTCACTGGACGTCGACGTCAATGTGAATGACGAACCGAATGAACCACCGATTGCCGATGCCGGGACGAACAAATCCGTCAAGGCCGGTACCAGAGTAAAGCTGAGTGGACTTAAGAGCCGCGATCCTGAAGGCGAAGCGCTCTACTATAGTTGGAGCCAAGTGCGCGGCAGCAAGGTCTCGCTGCTCGATGCCAACAACTCAGAGGCGTCCTTCCTCGCACCAGCCGTCTCAGAGCCGAGAATGTATCGTTTTAAACTGCGCGTGACCGACAAGAAGGGCGCCGACAGCTCGCCGGCATTTGTAGATGTGACGGTGGAGCCGTAAGCTAGATTTAGGGGATGATCTGAGCCTTACGTCATACACATCCAAGCGTTTGAGTTGTGATCAATGAACGAGAAGAAGTGACATGGACAAGTTGACTGAGCAAGGTTACCTGATTGTCCCCAATGTCTTCTCGAAAGAGGAATGTGATCAGCTTCTCGAGGAGTTAGCTAATTGGACAGTCGGTAGAGGCAGAGCTGGGATTCGACACCTCATGAGCTGTCCAGCGATCTCATCGTTTGCTCGTGACAAACGCTTGCAAACTATTGCTGCGACGGCACTCATGGAAACTGCCATCCCATACCGCGCTACACTGTTCGAAAAATCCCAAGAGTCAAACTGGCTAGTAGTATGGCATCAGGACACAGCCCTGCCCTTAGAAAAAAGGTTTACTTCACCAGAGTGGGGGCCCTGGTCGACAAAATCCGGGATCATGTATGCCCATGCTCCTGCTTGGGCTTTGGAGCGTATCATCACCCTACGGATCCAATTGGATGCATGTGGTCAAGATGACGGCCCTCTGCGCGTTATTCCAGGTTCCCACTTAAAAGGAATCCTGTCTGATTCAGATACGCAGCTCATCACCAAACATGAACCTTCCGTGGAGTGCCTCGTTCCGCGAGGAGGAGTGCTTGTTATGAAACCTCTTATCATCCATGCCTCTTCAAAATCCCATGGAAACACTCCTCGACGTGTGCTGCATATTGAGTATGCACCAGCCTCCGGTATTTCCGAAACCGTCCAAATCGCCGTTGCCTAAATCAGTTACACTGGAGTTCCCTACAAACAATTGACCAATCAGGGCCTGCTAAACACCTTGTGTATCGTTTGCCCTTCCCCAGTTTTTCCAATATACTGAAAGCACCTATAGGGTCCCACGCATTGCAAGGAGCCGAGGATCATGACCACTGTAACGGTCTCCCTCTCTGATGAAGAAATGCGCCGATTGGAAGAGCTGAGTAAGCGAGAAGGTTTGACTATTGAACAGATGGTCCGACTCGGTATCAATGACTTCATCGGCCAGCCAGACGAATCCTTCCGTGCCGCTGCGCGGCGTATCATGGAGAAAAACGCCGAACTCTACCGTCGCCTCTCGTGATTCGCTATCTTTCCTTAGCTGAGGTTCTCGCACTCCACAGAGTTGTACTTGATCGCTGGGGTGGTGCGGCTGGGATTTGAGATCTCGGTGCTCTGGAATCTGCATTGGCCCAACCACGCCAGAGTTTTCCGGACAAGATCTCTATCCCACTCTCACCAGTAAAGCTGCGGCTCTTTGCTTTTCCTTGGTCCTCAATCATCCCTTCATCGACGGAAACAAAAGGATCGGACATGCCGCAATGGAAACTTTCCTGGTCCTCAACGGATATGAACTCGATGCGACCGCCGACGAACAAGAACGAATCATGCTGGATCTAGCGGCGGGAAATCTTTCTCGGAACATATTTGAAGATTGGATACAACAACACACCAACCAGCCAGCAAAATAGCCGCTCACCAAACCATTCGTCAGACCGATTCAACCCGACCATCCTGTAAGTTTAGCGGACTTGCTGAAGTTATTTGTTGGCCCCATGGAACTCTAAGAAGTTTGAGCACATACAATAGAGGTTCGGTGTGGAAAAATGCGTCAGAATACGCGGGCTAAGCCATTGCCTATATGTCCTCGGCTTCACATATTGTCGCGGAACAGAATGGATCGCTACTGATCCGCCGCACCCCCTCCCCGCACGCACCAGACTTTGAAGGCAGAAGCTTTACTGGCCATGTGGACATGGCCATCGCTCAAGTGGAGATGCCAGGCCTTTGAGGGATCGGCATCTGCAGAAGCCGACCAATAGAATCCAGTGGGGTTATTCAGAAACGGATGCCCGGACGGCAGCATCGCAGCAGAATCCTGGACAGATGGGTCAAGTAGGCTGGTCAGTTCCACAATCGACGGTAACCTCCACCCTCTCTGGCCACCAATCGTCTTATTCAGACAAGCAGACTTGGCCGCCTTCCAATCAGTGCGTGCCGTAGCAGGAGATCGCTCCCAGAGCAGACCCGTGTCTTGATCCAACACCGCCTCACTGTTGAAGTTCGCTAAGACGATGAACCGCGCCTCCGTCGGCAGAGTTCGATTCCACGAAGCGACGAACGGAGATGACCGATCCGGCGTAGGTTGAGCCTGCCCCACATCGGCCAGACCAACACTAAAGACAAGGGCACTGCTGACAACTCCATTGATGATTCGCCGACGCTTCGGTTCCACCATAACCCGCCCCTCCAGACGATCAAGCGACCAACCACACTCATCCGATTGCGCCAATGCTGTTGCCGAGGTTCGTGAGAGAACAACACCTATCGAGAATTGATGGAAGACCAGAGTGAGATCCTTACGCTAGGCCCCCTGCTTTGCCTTGCCGCGCGCAACGAGGGCAACCACCTGCAGCAGTTTTTCAACTCGGGCCTTGTATTGATTCATGAATTGAGCCGTCCACATTGTGTTGTATTCGATGGCCGCACTCTTCTTCATCCCGGCATCTTTTTCTCCGACCGGAGAGGAGTAGTGCGCGATCAGACGATCCAGTTCCTCTTCGCCGAAATTTCTCGAATAGGCCTGTTTCAGGTGATCATGGAGGGTTTCCATCCTCCCCATGGACTGTCGAATATCTTTCAGGAAGGCCTCAAGCAGCCGTTCTATCTCCTTCTTGGTCTCACCTGACACGTTGGGGTAGCTGGCTGCGATGGACTTTCGGATTTGTTGCTCGTATTCGCTGACGTATTTCTGCGTGAGGGACTCGTATTCTGACTCCAGTTCCGAAACTCGGATCAGGGTCAGCAACCTCTCAATCTTGATGGACTTGGAATTCTCGATCGTGGCCGCGCTTGCAGCAGTCCCAGCAACCCCCAACGTCATGCCACAGAAGCATCCAAGTAAAGCAACCTGTGCAATGCTGCCAAGATGTCGTCTCTCCCGGTCGCGCATGGTCTCACCTCTTGCGACCGAGTCTACTCCGATTGGATTGATCGTCAAGAAATTGAGCGCCTTCTACGACCTGACGTCACTCGCGCGAATCGGTCCATAGGTGTGGCGTGCTCGCTGAAGTTCCTTGATATGCCGGCGCAACGCAGGGCCAAATGAGGATCGTTCCACCTCTGGACGAAACCGCTCACTCATTCGCGCGACATGAGTCATGGCCTCAGCCAACTCCTGCACGAGTGTGCGACCAGGGCCGGTCAGCCACCCTAACTGTTCATCGGCATACTGCAGATCGAGCAAAGAATACCGGACCGATTCCACTTCTTCCACACAACGGAAGCGCGCGCGCTGTAGGTCTCGCTGGGAAAGCCCGGCTTGCTTCCATCTCACTGATCCGTTACGCCCCGCCCCCCATGAGGCAAGATGCTGGAAGAGCAGCGCACCCATAGTAAAGGTGAAGGTCGCGTGAAGGATGCCCCGCAAGGGCCGAAGACTTCGTCTCCATGGAGAGTAGAAAATCTGCTGATTGTGGTCCCCACGATACATGACGTTCTTGCGCAGCAAGAGATTCAAATGATGATGACTGTTCTCGTGAATGAGGTCATCAATCAGATCGAGATTGTCACGATCGAAACAATTGATAAACGACAGACCCGGTCGATGCCGATAGCTGAAGCTGACCACACCCTTTGCATGAAGCGGGATGATGCGATTGGTCAACAGTGCCAGCACCTCATGACCATCAGGCCAGGCAAGTCGAATCGTCTCCCACGCACGAGTGATGCGTTCAACCTGGCGCCGATCAGTGGGCACGACCCTTCTCGGCTGGCGATCCTTCCCATAGACCAGCGTTGGACCAACGGTGACGGGGCCAGCCTTGCCTTGGACCGCGATCACAGGAGAGTAGTATGCCCAATGCCATTGCCCAGTCTTCTCCTGAGCGGACCAGACCGGTGACACCATTCGACCGACCCTCATCTTGATGCCGCGAGAATCGATTCGAAAGACCACAGCCCCCGACGCCTGTGACACGGCCTTTCGCACATCATGCGAGGCCTGACACCAGGCTCCAGCAATCCCCGTGGAGACAGTGCCGGGAGGTTCCGCCTTTTCAAAATTGTCCTTAAGATGGCCTGGTACATCCCATCGCTGCATCTTCTGCTGTTGCATCCAGGTGACCGACACCCCCGGATCAAACCAGAGCGCCTCCTGCATCAGTTCCCCTGCCAATCGTCGGCAGAGCCCAAACACCCGCCTTTCCAGACCACGAGCTTGCGGACGTCCGCTTGGGAAGAGGTCATCGAAGTAGCCATGTTCGAAAAACTTCTCCTGACACTCAGCAAAGAACTGCGCGGTAAACTCCCGCCGATCCTGCTCCATTTTGAGCTGTCGGCACACATCAAGAAGGTACAAGAGATCATTCAGCGTCTCGATCCAGCCAACAACTTTCCAGGTGGAATAGGACTCCAGGGGGAAGACTGAACGGAGACGGTCAAAGAAACCGACTGGAAGTCTCAACTCCTGAGTTAGATCAACATAGTCAATGCGCAGTTCCCGACAGAGATCAGCATGAAGTCGACGCATCGAGAGGCGAAATTCATGCTGCAATTTGACGAGTGGATGTAGATCAAGCAAGGGCATGTTGCAACGGCTACACTAATCTGGACGGGACTCTAGCGCAGCAGACCAGTCCGTGCAAGGACGAAGACTGACTGCCTGGATATTCTCCCTCCCACGCTCTAACATAGACCTGCCATGCAGGCTGTTGAGAAAGCCCGCCAGCGGCGTTCTCGCATCGCTCAGAGGCTCAACGTACGGCCTGGGGAAATGCCTGTTCATACAGGCGATGGGTGGGCCGGGTGAAAACAGTCGACGATTCGCCTCTTCGCTCGCTGCGGCCTTGCCGGACGGCCTTTCTGAACAGCCTGGAGGCCACTGTGCTTCCGTTGGTGATCTCCAATGCTGTACGTTTTCAGCATCGTGAATGTATTCGTCAACACACT
>JAOUGT010000271.1 GCA_029865485.1 Nitrospira sp.
AGAATCAGCTGAATCAACTCTGTCCCTGACCGTTTCGTACTTGCCGAAGCTCTTGGGTGCCATCCTACTTGCGCTGGCCGGTTACTTCTTCGCTCGGCTCATCGGCGCCGGGACGGCTGGGCTCCTAAAACTGGTCGGCCTGGATCGTCTGCTCGAGAAGACACCCTTACAAGCTCTCTTCAGTAGAGCCGGCTCAACGAAGTCCGGATCCGATGTCCTCGGCCTACTGGTCTTCTGGTTGATCTTCCTCCTTTTTGGGATCACGGCCACTGATATCCTCGGCCTCCCCACTGTCTCGGCTACTCTGACCGACCTCGCCCACTATCTCCCCAAAGTGGGACTTGCCGTTTTGGTCATTGTGCTGGGCATGATGGCGGCAAGCTACATCAAAGACCTGATCAGCTTGGCTTGCGCGTCGGCCGGGATTTCTCAAGGTACGATCGTGGCCCAAACCTTCTATGTCGCGGCGATTCTCGTCGTCTTTGTGACGGCGGTCAATGAGCTGGGAATCGATACGACCCTCTTGAACAGCACGATCATGATCGGCTTCGGCGGACTGATCGCAGGAGCCGCGCTCTCTTTCGGGCTGGGTGCACGAGGGGCGGTGGGGAACCTGATCGCCGCGCACTACCTGCATCAAATCTTTCGCGTCGGGCAAACGATCCGAGTCGGTGACATCCAAGGAACCATCGCAGCCCTGACCCCCGTGGCGATTGTGGTGGATACCCCTACGGGACGGGCCGTTGTTCCGGCCTCCCGTTTTCAAGAGTCCAGCGCGACGATCGAAAGCGTGGTCTGAGCGATGGATGCGGAACCGCGACTGACTCTTGCCTACTTCAAATCTCACCCGTTGGAAGTCACCAGACAAATAGAGATGTGGTCGCCGGATGAGGTGGTCTCAGTGATGGCGACATTCGCCCCTCACGACATGGCGTCTATGCTGGAGCACTTTCCGTTTCCACAAGCCGCAGCCATCCTTGAGCGCCTCCCGCAGGATACGATGGTCGACATCATTACCCTGTTGCCGACTTCATCGGCCATCGGCATCGTACGGCAGCTTGAGCCATCCGTTCAGCCCAACGTGCTGGCAACGCTGGATCAACGCGTCGGGCCAAGTCTTCGACTGAGCATGACCTATCCTGATGGTACGGCGGGAAGCCTGGCGGATCCTCGCGTCGTGATTCTTCCGCCTGACATTCCAGTGTCGGCTGCCTTAGAACGAATCAAACGGGATCTGACCCATGCGATGTACTATCATTACGTCGTGGAGCGGGCTGGAGTCCTTGTGGGCCTGGTGACGACGAAAGACCTCCTGGCCGCGTCCCCAGACCAGCGCATCGCAACGATCATGAATGACCAAATCGCGACCGTGGCTGCAGAGGCGACCGAGGACGAATTGCTTCAAGCCCCCCATTGGCGGCTGTACCATACTTTGCCGGTCGTCGATCGCCACGGTCACTTTCTTGGTGCGCTACGCTACAGGACCTTGCGCCGGGTTGAAGCGCAATTTCACGTAAAACCAACGGCAGGGCATCTGCCACAAGCCCTGTTGCAGATGTGGGAGGGTTACGCCTTGATCGGTCTCCACATTATGACCGATCTCGCCCAGGCGATCGAAACAGGTGTCTCGGAACAGCTACCGACACTCACGAAGGAGGGCCAGGACACCGATGTCATTTCACCGGAAACTCCATGAAACGTTCATCATCGATCATCCCGCGGAAGCCGGACAGCTTCTGGAGTCCTTCGAAATCAGCGAGATCATCCGACTGATCGAATCGGTTCGGCCGAATGCTATCGCCGTTCTCCTGTCATCCATGAACCCCGCCGTCGCCGGTGAGATACTGGGCGCGCTGCCCGATGAGCTAGGGATTCAGGTGGTGTGCGAAACATCCCCCGGAGACGCTGCGGGGCTGCTTGCGCGATTGGGACGAGACCGACGGAAGGCGATCCTTCGGCGTCTTGCCCGCCCGCTCGCCAAGGAGATTCGGCTGTTCATGGAGTATCCAACCGAATCGGTCGGCAGCCTGATGGATGCGGGGGTGTTCGCGCTGCCCGAGGACCTCACGGTCGAAGAGGCCGTCACACAGGTACGGGTCAGAGCGCCCAAAGATCTCCATGACATCTACGTGATCGACCGTAGGCGGCACCTCGTCGGCATGTTCTCGGTTCGAGACCTGTTGCTGCTCAAGCCGTTGGATCGATTGCAGTCCGTCATGCGACGTGACGTACCAACCATTCATCCGATGGAGAATCGCGAGGAAATCGTCGATCTCTTCGCGGGGCGGCGGTTGGTGACTATTCCGGTCGTGGATCTCGACGGACGACTGCTGGGTGTGATCAAGAACGAGGATATCGTCAAAGCGAGCCAAGAAGACGCCACTGCGGACCTTCAAACGATGGTCGGCGCGAGCAAAGATGAACGAGCCCTCTCCTCCATGTGGTTTTCTGTGCGGAAACGACTGGGCTGGCTACAGGTCAATCTAGTCACAGCCTTTCTGGCTGCGACCGTTGTCGGCATGTTCGAAAGCGTCATCGCACAATTCACGGCCTTAGCCGTCTTGCTGCCGGTCGTGGCCGGCCAATCCGGCAATACCGGCGCGCAGTCCTTGGCAGTGGTGATGCGCGGACTCGCCCTCCGCGACATCAGGCCGTCCCAATGGTTCCGAGTCGTCACTAAAGAAAGCGGAGTTGCGCTGTTCAACGGTCTGGCAGTCGCCGCAACCACCTGCACCGCGGTCTACTGGTGGAGCAGTTCTGCAGGTCTGACGATGGTGATCGGTATCTCGATGGTGACGTCGATGTGCATCGCGGGACTGGCCGGCGCCGTCATTCCCATCATTCTCAAATCACTGAATCAGGACCCAGCCCAATCCTCCTCGATCATTTTGACGACAGTGACCGACGTGGTGGGGTTTTTCAGTTTTCTCGGACTGGCAACGGTTTTTTCCCACCTGCTCGTGTAAGAAGGATGATCCGAAACCCGACAGGGGTGTGTACTGTGGGGTCCGTAGCTCGCAGGCTGTGCACAAAGTCCACCAGTGGCGTTCTCGCGGTGCTCCGAGGCTCAACCTACGACAGCGAGCACGCGTCGCCTCTTCGCGTGCTGCGGCCTTGCTGGACGGTCTTTGTGCACAGCCTGCGAGGAGTTCTGAAGGAGTCGGTGATTGGTAGGATGGGTCACATCCAGATTCCTCAGAACGTTTGTCAACAAACTGCCGCATAGGAGAGTATGGTCATGACCATACTCAATATCTATCGAAGTTGCTCCCTTCGTGACCATCGTGATGAGCAAGCCGGTCTTGCAGTGAATCAAAAGAGCACGGGGTTTCTCCATCAGAGGAGAAACCCCGTCTCGGTTACAGGATCTGATCCGCCCTACTTGGTGACTCGTACCTCTACACGGCGGTTTTTGGCCCGACCTGCTTCAGTCGTATTTGGCGCCTTCGGCTTGGTGTCTGCATATCCATGAGTGGTGGCGGTGCTCAAACCACCTTCTTCCAACGCTCTTGCCGCGTTAGCGGCACGGGCTTCTGACAGCTCCATATTCGTTGGGAATTTGTTCTTCAGTGCACCGCGGATCGGTTGGTTATCGGTATGTCCGTCAACTGCAACGTTATACTCCGGATAGTCTTTCAA
>JAOUGT010000272.1 GCA_029865485.1 Nitrospira sp.
CTCAGGAAGTGGTTGTCCTGCGAACGTTCCGAGACCGGCACCTTCTGACGAACAAGTTGGGAAGAACTTTCGTGGACTTGTACTACACCTATTCACCGCCTATTGCCGACTACATCAGAGAGCGCGAACTGCTTCGGGCTGTCGTGCGGCTTGGTCTGTGGCCGCTGGTCTATTTCATCACGTATCCCCTCGTAACGCTCGGAGCGATCCTGCTCGGATGGGTCGTCATCCGGCAGGCGCGCACTATGCCCGCCCTTGTGCATAGGAGAGGGGCACGGTGACGAACTTGATGTGTTGTTGAGCGAGCAGCAGGCGCTTCCGGAGAGAATCTTCTCCCCTCAACTCTGGTCAATCTATGATTATGCGCCGCACTTCCCACGGCAGAAACATGTCACTCAGCAATCCCGCTCGACACGGTGGTGGGGATAGACCAGGGTGTCTGTGAACCAGTAGAGTGCCGTCCATCCTTCATCGAGACCCGCCGGCGCTTACCGAATCGATAAATCGCGAACGGGCATGACTCTCTCGTATGAAACATGAAGCACCCTCATCGTCCGCCGTTCCCCCGGTGAATGGATTGTCTCACGGCTTTGCCGCACTCAGATTTGGAAGTAAGGCTACTCGCAACATTCAAATCAAGGTCGGGCCTATCAGCATGGTAGTGCTCGCCCTGCGTAAGCGGCGCATCGTGAACTGAGGTTCGAGTGAGCCAGCAAACTATGGCTCCCCGAACCCCATCGTTCGAGATATCCTCTCGTCAATCCCGCGACGTGCCGAACGTGTAATACGCTGAAGGATCTGGAGCCCTACGGCAGGCTATTCCAGACCTTCTTGAACTCGCCGGCTATGAAGGCGTGACCCAGGTTGGTCGGATGGATGTCGAAATCGAAGGGCCCGGTATACCCCAACCTCCGCTGGATTGTTACGAGTCCCTGCCGCCCCAGGGATGGTGTGTACAGATCCACAACCGCGATTCTTGACCCCGTCGGCACCAGAACTTGCTGCAGCACCAGGAAACCGAGCGCCTGATTGAATCCCTGTACCGCCGCATTAAGCAACTGGAAGACCTCGGGCACTGGGTGCGGAATGATGTAGTAGTTCGATACCAGGATGGTGACATTCTTGAGCGCGCGGCACTTCTGATTCGTGACAGGGTCGAGAACGGAGGTGGCTCCAAGATTCGGACTTAGAACCCCGTCATTATTGAGCAGCAAATCAACGGCCTGGGCGACGCGTTGCGCACTACTGACCACATCCGGATCGTTCCTGAAGAAGTCGTTGGCCCCGGCTGTGATGGTGACAACAGTCGGCCGCTGCTCAGGCTCGGCACAGAGCACCTGCGCCACCTGGTGATCGCGCAGATCCCAGCTTCTGGCGCCCCGGGTTCCCATATTGGAAAGTCCATTTCCTTCTTCATACCAAACACGCTTTCGCTGTACAGCCGATATACATAGCCGTTCGTGACGGGCATCGCACCTTCTCCGGCAGCGACGCTGTCGCCCATGCCGACGTAGTAGCTGTTCTTTGGAAAGTTGACTTGGGCGAAGGCAAGCGCCGGGACCAGGATGATAGCAAGGAACGACAGTATGAAGCTGAGTCTAGGTCTCATCATTACTCTCCTTCTGTTTGGTATGAAAACTAGTTGACTATCGTTGCATTGACTAATTCCTCCGTCACGCTTTCCGCTGCCTGCCCATCGGCCTGGACCTCTAGTGTTCGTTTCACAGCCCCGAGATTGACCACAAACCACAAGGTTTGCGTTCCAATAACCTTCACGGATTTCGATCCTGTAGAAGGAAACGCGGTGATCGTTGTCTTGTGGACCACTTTCGCGGCACTCGTAAACGTACCCTTAGGCACGGTGACATTCTCAAATGCCTCGACTGTGACCTGGGAAAGTACGTCGGCCGTCTCATTCTTGCCGTCCGCATCCAAATCCTGACCAAAATTCACCCCCTTCTTGTTCACGACCTCAGAGGTCACACCGACATTCAGAGGAAAGAGAAGTTCGCGAAAAGGAATGATACTTGGGGAGAGAGTATCGGAGGAATCGCTGTTGCCATAATTCCAGATTCCTCGTGAATCCTTGAGATAGTAGACCTCCTCTGCAGCGCGAGAGTTGAGCGGATTATTTTCTGTCAAGATGGTGGTCGTGACTGACCCCACGGATTTCGTTCCAGCGACCTTCACGGTGTTGGAGTATTGACCCGTTTCCGAATGGGTTCCCTGGAACTGCCAGGTGTTGCCTTGGGTCAGGGGGAAGTAATTGCCGATGTCTCCTGGACCTTCAGTGCTCTCGCCAGGGGCGGCCGCAGCCACAATAAATCCTGTCAGTCCCGTCTCACTCGCAACTTCTCTCTTGATTGCTGAAACAGTCGATTCAATGTTGAGACCAGCGCCGAGTCGTTTGACGACAGCGAGTTGATTGACAGCACCCGTGATATCACGAAGTTCCGTGACCGTGAACCCATTCAACGTCGTGCCTGGTGTGAGAGCGATTCGCTCCAGGGCAAGGCGGACAGCGGTTTCAGAGATTGGATCGAGATCCACGGTGGGCCCTGTTACAAAGGCGCGCATTTGAGCATTCGCCCCTGAATTGATGACGCGCACAAGGAGGTTGCTTGATGGGTTGAGGCCCAGGCTGGTGAGATTAAAAGAGTATTTGCCAGCCGACACGGATGTTGAGGTAAGAGTCGCAGTCACATTGCCGGCGTCATCGATTCGGATGAGTTGAACCGCTGTACCGTCCGGTACGGAACTGAGACCAGTAAGCGCTGCCATGGCCTCCGGGGAAAGCAGAGCGATTGCTCGGTCCCACAGACTTGGCTTACTAAATAGCGCCACTTGGCCAGCCGGTGCTTGCACAGTTCCTGAGACTGTAACCTGGGCTGATGGAGGAGGCGGTGGACTCCCTCCATCGTCGCCTCCGCAGGCGGTGAGCATAAGCGTAAAACTGAGCATGACTGTTACGGCCCGGAAGGTCCTTACCAATGTCATCATGATAGCTTCCTCCAAAGACTTGGATGACAATCCGCTGATCGAGCAGGTCTCCTGCTTCGAACCAGCGAAGCGTTGTCTATGAATTTGGACAGCAATCGTTCCAAATGCGAATTCAGGCCACGCATTGCCGTCGTGGGTGGAAGGTAGAGCAACACTTGTACCTCCGAGCGTGGGGCAAGTGGATTCGCACGAAATGCTTCTACATCATGGGGATAGAAAAATGGTCTGAACTAACCAATACATGCCTATCTCCGTACGTGCGGCGTAACTCCCCAAAGCTGATGAATGAACTGCTGCCTATTGCATCAGAACAAGCGGGGGCGGCTTGAACGTACTGGGAGGTTGGTTCGAAGAAGACGCAGGGTTCCCCGAAGTTTGTGAACGATTCACGCCAGATACGCCGCCACAATTCCCGACAACACGATCCCATCGAAGGTGCCGGCGCCGCCGATGCTGGCAATGCCCGTGGTGATCTTTTCGATATCGCGAAGATGGAGCAGATCTGCACCGATGAGCGGGCCGAGCACGCTGGCGACAAAGGCAACAGGAGGAGCCAGATCCGGGACGAAGAGCAGGGCACTCAGGGTAGCGACCACAGCTGATGAACAACTCACATGCCTCTTCCGAAACC
>JAOUGT010000080.1 GCA_029865485.1 Nitrospira sp.
CAATGTCCATGACAGCCACGTCGTGCCGAAACTGCTGCATGGAGAGGAAACACGGGTGTGGGGCGATGCCGCCTATAGTGGACAACGCGACGTGATCCGGCAGCACGCGCCCAAGGCCAAGAGTTTCGTCCAGACCAAAGCGCACCGGCATCGACCACTGAGTGAGATGGAGCGGGGCCGGAACCGCACGAAGTCAAAGGTCCGGGCGAAGGTCGAACATGCGTTCTTGGTCATCAAGCGGATCTTCGGCTGGGCCAAAGTCCGGTACCGGGGGCTGGCAAAGAATACTCACTGGCTCCAGATCAGCTGCGGGTTAGCAAATCTCTATGTGTCACGACGGCGCCTGTTGGCGGGAACGTAGAGGATGGGGGGCCGGAGGCGGGCCGTGGGCCATCGCACGATGGGTGCGCTTCACAAACAGGCTCTCGCAACAGCGGCTACCCACTGAATTTGCCCTGGTGGTCAGTCCAGGAACAGCTGGCCGAGTGAAAACGTGAATTAATCAGACCTTCCCTAGTTCAGATATTGACTTAGAAACATTTAACCATTACGGTATTCGAATCTTGACTAGTACCACTTGCGACAGATGTGGAAATTAATTCCGAGCAATCTCAGAGCGTGTACACATGAGTAACTTTTCGCTTCGAGACTTTCTTGAAATCCCGTACGACAAACTTGAGGACATGAATCTCTCTTATAAAGAAGAGCGGCTAGGTCGGGTCTCCGCTGACGAGATCAGGGAACGACGGCAGGCGTATCTTTCTGACGAAAAGCGCATCAAAGCTGTGACCGTCTGCTTCACGGACCTGGAAGGCCGCCTACATATGTTGGACTACGACAAGAAGTTCCTACTCAAGAACGGTGACAACCTCACCTTCGACGGCAGCTCCATCCGCGGATTTTCGCAGCAAGCCGAGTCCGATTTGCGCCTCGCCGTCGACTGGACGGCCTTCTATATGGTACCCGCTGACATTTTTGGTCCGGGCAAGGTCGTGGTCTTCGGCGACGTGCTCGAGCGCGGCGGTCAGACATACGGAGCTGACATGCGCCTACAACTCAAACAGTGGTGCGAGCAGGCCTACAAGAGAGACGGCACTGTCTTTCACGTTGCGACCGAGATTGAGGGCTTTCTCTTCAAGGGCAAAGATGCCGAGCGGCGCTACACTGAGTCCGGCAAGTTCGAGTTTGTCTCGACCGGTGGCTATTACCACTCTCTGCCGGGCGATGCTCTGCGCACGTTCATCGATCGCGCAGCCGAGGTGCAGCGGGCGATGGGTTTCCAGAACGAGAAGGATCACCCGGAGGTTGCACCATCCCAATTCGAAATGAACTTCTCATACTCGGATGCATTGGTCGCTGCGGATCAGGTACAGCTCTACAAACTCTTGTGTAGACAGGTCGCCGCTCAGGCCGACCTTACGGCAAGCTTTTTGCCGAAGCCAGTCACCGGCGTGAACGGCAGCGGCATGCATACGAACATCAGTATCGCTCGTGCCGGCAAGAACCTGTTTCACGATCCCACGGGCAAGGACGGACTATCGAAAGTTGGTTGGGACGTCATCGACCGCATCCTGGCTTCGGCGAACGATATCGCGCTTGTGCTAAACCCGAGCGTCAACGCCTACCGCCGTCTCGATCCTCATTACGAAGCGCCAAATCAGATCTCAGCGTCCGCGATCAACCGTGGTGCCATGGTTCGTATCCCACTCGGCAATGAGCGTTCGGCGCGCATTGAGGTCCGGTCGGTCGCCCCCGATGCGAATCCGTACATGGTCTTCTACACCCTTATTCGCACTGGCCTCGACGGATCTATGTCACAGGAAGATGCGGAGACCGAGCGCGGCAGCACCCGTTTCTTGCCGGGCAACATCATCGATGCGATTCGACTGTTTAAGTCGAGCGAGTTGACGTCGATGTTGTACGGTGAGGAGGTACGCGACAAGTTTGCCGAGCTGAAGCAGATAGCGGCGGACCGTTGCCCGAAGCAGCTCGGCACCTTAATCAAGCCGGCAGAAGTGCAATTCCACCACGAGGTCACCAACCAGTGGCTGTGGTCAATGTTCTGATTCAAGAGTTCGAGCCTAACCACAGAAGTACTCGCAGCATGAGAGTCGACTATTCCTTTGCAACTGTCTCGCCCATTCCAATCTCCATGTCATTCGGATAAGCACTGACAATGACGACTTTGCAGGTCCTGACCATTGCCTCTACGTCTTGGGAGACCTGCTGTTCGGCATGATAAAAATTCGGACGAGCAGGAACAATACGACGTGAGTGTCGGCAAGCCTGATTTCGTCTCTAACATGAACCATCCTCCTACTTCTCGCTGGAATCTTCCCAAGCACGACTATTGGTCTACACCGTTCGCCGAATCATTACTGCAGCACCTCGATCTTCGGCCAGGCCTACGGATCCTCGATGTAGCCGCTGGCCATGGAATCCCTGCTTTCTATCTGGCTGAACATGTCGGTCCTACTGGGGACGTGTTCGCGGTGGATCTGAGTGCGGGGCAAGTTGCCCGCGCGAGGGCTATTCAAGGTTCACAATTGCCATGGCTCCGCTTTGCGTGTATGGACATGCGCTCCCTGCCTCCTGACTTGCCAACCTTTGATCGCATCACGGGAAACCTGTCGGTGATGTTCTTTCGCCCTGAGAGGTTCCAGGCCGTTCGTGGATTGATCACGCACCTTGCACCGGGAGGCCAGATCGTCCTGACCTTTCCGTCCTATGGAACGTTTGATTCATTGTGGCAGCGGGTGGATCAGGCAATGATCCGGCAGGGACTGAATATGGAGCGAGAGCGATTCCAGGCTTATCTCAACGAACGCCCGTCGGCGAAAGAAGCGCGGGGGTGGCTCGAATGCCTGGAGCTCGAACGGATTGATGTGACCGAATACCCACTAGAAGTCGCAACTGGCCCTGGCCAGGACTTTCTCTCCCACCCACTCCTGCGTGGCGGCTTTCTCGACGACGTATACGAATGTTTTGAGGATCAGACACTCGCCGATCAATTCATGAATGACATCGCTCAAGACATCACACAGTTCCTTCCGTTGATCGCCCAACGCTGTGTGCTGTCAGGATGTAAACGGAAAGCGATTGGTGATTGCGAGAGTGAAGGTCGTATCCTCCGGCATTGACGAACCTCTCTCAACAGGTATAATTTCTATACCAGCATGGAATTCGAGTTCGATGCGACGAAGAGCAAGGCCAACCTTGAAAAACACGGAATTGATTTTATCGAGGCTCAACAGCTGTGGGAAGACGAGGACCGGCTCGAAATCCCAGCACGAACGGAAGACGAACCTCGATATGTGCTCATCGCGATTCACAGGAAAAAACTCTGGTCAGCCTTTTTTACCTATCGGAGGAAGCACGTTCGGTTGATTTCGGTTCGAAGATCCAGAAAGGAAGAAAGAGAGCTCTATTATGAAAGCCAGGCATCTCGAGAAGATATTTGATGAGGGGAAAGATGTGACGCCTCATCTTGACCTCTCGAAAACACGCCGCCCTGGACATGAGCAGAGACGAGTGAACGTTGATTTTCCCAACTGGATCATCGACTCACTGGATGCTCAGGCAAGCCGGCTTGGAGTCACGAGACAATCGGTGATCAAGCTGTGGATCGCCGAGCGATTGAAGGAAGAACGGAAAAAGGCGAGTTGAGTACCGACTGGTGGGCGTAGAAGCATGAAGTGTCGTAGGAACCTTCACTGGCAGTCATGCGCCGTGGTGCTCCTCCACAAATGAAGGGATTGGTTGCAAAGCACGGTGTCTTATCCGAGTGCACGAGGACCTGCTTCGACATGGAAAACATAATGTTCACGCATCCAGCCCGCGCCTAGGGCTTGAGTCTTTAGAAGACCTCAGTAAAGTTGCCTGTCTCTATTTTTCTCCACAGCCGATCCGGGAACTCAGCCTAACCCTATTCCCTTCCCTCATCATTACCATTCATTTCCATCAAATTACTTGAGCCGTTGACGGCTGTGCGGTAGTTTCGGACAACATATGGTCAATCGAGGCATTTTCGTGAAATGTATCTTTTCACTGCTCAGGCCTCTCTTAATCGCATTCACATGCACATTTCTTCAGGGATGTATCGGGATAGGTTTTAGTATCACCGGAGATCATTCAACTCCTGTTAACATCCCCGTTCTTACAGGCAAGCACTTTTTATCCCATCACCAAGGCGAACCTTTAAGCGCCGACTACGTGGTTAGTCAATGGGGAGAGCCAAATCATCGCAAACAAATCGATGGCGGTGAGATTTGGGAGTATCATGGGGAACACCTTCGATGGCACGGCGTGAGTCTCGCACTACTTCTCCCACTGCCTTTGCTAATACCATTTGGCCACGAATATGTAACATTAGTGATCCAGGATAGGCATGTGCAGTCAGCGGTTCAAACTTACTCTGGCACAAAGTTTGAGTTCTTTTGTGGCTATACTATATTCACAGGTGGAAGAATATGTCGTAGGATACGGCCAAACTAAATGCGCATCCATGAAGACCCCCTTCCCGCTACAGCTGCCCAAGTAGCACAATCAGTTTCTATTTGACCAGAGAGAGCCCTGTTCATCCCAATTTCATATTGAATTGACGGGCACTGTGGCTAGTGACGCAGCACCTATGACCATACTCTATACTTCACCGTGAGACCTGTTGCTCTGCGTGGTAGGAACTTCTCACCAGTGGGCCTGATTCAACATGGCTGAAGCCCATGGCAAGCCCCTCTTCCTTCAGCAGCGCAAACTCGGATGGATCATAAAATTTGGCAACGGGCAGATGCTCTCTCGTCGGTTGGAGATACTGGCCGACCGTCATGATGTCGCAATTGACGGCTCGAAGATCGCGCATCACCTCACGCGCTTCGGCTATCGTCTCTCCCATCCCTAGAATGAGACCTGATTTCGTCGTCATTCCCTGCAGCTTCGCCCTCGCCAACAAGTCGATCGACCGCTGATATTTCCCTTGCGGGCGAATTGAGGGGAATAATCGCTTCACCGTCTCAATATTGTGATTCAGAATCTCTGGCTTCTCCGCACACACTGCGGCAAGCGCTTTTTCATTCCCTTCAAAGTCCGGAATCAACACTTCGATCGTGCAGGTTGAATTCAACCGTCTGGTCTGTCTGATCGTTTCGGCGAAGACGGATGCCCCACCATCCGGCAGTTCGTCGCGATTCACCGACGTGATGACGGCATGGCGCAATCCAAGCGCCTGGATGGCTTCTGCAACCCGGGGTGGCTCATCATGATCCACCGCGTTCGGTCGTCCCGTCTCTACCGAACAGTAATGACAGCGTCTGGTACAGATATCGCCAAGAATCAGAAACGTTGCGGTACGGGCATTCCAACATTCCCATCGGTTCGGACAGCGTGCCTCTTCGCAAATCGTGTGCAGCTTGAGCCGCTCCATGGTTTGCTTGATATCGAGATAGTCAGGACCGGTTTTCGCCGTGACTTTAAACCAAGCGGGAAGACGGGAAGAACTGATCGACGATGAGTGAGGCGTGAGGGGTGAGGGGTGAGGGGTGGTAGCGGAGGAGGACCGGAGCTGATCGAGAGGAACAAAGCTCATGGTGTGCTACCCATTCGTTGAGCGCGACGTGAACCAGCCTTTGAGCTTTTCAAAGAACCCGGACGGCTCCGGCTCCGCCTGCGGCGGATCGGGATATTCCACCCAGAGCTCCTGGGAGCCAAGATAGATGCCATCGCGAAAACTCCGTTGAGTTTTGAGCTGCCGATAGCCCTGAACCTGCAAGGTCTGGATCAAGATAGTGAGCGCGTCGTCCTGGGTCGGATGAATTTCCGTCGTCACGCGAACGCTCTCATACCGCAGGATGGCCCGATAACCTTCTCCCGCCCGTTCGAACTCCACCGGCCTGCTGAATCCCCGTTCCCGATGATCCAGCCCGGCGAGCTGATGCTTGTCCAGCCCCACCTGTCCCATCGGTTATGCCAACGCTCTAAAGACAGCCACCAGATCACTGAGTGCAATGGTCTTGCTCCTGAGAACAGCCCGCTCAGCCTCAATGGCCTCACGGGTCTGCGCATCGGGTGCACCGAGTTTCAAACAGGACGCGCCCAAATGCAGGATTCGATCGCACTCTTCGGTAAGTTTCCGTTTCACGACCGGATTGACCGACAGAATGTCCATCAGTTGCCGGCGAGTCTCATCAAAATGCTTCCGCAATTCTGAATCCGGATAGCTGTTCCGAGCCGCTTCATCCGTACAGCGATCAAGATACTGCGTCAGAAACACATAGAGACGTACGAGCGCTGCCGCGATATCCGTCTGATCGTGAGCCGAGACCGCCATACGTCCTCCTTACATCAGATTGACGCTGGAGGGGTGACGCACGTCACACATCCAGCAAGACTTTGACGTCACTCCCTTCCACCTTCACCGGATAGGCCTCTACCTTGGCGGATGGATTGTTCACACAGGCACCGGTGGTGACATTGAATCGCCAACCGTGCCAGGGGCAGGTCACAACCTGACCGTCCAGCTCCCCTTCTCCCAAGGGACCTTCTCGATGGCAACAGGTATTACTAATCGCGTGGATCGTCCCATCCACATTAAACACCGCCAGTGTCTTCCCTTGGGCTTCTGCCACAATCCCATGCCCCGGCTTGATATCGGCTAACGCCGCGACCCGTACAAACTCCGCCATGTCTTTCCCTCCAACGTCAGGCCGATCAGTTCGTGCTGAACGGCTGCTTGATCTTCTTGAGCAGACTGTCGATCGACGACCCGCTGCTCCCGGCCCCCTTGAGCTCATCCATGAGCTTCTTGGCAATATCTCGAAACGCACCGGCTTGTGGAGACGCCGGATTGGCAACCACGATCGGATGGCCGGTATCTCCACCATCCCTGATCGCCGGGTCGATCGGAATACGTCCAAGAAATGGGATGCCCAATTTAGCGGCCGCCCGTTCCCCACCGCCGTGTGAAAAGATCTCCGTCCGCTCGTTACAGTGACCACACACAAAATAGCTCATGTTTTCTATAAGACCCAAGAGCGGGACATTCACCTTCTGAAACATCGCCATACCTTTACGAACGTCATACAGCGCGACTTCTTGCGGCGTGGTCACAGTGATCGCACCAGCTAACGGAACCATCTGAGACAAAGACAGCTGCACATCACCGGTTCCTGGAGGCAAGTCGATGAGCAAGTAGTCGAGCTCTCCCCACAGCACATCGCGGAAGAACGCTTGGAGATACTGATGTACCATTGGCCCACGCCACACCAGCGGCGCTTCTTCCGGTACCAGAAAGGCCATGGAGATGAGCTTCACCCCGTGATTCTCGACAGGAACGATCTTGCCGTCTTTTTGTTCCGGTCCAGTGGTGCTCCCCATCATCATCGGAATGTTGGGGCCATACAGATCGGCATCCAAGAGACCAACCTTTGCACCAGCGACCGCCAGCGCACAGGCTAGATTCGCGGCAACCGTCGACTTGCCGACGCCTCCTTTTCCGCTACTGATCGCGACGACGTGTTTGACTCCTGGGATCAAATTATCTTTTGCCTGGGGCTGTTGTGCCCCATGCCCATGATCGTCAGCCATATCTATTCTCCCATCTGATTAAATTCGCCGTTCATGACATGTAAGCACATGGAAATCGAGTCAGCATGACTCGCAGACGTTCTTATCATAAACGATGGGATACGATAAATAATATGGGCCGGTCGGGCTACCCGTGACGTGCCGACCGGGGAAGGTGCGGTGAGGGTCAAACCACCGAGGAGTCGAGCCGGCGCAACTTGCTGGCCAGCCCGGTCAGTGAGAGCGCGTAGATGATCCACTTAGACGGATCGAAATTGTACCACTGTGGACCGTTCCGATAGTCGCGGGCGTAGGTATGGTGGTAGTTGTGATAGCCCTCGCCGAAACTGATGAAGGAGATCAACCAACTGTCTCGGCTGCTGTCCTGTGTCCCGTGAGGCTGTCTGCCGACCATATGACAGAGAGAATTGATGGTGAAGGTCGAATTGAGGACCATGAACATCCGGAGCAGGCCACCCATGAGGAGCCCGCTGATGCCCCCGAGAAGCGTGCCGTGCCACCAGAGTCCGACACAGAACGGAACGACAAGGCCGGAGGCGACAATGGGCCAGTAGTACTGGTGCTGCCAGAGAATTACCGGATCGCGGCGGAGTCGGATTTCATATTTCCCAAGACGATGCGACGTCTTATAGAAGAGCCAGCCGCAGTGGCTATGCCAAAAACCTCTGGTTGCATTGTAGGGGTCTTCGTCGGTGTCCGTACGGGCGTGGTGGCGAATGTGGTCTGCGCCCCAGACCAGCGCCGAGTTTTGCAACGCCCATCCGCCGGCGATCAACGCCAGGCGCTTGACCCAATCGGGGCAGTCAAAACTTTGATGCGCGACCAGCCGGTGATAGCCGACCGTGATCCCCATTCCCGTCACGACATACATGACAAAAAAGTGCATCCAGTCAAACAGCGTATAGCCGATATAGTATCCGTAGAGAGGAATGCCCACGACCGTGGCGACGACGACGGCACAGAAGAGAAGACACGTTACATAGGAAAATCTGGATGGCAGGGGCTGGGCAATACAATCCGTCTCGGCCATGTGTCCTCCAGCTGATAACCCCAGCGAGGTCCACCATGGCAAACGGGAGTTCGGTGAACGTGTTGCGGTCGCTGCACTGTAGCGAAACCGACGCTGGTTTTCAACTCGCTTCTTCGGACAATCTGCCCCTCTGACGGTGGTTGAGGGTATACTGAAGACGGAAGCTGGCCGACCGGTGGGGAGACGGTATGACGACGAATTCATCGGCACTCGAACCAGCCATACTCCGAATCGGACAATATCTGGCGCAGTCGTCCGCCGGTCGCACCCCCACCGTCTTTGACAGTCGCTGGTGGTCACAGAGCGTGATCAACTTGGCGATGAAAGATCCTGCCTTCAAAGTTCAGCTGTTCCGGTTCATCGATGTGCTCCCTGCCGTCACCTCGGACCAGGCTGTCGTGCGGTTGGCGGAAGAACACTTTGGAACACTCCATGGCCAGGTGTTCGGGATGCAATGGGGCCTCAAAGCCTTGGCGGCGACACGTGTCGGGGCCGCTCTCACGGGGAAATCCATCCGTCACCAGATCGAGCAGATGGCCCGAACCTTCATCGCCGGAAGTTCGGTGGAAGAGGCACTGCCAGTCCTGGCGAATTTATGGAAAGACGGTCGTGCCTGGTCGATGGATCTGCTCGGCGAGGCCACGATCAGCGACGTCGAGGCAGACCAGTATCGGGACCGATGCCTCGACGCCTTGACGCAGTTGGGCCGGACCGTTGGCACATGGCCTTCGTCGCCGATGTTGGAGCGGGATCATCTCGGCTCGTTGCCGCGGGCGCAACTCTCACTGAAGATCTCCGCATTGACCTCGCGGTTGGATCCGATCGACCCAGTCGGTACCTATCGCGACGCGGCAGCCCGATTATACCCAATCGTAGAACAGGCAGCGGCCCTCGACTGCGGGTTGATCTTCGACATGGAGCAGGCAGAGACGAAAACCTTGCTGCTCGAGATGTTCCGGACCCTCTTCGACGAACCAGCGTTTCGGACATTTCCCCATGCCGGCGTGGCGATGCAAGCCTATCATCGGGAAACCGACCAGGATATTCGATCGCTCATCGCCTGGGCGGAGCGGCGGAATTGTCCGATCACGATCCGGCTGGTGAAGGGGGCCTATTGGGACTCGGACACGGTGCGCTATCGCCAAGCTGGGTGGCCGGTCCCGCTGTTCGAGCATAAAGCGGAGACCGACGCGAACTATGAGGCGCTCGTGCCTTTACTCCTGGACCATCGTCAGATCATCCGTCCGGCGTTCGGCACGCACAATCTGCGCACGTTGGCTGTCATAGAAGCAGCAGCAGATACGTTCAAGTGCAGCCCTGAGACGGTCGAGTATCAGATGATTTACGGGATGGCGGAACCATTTCAGTATGCGATGGTTGCGCATGGGCGGCGAGTGCGATTGTACACACCGGTCGGCCGATTACTGCCAGGCATGGCCTACCTGGTCCGGCGATTATTGGAGAACACGTCGAACGAGTCGTTTCTCCGGAAAGAGTATGTGGAGTCGCAGTCGTTGGCGACTCTGCTCGCTCCGCCGGTTGTCCCTGCTTCCACGGTACCACGCTCCGGAGAGCGCGATTCGTTTTGCAACGAACCACACAGCGATTTCTCCAAGCAGGAAGTCCGTACAGCCATGCAGACTGCGATCGACCGGGTGCGAACCGACCTGGGGCGAACCTGGCCGGCGCGAGTTCTGGGGAAACGCCTCACCGGTTCGCTGATCACGTCGCGCAATCCCGCGAGGCCCGACGAACTCGTCGCGACTGTTCAGGCGGCTTCGCCGGCCGACGTGGCCGCCGCAGTCGGTCCAGCGGTAGCGGCTAGCGCGGCTTGGGGGCGACGGCCTGCAGCGGAACGGATCGCAGTGGTGCGACGCGCGGTGGGACTCATGCGTGAGCACCGGTACAACCTGGCTGCCTGGGAGATATTTGAAGTTGGAAAGCCCTGGCGTGAGGCCGACGCCGACGTGGCGGAGGCCATCGACTTCTTGGAGTTCTACGCTCAGCAGATGGCACACCTCAATGAGCCGCTGCGACTCGGACAGTATCCCGGAGAAACGAATCAGCGGTGGTATCATCCCCGTGGCCTGGCCGCGGTGATCGCTCCCTGGAACTTTCCCCTGGCGATTCCAGCGGGGATGATCAGTGCGGCCCTGGTGACGGGCAACGCTGTACTCTTCAAGCCATCCGAGCGCGCGTCCTTGTTGGGAGTGCTGTTGACGGAGCTGTTCCATGAAGCCGGTGTGCCAGCCGATGTCTTGTTCTGCCTCCCCGGTGGCCCTGAGATCGGACAGGCTTTGTCCGAGCGACCGGAGATCGCCACAATCGCCTTCACCGGATCGAAAGATGTGGGACTGGGGTTATGGGCTGACGCCGCGACAGTCCAGCCAGGTCAAACCATGGTGCGGCGGGTGATGGCAGAGATGGGTGGCAAAAACGCCATCATTGTCGACGACACTGCGGATCTTGACGAGGCCATCGCCGGCGTGGTCGCTTCGTTCACGGGCTACGCGGGCCAGAAGTGTTCCGCTTGCTCGCGCGCCATCGTATTGGACGGCGTCTATGATCAGTTTCTGACGAGGCTGCGTGACGCCGTGATGAGTCTCACGCTGGGCGATCCATGCGATCCCGGCACGCAAGTCGGTCCCGTGATTGACGACCGTGCGAAGCGGCGCATCGAGGAGTTCATCGCGTTGGGTATGGCGAGTCACCGAGTGGTGGTTCATCGGGCTACAGAAGGACCGGGGTGTTTCGTGGGCCCAACCGTGTTCGCCGACGTCAACTCGAACGATCGGTTGGCGCAGGAAGAGATCTTTGGGCCAGTGCTGGTGGTCATGAAAGCAACAACCATAGGGGAGGCGCTGGAGATGGCCAATGCCACACGCTATGCCCTGACCGGCGGGATCTATTCACGAAGCCCGGCCAATCTAACCTTGGCCCGTGAACAGTTCGATGTCGGCAATCTCTATGTGAATCGCCCAATCACCGGGGCGCTCGTCGCTCGGCAACCCTTCGGTGGGCACCGTCTTTCAGGGGTAGGCGCGAAGGCGGGCGGGGAAGATTATTTAGCCCAATTCATGATCACGCGTATCACGAGTGAAAATACGCTGCGTCGAGGATTCGAATCGACTCAGTGAGTCTTGGCGGATTTGATCTCGTACTCTTCCAGCTCTTCCGTGATCTCTGTCACCACGCCGCGGTCTTCCTTGATGGCGGACAATTCCTGGCGCTCGGCATATTTCACGAGGCCGACCCCTTTGGCAAACCATGCCGTCATGACATCAATGCCTGAGACCGTGTGTTTGCTACCGGACAGGTGAATGCGCATGTTCATGCGCGCTTCGACTTTGATCGCGTCCTGAAACGTTCCGGCTGGAACCGTGATGGTTTCCCGATTGAGCACCTTGCTCCACCCCTGCGTATCCACGGTTTCATCCGTTCCGTCACGGTCCATATCGCTTCCGAAATCGAGCCCCGCTCGATCAAACTGTTGGAACGACGACGGGACTTTGAGGGGAAACCGGAAAATCTGATAGGGGGTGATCTGCTTCTCCAGCGGAGTGCCCGGCTCCGATCCATAATAGACAATCCCGACCACATCTCGACGATAAAAGCTATCCGACGCGCCATGATTGCCCGGATTCGTATCGTGAAACACGGTCACCGCAACTCCATTGATGGTCTTGGTTCCAGAAACCGTGGAGACATTCTCGAAAAACTTGCGCTCAATCGTCTGCAACGGTCCCTCGCTGATCTGGCCTCGATAGGTCCAGCGGCTCCCGACCGTATCAGGGAAATACTCCTCGGACTTGGCAATCGTGGAGGACTCTTCCGCCCCACACAGCCCAGACCAGGCCATTAGACTCACCAGCAAACAGGCTCCCACCGTCAAGACCGATCGCATAGACACTCCAGGTTTCATCATGCACCGCACTGCTACAACGTAAATTTCACGGTACCATAGGTATCACAACAGCGGCAAGCCGATCAGGGAGGGTGGAACGGACGATGCGACAGCCCGGCAAACCAAGCTTGCTCGCACCACCACGTTCGATCATATATGGAAAGCAACAGAAACCTGGTGGGTCAGGCGATGTTCCTAGAGTCGATGATCAATCCAGTCGCTTCGTGAGCAAGCACCAGATGCAGTGGACACCCGAGCTTCTTCAGACTCGAAACCAGGTACTCAATGGCACCGAGAAGACCATGGCTTCTATCGACTGTTTTCCTACGTTAACCGGAATCAGCATCTTCATCATTGTTTCACCGCTACCTCTATATCTGTCCGTGAAAAATCATGGCCTTTGAACAACAGGGCCGCATCCGTGGCCTTTGCTAATGCGTAGGAGAAACAGTCCCCGAAGTTCAGATTCGCCGCATGTCTGCCTTTACCGAATTTTCTAAACGCTCCCCGGGCAATGTTCGCCTGTTCAACATCTACCGGCACGATCTCTATTCCCGCTTTCAGGACAAACAACTCGAAATCCCTCAATCCGTCATATCCCATTCTGCTTTCCATCACCATCGACGCCTCGACGAAACTGACTGCCGACATCAGACACCGTTTGGCTCCTTCTATGACCTCATTGAACGTCCGCCGCTCCGCCTCATCCCGCAAAATCGCCACCACGGCAGACGTATCAATCACAATCACGCAGGCATCCCGTTCTCATCGTAACCGATAATTTCATCGTCGGTACGCCTATCGCGCAAAGGCAGGGAGGCGCAGTGTCGCGCGATCTCATCCAGCTCGTCCGCCAGTCGCTTCCGCCTGCGCCGTCGCTTTAAATGTTCAAGACGTTCCTTCAACGCCGTCGTCACGGCCTCGGTCTTTGTTTCCCCGGTCAGCGCCACAATAGCCTGCGCCAGCTTTTCCGTTTCCGCATTTCTAATGTTCAGAGCCATACGCTCACCATTACTACACAGTTGACTATACGGCTACACTATAAGTCAAAACTCATTGATACACAAACCATTCCCAGTATGATACTCCAACAATTTTGTAGACTTGGTAGGGGGACGAATGTATAGGAAAGACTCCGCGCTGGCAGCCGATTACGACTCAAAGCCTCGTGACAGGGACGAAAGAACTAAGCTCCGGAGAACAGGAAACCGAGTCAAAGCGAAAGGGCTATGTCGGAATGTCCTAGGGTCCAAACTCAATTATTGAACTGATAAGTCATTGATGATTCAATGGTTATGCGAATGAAGGGGGTTCTGCATGACCATGAAGAACGCAAAATCGAACAAGTTATTCTGGCTGGATGACCTG
>JAOUGT010000081.1 GCA_029865485.1 Nitrospira sp.
TTCGTTACCGGTGCCGGCTTTCCGACGTCGAGCAGGATGGCGACGAGCATGTCGCTCATGACGTTCACCCCGGAGCGGGCGCGGGCGATGATCCAGTCCACTGTCATGATGAGCGGAATCGCGGCCAAGATGACCTGATCCGGCAGACCGGCTGCGGCGAGGACGAGCGGCAGGACGATCATGCCGGCTTCGGGAATGCCGGCGACGCCGGCACCGGCAATGATGGAGGCCACAACGATCACAATCTGCTTGGACAGTGGCAAATCGTAACCCAGCGCATGGGCCAGGAAGAGCGCGGCCATCGCTTCGTACAGGGTGATGCCGTCGTTGTTAAGGTTCGTCCCCACACAGGCGGCCAGGCGTGCTGATTGTACCGAGACCTTCATTCGCTCAAGACAGCGAAGTGTAATCGGTACGGTGGCTAGACTGCTGTTACAGGAGAGCCCTGTCAGAATGGCATCAGCGCCCTGCCCGATGTACACCCTCGGTGATTTCTTCCCGATGACCCACGCGACGAGCGGATAATAGAGTAGTGCATGTACCGCCAGTCCCAGGAGCATGGCAGCGAGGAAGATCCACAGTGTCGCAAAGACTCCGACCCCTGATTTACCGACGACGTTGGCCACGACGCCAAATACTGCGAACGGAATGACCAGAATGACCCACCAGAGAATGGTGACCAGCCACCCATAGGTGCGCTCAATCACCCAGGCAACGCGATCAAATACTCCGCCGGTCTGACCGCTCCTCGTACCGGCCCACCGTAAGGCGATCCCAAGTCCAAGGGCCAGCAGCACGACACCAATGATATTGTTGCTGCCGAATGGATCGGCGATCGTCTTTGGAATATAGGCGAGCAAGTCTTCGAGTGGATGGTCCGACGGAGTCGACGCCGGTTTGAGCGTCGTGCCCGGCACGACTTGAAGCAATTCTTCCACATGACCTTGCCAGGATTTTCCCGGCTGCCAGAGGTTCATGATCGTCAGGCCGATCAGCATGGCCACGGAAACGTTGACGAGGCAAATCGCAATGAGTTTGGCGCCCTGGCGCAGAGGCACCGTGGCGCGAATCAGCGAATCCATAATCGCAAAGAAAATGAGCGGCACGGCGAGGGTCTTCAGCAACCAAACCACCCAGAGCCCGAGTTTTCCCAGCTGCTCGTTACGCAGGCCATTCAGATAGGGTTCTTGTCCGAAGACAATGCCTAACGCCGCTCCGCACAGAACGGCCAACAGGACTTGTGCGTATAGAGGGAATGGACTCGTGTGTGACATAGCCAAACTTCAGATCGTAGCAGCTTACACGGATCCCTATTCGGAAATCATGTCCCTTCCTATCGGGGTGAGAGAGCATTCGCCTGTTAGGTGAGACGAGAAGCTGATATGAGATGGCACGCCACTGCGGCTTAGCAGGTTGCGGAACAACTCATTCTGATTTCTGTATTCGTTATGGATACCGAGGTTTGAGACGGGGCTGAAAAGCCATGCAGGATGCGCAAAACGGCTGTCCAGCAAGGCTGCAGCGAGCGAAGAGGCGAATCGTACTGTGTCTCGCACGTTGAGTCTCTGAGCGACGCGAGAACGCCGCTGGCGGCCTTTTTCCGCATCATCCTGTTAGGGCTAGGTGGGGATATCACGGTTGCCGTCGTAGGACACGCGGGATTGAAAGGACAATTTGACGACGTCGCCGTCACAAACAGGTGAGTCTTCCGAGCCAATCTTCTTATTGATCGTGATCAGAACTTCCCGCTTGGCAAGATAGGGAAGCAATCCTCCAAGCTGCGCAGGATGGTGTTCAACCAACTGTTTGACCGTGGTCGGTGCGCTCACCGGAACTGTCACCTCACTGTCTTCAACCACTGCTTGTAGGACGTGACCAAAAATCTGCACCGACGCCATATGCTCTCACCTCGCTCACGACCTCGCCACCCCATATTGGGTCGCCGGGTACTATACACGATCGGACAGTCAGACTCACCTCTGCTCAGACTCCCCGGCCCGATAGGCCTCCTGAAGGAGCTGTGCCACATGTTTGACCTGGACCGAGTCCTCTACTCCGTTTCTGAGCTGGATCATGCAAGCCGGACAACTCGTGGCCACCACGTTCGCACCGCTCTTCGTGATCGCACGGGTTTTTCTCTCCAAGATCTTCTGCGAGGTCTCGTAGTCCTTCACCAGGTACGTCCCGGCGCCGCCGGCACAGCGATCGGCGTCCTGCATTTCCACGTAATTCACGCCAGGCAACGACGCCAACACCTGCCGTGGCTCTTTCATCACGCCGGCCGCACGAAGGTGGCAGGAGGAATGATAGGTGACGTGTTTCGTCATCCCACCGGTTTTGCCCATCGGAGGCTTCTCCGAAGACCGGGCGACAAATTCAGAAATATGCACGACTTTCTTGGCCAGCTCTTCCGCTTGAAGCCTCTCAGGTCCCTCGGCAAAGAGTGTGGGATAGTCCTTCAACATGAGCGTGCAGGAGGCGCAGCCGGTGACGATCGTGTTGTAGGGCGCCAAGGAGCGGAGATTGAATCGGGCTCCATCACGCACCAGGTCGACATGGCCATACGTTTGTACCGGTGTCCCTGAACAACGTTGCGGCGGGAGAGCCGGTTCGACACCGTGCCTTTTTAAGACCTCGATCACCGCATCGCCGACTCCATCATCAAAGTAATTAGCCGCACAGCCATGGAAATAGGCCACGGTTCGAGTCGGAGAAGAGTCCGTTTCATTGGGAATCAACTGAGCATACCGCTCTCGCAACTGTCGTGACGCCACTTTCGGCAACCGGAGATCGTGCGGCAACCGCGCCGTTGGGGCCAGCCTCTTCATGACCGGTCCCGTGACCCGTTCCAAGATTCGTCTGACAAGGGGTTGGTCCCAGAAACGCTGCGTCGTTCCCAGAATGCGCAGGAACGATTCAAAGAAGACGCTCTTCGCCTGGAGCCTAAAGATCCAACCGGCCAATCGGTTGGGATGCTCGGCACGCTTCTGGAGAATCAAATCCGATACGTCGACTCCGGCCGGACAGATGGTGCGGCAGGACTTACAGTTCAAACAGGCTTCGACCACCCGCTTCGAATTGAGGTAACTGTAGTCTTTCGCCGTCACGATCTCGAACCAGCCTCGCGAGCTCATGTCTTCTGATTGAAAGACATCGTACACAGGACAGACCGAGTTGCACTTTGCACAAGTCGCGCAGGATTTGGAGAGTCTCGTGTAATCGATATGCTCGGTAAAGGAGGCCTCGCTGAGTTTGATGCCGGGATTCAACACCTGACCAGGGTCAAACGCCTGCTTGACCTGCTTGAACAGATCATAAAGTTCGTCGCCGAACATGCGTTTGACCCACTCGGCACGGATGCGACCATCTCCATGCTCACCACAAATCGATCCACCGAAACGATTCAACACCGTCAAATGCACCTCTTGATAGGCCTGCACCATTTTCTCGAAATCGCCACGATCGTTCACGTCCAAGAGCGGAACAATGTGTGCATTACCATTGCCGATATGGCCGAAGACGGCCACGGGAACCCGTTGTCCCTCAAAGAATTCCCCCAGATACCGAATCAATTCGCTGATACGTTGAGCCGGCACCACCACATCGTCGACGAAATTGATTGGTTTCTTCTTCGGATCGAATCGGTACAGTGTCGGGTACAGTGCTTTCCGTGCTTTCCACAGCTGTTCTCGCCGCTCGGCATCGAAGGCGAACGTGGGCGCTGAAGCCATCCGATACGGACGACAGATCGCGCCCAAGGCCTCAGCCTGATCATGCAGATCTATCTCTAGTGAGTCGGCGTCCAGTTCAAGCAGCAGCGTCGCTGCGGCTTCCGGCGGAATGTCATGTACCCCCCGCCCAATGAGGTTCAGCGTGTTGGCATCCATCACCTCCAACGCACTCGGTCGGAGAGTCAGGAGCCGCGGGACGGCATCACCGACTTCCTCCAGGTGTGTAAAGTGGATGAGGGCAGTGAGCGTGGAGGACGGCTTCCTCACTAAGGTCAGCCTGGCTTCACTGACGACCCCGAGTGTGCCTTCGCTGCCGACAAACAGCTTGGGCATATCGAACAGGCCGCGCGCAAGCCCATCTGCGATCCCAAACAAATTGTATCCGCAACTATTCTTACTGACGGTCGGTTGTTTCTCAGCAATAAGGTCTGCGTGAGCCTGTGTCAGCACCAGCACATCCCGCAAAGCCGGCACCGCGGTGAGCAAACGTTCGAGTGCAGGATCGTCGAGCCCATAGGCACGCGCCTCGATCCATGAGGCGGACGTAAGGCAGAGTCGAAGACTCCGCACATTATCTTTCACCGATCCATAGCGCAGGGTATGCGGTCCGGAAGAATTGTTGGCGATCATCCCGCCCAGTTTGCACATCTCCCCGCTCGACGGATCCGGTCCGAACATCAGCCCGTGGGAGCTGAGTTGCCGATTCAGTTCCGCCAAGACCATTCCGGGCTGCACCCGCGCCCATTGTTCCTCGCGGTTGACCTCCAGAATTTGATTCAGCCGTGAGACGTCGAGAATTATACCCGAGCCGATCGCAGACCCGGTGAGATTCGTGCCGGCGGCCCGAGGGGTAAGGGGAATGCCGCGTGAGACTGCATACCCAATCGTTGCCGCAATATCATCTTCCGATTCCACGAGAACGACGGCCTGCGGCGGGATCCGATAGATACTGGCATCGACTGCATACGCCGTAATGGTCGGCAGATCGTCTTTGACTTTCGATGAGCCGAGGAGGGCGCGAAGATCGTTGGCGATGGCGCGGGAACTGGTCGGATGAATCAGTGTGGAAGATGCCATGGGAACGATCACATTCTAAACGGCAGACCTGGAAAGGACAAGGCTGTTGTCGATTCAGGACACAATCTCCTAGAATGCGTAGACAGGCCAGATAGCATGAATCGACCAGCGCTCTACATTACTCGTCTCCTTCCTCCACCCGTGATTGAGGCCATCCCGCGCCACTACCGTCTGCTCACCGGCCCCTCGGATGAGCCACCCACTGCCACTGAACTTCGGCAAGGGTTTAGGGAGGCTGACGCCGTTATCTGCACACTGAGTGATCGCATCGACGCATCACTCTTGTCCCACACGACTCGACTGAAGATCATCGCCAACTATGCGGTGGGGTACAACAACATCGATGTGGCTGCCGCCGCACAGCGCGGCATCGCCGTCACCAATACGCCGGATGTATTGACGGAAGCGACCGCGGACCTGACCTGGGCCTTGCTCTTGAGTGTTTCACGACGGGTCGTCGAAGGTGATGCCTGGGTCCGGACCGCCACCTGGCCAGGGTGGAGACCGACCCAGATGCTTGGTGCTGAGGTATCAGGCAAGACGCTCGGGATCATCGGAATGGGACGCATCGGACAGGCGGTGGCGCGGCGCGCTGTCGGATTTGGCATGCCCGTGATCTATGCGGGACGTCGTTCCATTGTTTCGCCGCCCGGCGTCACATGGGTATCTCGATCCCTGCCCGAAGTACTGGCAGAGTCCGACTTTCTCTCCCTGCATGTCCCACTCACGCAGGCAACACAGCATCTCATCGGCCCACAGGAATTGGCCACGATGAAGCCCACAGCGTTTCTCCTCAATACCTCACGCGGTCCGGTGCTCGACGAAGCCGCATTGGTCTCTGCACTTGAAGCTGGAACCATTGCGGGTGCCGGGTTGGATGTCTATGAGCACGAACCGGTCGTCACGGCAGCGTTACGCGGTCTCCCGAATGTCGTCCTGCTTCCACACCTCGGTTCCGCCACACTGGAGACTCGCGTTCGGATGGGACTGGTGTGTCTGAACAACATTGCCGCTGTGTTGGAGGGTGGAACGGCCCCAAATCAAGTGCGGTGAGAGATAAGCATGATCGTGCGAGAGAAGACTTGTGAGAGCTTACGAGGCATACCGAAAACCGACATCCCCTCCCCTATGTTTTCCCTTGAGCGCCGCCAAGCGCTGGGGGACATCGTGAAACGAAGGAATCGCTTGAAATGCCAGGGCCGCCTTCTCCCACTGTTCCTCCGCTTCATAAAGGAGTCCCAACTCATACCGAATAGCTTGCCCCTTCGCTCCTTGACATCGAGGGTCGGCTAAGACGGTTTCGAGTCCCACGACCGCCTTGGTTAGCTGTTGCTCTTCCTTCAGGCAGATCGCGGTCATCAAGGCCGAATCGAGATAGAAGGCATCACTGCCCATGGAGACCTGGAACGTAGCCTTCGCCTCTTCGTACAACCCCATATTCTTGTATGCCACTCCCAGTGCATAGTACGTCTCGTAGTCGGGCGGGGGGGCCGCTGCCTCCTTCACCATCCCCTTAGGCGTCGTGACTGGTGTGGCCGAAGTCGGCGCGATACCCGACGGCTGATTGCTCACAGGTGTGGTCTCATGAAGGACGGACGGCTGTGTGACCGGGGAACTGACTGCGGGACGGAGCATCGGCTCCGAGGGGGGGCACTCCACCTGTGGTTCCGTCTCCCAGCCTGGTGCCACGCCAAGGACCTGTGACTCGCACTCCTGGGCAAAGATATTGGCAGAACTCGAGACGGCATCTGGTTCAGCCCCTACGATCACAATCTTCTGTGTCTCTTGTTCTCCCAGCTCTTCCGCTACCACAGCAGCTTGTTGATCTCCAGATGCCGCTTCGATCCGAGCTACCTCCTGTTCCCCATGAAGTGTTCCTGTTACCCCATTCTTCACTCGGTCGGCTAACTGATTCACGAAGTCAGCATCTGACGATAGGGCTCTCACCTTCTCAAACAGTTCTTCATGGAGACTTTCCATTCCAGGCTCAGGATGGGCTAAGAGGACTTCGACCGCCTTGGCGTATTGACATGCGGCCTCTGCGGAGTTGCCTTTTTCCTCATGCAATTCGCCATTGAGTTCCAACAGAGGCACTGAGTTCGGCTCCACCGTCAATACCTCTTGAATCAGTGATTCCGCAAGATCCAAATCGTGCGCACGCAACGCAGCGCCGGCCAAAAAGCGATATTCCCCGACCGCCACTTGCACATCCCCCCGTTGTAAGTGCAACCGAGCCAGAAGTTGGCAGACCTGGGGGTTTCCAGGTTCTCGCGTCAACAGTTGGTTCAGAATAGCCTCTGCACCGTTGTATTGCTTTTCAGTAATACGACGAACCGCTTCGGCCAGCAGATCAACCGTCTCTGTTGGTTTCTGAGCTGATGCAGAAGCACTCGGTTTGACCGCTTTCACCGATCCGGTCCCGCCTTGTTTAAGGCTGTCAACGAATTGCGCCGCTTCACTGTTCTGTGGATCAATCTTCAGAACGGCAAGATAGGCGTCCTTCGCCTCATCGTATCGTTCCTGCGCTGATTTCTCTCGCCCCAGTTGAAGATACACCTTCGTCGCTTCATCCTGTTGATTTTCCTGAATACAGAGTTCGGCGACACGTTGCTGTGCACTGAGGTTTGATGGATCGTGCGCGATGATCTTTCTGTAGATTTCAAGTGCGTCCTTCCCACGACGTTCTTTGAGGTAATACTTCCCAAGCGTGAGATAATCCTGCACGGCGCTGCTGGTGAGACCTCGCTCCACATTCAAATCCCCAAGGTGCCGGTAGACCTCATATCGCGTCGGATCACACTTGAGGACTTTCTTGTACGCAGCGATAGCTTTAAGGGTTGCTCCCTCCGCCCGAAAGGCGGACGCCGCCTGCAGATAGGCCGTAGCCGCTTCGCCGGGCATATTCCGTTTTAAGTGTAAATCACCGATGGTATTGTGAATGCTGCCGTCTGAAGAACTGTCGATGGCGAGCTTCTTCCACTCAGCAATCGCGGCCTCATACTGGCCTCGAGACGCCAGTAGCTGCGCCTGTTGAAGGATACGGCCTCGATCCGGTGGCACAAACATGCCCTCCATGTGACAGAACAGCCAAACGCTAACAGTCTCAATGAGTTTTGTCTAGAAATTGAGGGAATCAGGCAGGAACCCTGCTGCGGCAGAAGAGACTACTCCTCCCATCTACCAGGAGAAGCAGTCCTTCCACGCAACAAGGCACACGAAGAAATGACTATGAGGCGGCGATGGCCGCCTTCAGGACGTTGGCCGCTTGCGGGCCCTTGGCTCCTTGTACGATCTCGAACTCAACGTTCTCACCCTCTTTGAGGGTCTTGAATCCTTCTCCTTGTAATGCCGAGTAGTGAACAAAGACGTCGTCCCCATTATCCAACCGGATAAACCCAAACCCTTTTCGATCATTGAACCACTTGACCGTACCTTTTGTCTTCACGGACTCCTCCTTTTGTCAACAACGACCAATAGTTACGTAGCGTCTCCACCCACGTTTTACTCGAATAGGGAAAATGAAAACTGGAAAATGCAACGAATACGCGCTTGGCTGGCAGAATAGGGACGGGCACCTGAAGGAGTGATGAATCGCTCACAGAACCCATCATCTGTAGTAGGATGAAATTCGCGCTGCATGTAACATAGGGCGTCTCCTCTGTCAAGGGAATCTTTACTGACAAGATTTTCTCCTGTGTTTACAAGGGAGATTGACTCTCCTATAGTGTCCACACGTTCTCCATCTCTGAAACCCTGTGATCTTACGCACACTACTCGATCGCTACATCTTCACCGAGCTTCTGTCTCCCTTCGGGCTCAGCCTCGGTGCCCTCTGTTTTGTCATGTTGACCAGAGAACTGCTGCGTCTTGTCGAACTGCTGGTCTCCAAAGGAGTCGGGATCTGGGCCGTTCTCAAAGTGATTGCCATGCTGCTTCCCTCCGGGCTCGTCCTTACGCTTCCCATTGCCGGGCTGATCGCCTCGGTCACCGCCTTTGGTCGGTTGTCCTTCGACAAAGAACTGATCGCCATGCGAGCGGCCGGCCTGAGCCTCGTTCGCCTGTCACAACCGGTGCTCTTGTTTTCCGCCTGTGTCTTTGCCTTGACCCTGGTCTTATCTCAGTGGGGCCAACCGTGGAGCTCCCTCAATCTGAAGAAGGTCGCGCTCAATCTCCTAAAGGACCAACTCGCTCTCGCCCTGGAACGCGGGACCTTCAACGAGCCGATTCCAAACATGATGATCTACGTTCCGGAAGGTGAACAGGGGCGGCCGGCTCCCGGCATCTTCATCTCGGATGAACGGCTTCCCAATGAACCGCGTGTCATTGTGGCGGAACACTATCGTATCTTCATGGATGCGGAACATAACCACGTGGCACTGCAGTTAGAAAACGGTATGATTCACAGCCGCCCGCCTCAGGTCGATCAGTCGCAACAGATTGCCTTTGCCAGCTATGACATCAAGATCAACCTGAACCTCAGTAGTTACGCCGCGACTGAGGAACGCCCTTCGTACGACCAGATCATGGCACGCCTCGCTGAAACCGACGGCAAGGATGCCGGCGCGCTTCGGCGCATGATGGAATACTATAGGGACTTAGCTTTCCCGACGGCCTCGCTTATCTTTTGCCTCCTTGGCGTACCGGTTGGGATCGTGTCGAAACGATCCGGTCGTGTTGGGGGCTTCGCCGTTGGTGTCGGCATCATCATCGCGTTCTACATCCTCAATGTCGGGTGCGATTTTCTAGTGACCGCCTTGATCCTTCATCCCTTTTGGGGTGCGTGGCTACCCAACGTTATTTTCATGCTCATCACCATCGTGCTGTTCTACCGAGTGAGCAGGCAGTAGAACGATGACGATTTTGTTTCGATATATCCTTCGCGAATATGCAAAAATTTTCGGCATGTGTTTTTCCGGTCTCGTGACGATCTATGTGGTCATCGATTTTTTTGAAAAAGTCCGCCGATTTCTTCACTATGAATCCGGCATCTTGCCCATCCTCTTGTACTTCACGCTGAAAATTCCCTCGATTTCTTTCCAGGTCGCTCCATTTGCCGTGCTCGTCGCCACACTGTTGACACTCGGCCTGCTCTCCCGCAGCAATGAAATTACGGCGATGCGAAGCTGTGGAGTGAGCCTGCTCTGGATGTCCTCTCCTATTCTTTTCTTTGCCAGCGGCCTGTCATTGATCCTCCTCAGTTTCAGCTCGACCATCATCCCTCTCGCCTCCGAAAAGGCTGAAGAGGTCCGGGCCATCCAGATCGAGCAGAAACCGGCGCCTGTCACCCTCAAAGCCGTTCAACCTTGGGCTCGGATCAGCGCCAACAGCCTCATGAAGGTGGCTGAAATCGATGCCGAAGGCAAAACCTTGCGAGGGATACGCATTTTTTATTTTCGCCCCCCCTTCCAGCTCGACCGGATTACCGAGGCCGAAGAAGCCCGCTATGCCCCTGACGGGTGGATCCTCCGAAATGGACATCACCGCCAATTTCACTCGAGCGAGAACGTGGAGTTGGATCGATTTTCGGAACACGCCATCAGCCTTCCGTTGATTCCCGACGATTTTACGAGTTCACTCGTGGGAAATTCTGAAACGATGACCTTTCGGGAAATTCACAACTACCTTGACCGCTTTCGCCAGGAAGGATTCACCTTTTCCCGTCTGCTCACCGACTACCACGATCGCATGGCATTGCCCGTGGTCACGATCGTGATGGTCCTCGTCGGAATTGCGCTGAGTCTGCGGCGAAGCGGCGTCCGCGGAGGAAGTATGACGGTGGGAATTGGACAAGCCTTCATTGTGGGGTTTTGTTATTGGACGACGCATTCCATCGCCATTGCGCTGGGACGAGGAGGAGCCCTGGCCCCCATCTTCGCTGGGTGGATGGCGAATGTCCTATTCTTGAGCTTCGGTCTGTATTTATTGCTAAAAGTTCGCCATTAGACACCCGTTTCTTAGTTGACTGTCTACCGGTCTTCCGGTAAGAAAGGCGCCGTGGCGCCACTATAAGGAGGGAGAAGCATGGCCTCACGTGTTGTGATCACAGGTCTTGGGGTGATATCTCCGATCGGAATCGGCGTCAGCGAGTTCTGGAAAGCAGCCCTGACCGGTCGTTCGGGTGTAACTGCCATTCCCTCCTTGGGATGGGTCCCCATGTCAGACTACCGTTCTCGAATAGCAGGCCAGGTCCATAATTTCGCGCCAGAACAATACCTGACCACCACCCAAGCCAACCGCGTCGATCGCTATGCGCAGTTTGCCTTAGTTGCAGCGAAGGAAGCCTTGGCTGACGCGGATCTCAATATGGCGAAAGAACGCCCCCACCGCGTCGGAGTCATTGTCGGGGCAGGTATGGGCGGGATGGTCATGGGCGAGCGCGAAATTACGCAACTCTTTAAAACCCAACGCCCTCATCGCGTCCATCCCAATTTTATTCCGACCATTACGCTCAATTCCGCCTCGGGAATTGTTGCGATGGCGCACGGAGCCAAGGGCCCCAACCTCACCATCTCAACGGCTTGTTCATCCAGTGCTCATGCCCTCGGCCAGGCGCTCCACTGCATTCGCACCGGTCAGGCCGACGTCGTCATTGCCGTTGGCGCCGATGCCAGTATTACCCCGCTGGTCTTTGCAGGGTTCTGCTCTCTGCGCGCGCTCTCCAGCGAGTTTAACGATGCTCCTGAACGCGCGTCACGCCCCTTCGACCGACGTCGAGACGGCTTCGTTATGGGCGAGGGGGCAGCCGCACTCATCGTGGAATCATTGGCGCATGCCAAGAAACGGAAGGCCAGAGTCTATGCCGAGCTCGCCGGATATGCCGCGACGAGTGAGGCCTACCACATGGTGATTCCTCAAGAGGATGGGCTGGAGATCAGCATGACCATGAAGATCGGGTTGGAATCAGCCGGGATCGGCTCCGATCAGATCGACTACATTAATGCCCATGCGACATCGACCACAATCGGAGATGCCGTTGAGACAAAGGCGATCCGGAACCTCTTCAAGAATCGTGCGGACAAGATTGCCATCAATGCCACAAAGTCCCTCGTCGGTCATACGCTTGGCGCAGCCGGCGCAATCGGAGCTGTTGCCACCACGCTGGCGCTCCATACCGGACAGATTCACCCGACTGCTAACTACGAGGAGCCAGATCCGGACTGCCGGTTGGACGGCATTCGTCGAACGGTCCAAGAACGCAAAATTCGGTATGCCCTTCTCAACGCATTTGGATTCGGCAGCAACAATGCCACGGTGGTCTTCAAGAAATTTGTAGCGTAAGTAATGACTGATTGATCGTGAAGCGCCTCCTCGCAGATTCGACTGCGAAGGCTCTCATTCCACTTGTTAAGGAGTATTCATGATGACTGAACGAATCGACCCCGCGATCACGGGAAAAATCGTGCATGCGTTGGCCACCTACCTCAAGCGAGACCCTGCGTCCATCACGGAGAGCCACCACCTCCGAGATGACCTGGGACTCGACTCCGTCGCCGTGATCGAATTGCTCTTCGAGATCGAAGAACGATTTAAACTTCAAATTCCTGATCAGGACCTTCCTGGACTGAGCACCGTCGGATCAGTGGCTGCCTACGTCCAACGACGGCTCGCTGAATCGCCGTCCCATGCCCAAACGGAATCCCCCAAGGCCTCGGCCAAACCATCCAAAGCCAGTTCGGGCAAGTCAGTCTTGAAAAAGCCAATCCCATCAAAATCCGCTTCAAAGAAGCCGGCCTCGGCAAAATCCAAACCTCTCTCCTCAAAGAAGCCCAAAGCAGCGTCACCGGTGACATCGAAGAGCAAGAAGAAGGGTGCAACACGATGAGTACGCCTCAACGACCCACACCGCTTACGCTTGCCCAAATCCATGAAGTCGTTGGAGGGACCGTTCATGGTGACCTCCAGACCCAGGTCTCTTCGCTCACAAGCCTCAGCCAAGCCAACCCCCACGCCCTGTCTTTCGTCACCAATGACAAGATCGCAAAGGCTGCGGCGAACGTGCAGGTTGCAGCCCTCCTGATCCATCGACATCAGCCGGACCTGGCCACGCCTCAAATCGTGGTCGACAATCCCATGTTGGCATTCGCACGGGTCGCACAGAAGTTTTTTGTCCAGACCCCGCCTCCCAGAGGCATCGGCGACCAAGTCACGCAGGGGATTGATGTACGGATCGGGTCCGACCCATCCATTTGGCCGTTTGTGACGCTCGGCGACCGCGTGACAATCGGGAACCGCGTGACCCTTTACCCGGGAGTCTTTGTTGGATCAGATTCAACGATCGGGGATGATTGTGTGCTCCATCCCAATGTCGTCGTCCGCGACGGGTGTTCCCTTGGCGCTCGCGTGATCGTCCATAGTGGCACGGTCATCGGGGCTGATGGGTTCGGCTATGTCCAACATCAGGGCCGGCACCATAAGATCCCGCAACTCGGTGGTGTCATCATTGAGGATGATGTGGAACTCGGCGCCAATGTGACAATCGACCGTGCCACACTCGGCCATACTCTGATCAAACAGGGAACCAAAGTCGATAATCTTGTCCAAATTGCTCACAATGTCACTGTCGGAGAGCACTGTATTCTGGTCGCACAGGTAGGCATCGCTGGGAGCACGACCATCGGTCGGTATGTCATGATCGGCGGTCAGGCCGGACTCGCCGATCATCTGACGATTGGGGATCAGGTGATGATTGCGGCCAAGTCTGGAGTCAATCGCAGCATTGAGTCGAATCAAGTCGTCGGTGGCATCCCCGCCATGCCACGAGACAAAGCCTTGCGGATTCAGGGAGGGATCTTTCAGCTTCCGGAGACGCGAGAAACGGTTCGCAAGCTTGAGGAGCGCGTTACGGCTCTGGAGCGCCAAGCACACACGTCGTCACGACGAACATCTGGATCCAAGAAACGTCGTTCTTGACAATCGACCCTTCATCATTTTGCCACCGTGATCACTCTCCGCCAAAGGAACATCTTGGCCCAATAGAACCCTGCCCATGGCATGAAGATGGCCGGGATCATGTGGACACGCCCGTATGAGAAAGCGGCAATGGCACTTCCCA
>JAOUGT010000082.1 GCA_029865485.1 Nitrospira sp.
TTGGCCTTCGCGTAATCTTGGACAGCATGAGGAGGCACGAACGTGAACACCCGTCATCCCTCGTCCAAAACCCGTATCAAATCACGTGGGCTGCCACCCGGTCTCGGCTATCTTGGACAGCAATGATGGCAAATGGCACATGGCTTATAGCCGAAAAACCTGAATGACCTATGATTCGCCTCAGTCCCGTGACCATATGCTATAAGCTATAGGCTATGAGCTCTTACGGATGAATCACGGCATATTTATCACCGGCACCGATACGGGAGTCGGCAAGACATTGGTTTCAGCGGCACTGGCCTTGCACGTGACGAAACGCGGGTTGACCGTTGGCGTGATGAAGCCGATCGAGACTGGAGTGTCGCCAGGACGAGAGACTCAGTCGGATGCGGGCCGGTTACGGTCCATCATCGAAAGCGAAGACACCCTGGGAGCGATCTGTCCCTATTCGTTCGAGCTCCCCGTCGCTCCCCTCACCGCAGCGCAGCTGAATGGGACCAGTATCAATCTCGGCACCATCGGCAAGATCTATCGCCTGCTCTCCAGTCAATACGAATGCATGGTGGTGGAAGGGGTCGGTGGCGTGCAGGTTCCCATCACGGCACGTGAGAATGTGATGGCCCTCATCAAGCACTTACGACTTCCGGTCGTTATCGTTGGGCGATCCGGCCTGGGCGGCATTAACCATGCCTTACTGACCATCGACGCCCTCCGGCGACAGAAGATTCGAATCATTGCGCTCGTGCTGAATCGAACGCACCCCGTTCGCTCGGCCCTCGCACGCGCTCAGGAGCGTTCAACGCTTGAGATCCTTCGCAAACAGTCCGGCGTCCCGGTAATTGGACCACTCCCCTACGAACCAGGCATGCCAAAGCGTTTCCGCCCCTCAGTCCTGCATCTTGCTCGATCCGCTGCCGTCACGAAGCTGTCGAAGTTGGTGTTGAAAGCCGCGCGACAAAGTCGCTGACCGTCTGACGAATATCTGGGGCCTTGAGGATGGCAGAGATCACCGCGACTCCGTTCGCTCCTGCACCAATCACCTCGGAGACATGATCGAGCGCAATCCCACCGATGGCAAAGATCGGGAGCGGCGTCAGTGAGCGGATCGCCTTCAGCCCAGCAATCCCAACAACCGGATCATGGTCCAGTTTCGACGCAGGTTTGAAAATCGGACCGAAACCAAGATAGTCCGGCCCACCAGCCGTGGCCACTTGCACTTGCTCTGCATGATGCGTTGAGATGCCGATCAATTTATCGGACCCCATCACCTTGCGCGCGAGATCAAGCGGCAAATCTCCTTGCCCGAGATGGACTCCATCTGCATCGACCGCCAACGCCAAGTCACAGCGATCATTGACGATGAAGCAGACACCAAGGTCCCGCGCCGCGTTCCTTAGCGACAACGCCTCCGCATAGGCGACCTTCATCGACGCAGTCTTGTTCCGATACTGAAAGAGCCTGGCTCCAGCCGAGGCAGCAACCCGTAAGACATCCAGCAGTGGGCGATCGGGACAGACTGAGGGATCAAGAATGACGTAGAGGCCGGAGAGTACGGCTCTATCGCGATTGTTCTCTTTTGAAGTCGGATTCATATCAATTATCTGGCGGCCCGCTCGAGGAGCTTCTGCCTGAGGAGACGGAAGTGCGTTTCCAATTCCTGTCTGGTCACCATCGCCACGAGCCAATCCGGCACCATGAATGCCGGCTCGACCACCAGCTCGAAATCCGCTGACGTCTGAGTCCCATCTCCCACCGCCTGTAACGTCCACACCCGATGATAGCGTTTGAAATCGCCGGACTTGAGATCAGTGGCCAGGACACCGTTCGGCAAGGTCCTCGATTCAGTCACCAGTCGATGTTCGCCTGGCATAACGGAATGGGTAATCCGAAGGTCGACGGTCGCCACGCCCTCATGAATGTTCCACTCTGCCACCCGCATAGGTGTTTCAAATAAGTCCGGCCAATGCTGATAGTCGGTCAACAGGACCTGCACGCTCGCCGGTTTGGCCGGGAAGAGCACTCTGGCCGTCGCGCGAACCCCGCCCCTTGCCTCAGTCGTGACGTCCAGACGATCGATATCCGCCGCCCATGCACCATGTGGCCCTGTGACGAAAATCCACAGAATAATCTGACTAATCAGGAGACAGAGAACAACCGGTAAGGCTCCACGGCATTTATCCCGTAATTGCATCCAGCAGCCGTTGATGAATCTTGCGAACCCGTTCAAGTTGGCCTTTGGCAGGGAACCGTTCGTAAAATCCATCGGCGCGGAAATCCTTTGTGAGCGTGGCCCAAGGCTTGACCAGCTCGGCGAATGGGTGGTGTGAGCGTTGTTCTTCCCAGGCGCTAATCAGTTTACGATCGACAATCAGGTCGTCTAGTACTCGAATTAATGCCTTGAGCGTAACATCGCGGGTGAACATGTAGCGGTCATTCTGTCCCCAGACCTCTTCCATCACATCCTTGACACCTTTGAGATAGTCCCGCACCAATGCATAGCACCGATCGGACTTCATATCCAGATGTGATTCGATCCAGCGCTTGTGGGCCGTGACTAGTTTTAACAGTTCGTTGAACACCTCGGACTGAAGAATCCATTTCTCCTGCTTACTCCGCCCTCCGAGACGGTTGATCTTGTACTGAAGCGGCGAGTCGGACTCGCTGTAGAGCAGATTGACCACTTTCGCGGCGAACTTCTTTTCAGGACTCTCCCATGACACCTTCTCATACAAGTCGACCAGATGGGACCGGTTGATGCGCGTATGGGTTGAGTTGATGATGACAAACATCTCCGTTGCAAAGTCGGCGCTCCGTCCGTCGAACAACAGGCAGGGCACTTCGACCTGCAGACTCTGGTCTGGATGTTTCTCATGGAAAAAATGCAGCCCGGCGAGGCGATGTTGCCCATCAATGACCAGGTACTTTCCCTTTGGCTCACTCAGGTGGCCGATCGATTCCGAGCCTTCTACTTTTTGGAACCGGAGCGTTTCATCGGTAAAGAGCAACACCGTGCCGGGAATCATCGGTTGCGCCACGACGGTTTCATAGAAGTTGACAATCTGTTTGATCTTCTGCCGGTTCAGGACGCGTTGAAACCCCTTTTCACTCCGTTCAATCCCTGCGATGAACTGTGCGACCTCATCGTGTTCGGTGATCTTGGTCTGTGCGATCTCTTCGCCTTCAAAATAGTACCGGCTCGTGAAGCGAACCTTTTCCAACAACTCACCGGCGTTGTAGGCAATGAAATAAAACATCCCTTCTTTTTGGGTGATTCGCGTCGCCAGCATACGACCTCCCTTGGGATAGCAACCGAAGCTGGTGGTGATTTTACGCGTGCCCCCTCATGGCCGCAAGACAAAGGACTATGCTAGCATCGTCGTCCATGAGATCAAGACACGGTACAGTTCTCTTGTGCTCTGCTGTGCTCCTGACGCTGATGGCCTCTTCCCCTAACGCTCAGGGTCAAGAGATGGAGGAGACCGGAGCAACGACAGAGTTGTCATGCAGCTTTGCCATGGATAAAGGTGAGACCGCACGCCCCTGTCAGGTTCCGTTCCCGGAGGGATGCCAGGTCGCCACGATACCGGGAACCACACATCCGTGGACGACAATCTCGAAAGGGGGCCAGCTCCAGTGTCGGTTCGATGAAAAGGAAACCAACTGGAAAACCAAGATCACCGGTGCGTGCAGCCAATGCCAGTCTGTCCATTGCTCGGTCAAGTTCAGCGTTCGATTCATGTGCGCCTCTCAGTAATCGGTCCACCTATCCTCCATGTCGCTGGCAGAGGTCATCAAACAAGAAGCGCGGGCATTAGGATTTGATGCCGTCGGCATCGCGCCAGTATCCGACGAGCAAGGGCCAGCCAGTCCTGCTGATGGGCAACCTCATCCGGCTCAGTCACCATTTCTTCAACGTCTCTTTCATCGCCTCACGGAGTGGCTCATGCGTGGCCATCACGGGACGATGGCCTGGCTGGAACGGACACCCGAGAAACGTGCTGATCCCCGTCAGGTCCTTCCTGGCTGCCGATCGATCATCTCCGTCGGTATGACCTACCTCACCGAACATCGTGCGAACGAGCAGCCTGGCTACGGTCGCATCGCACGGTATGCCTGGGGAAAGGACTATCACAAGGTGATGACCAAACGGCTCCAACAGCTGGAAGCACGAATTTCCTCCCTTGCGCCCGAGGCACACACACGGTCGTATGTGGATACTGGGCCTATTATGGAGAAGGCCTGGGCAGAACGGGCCGGTCTGGGATGGATCGGGAAACACTCCAATCTCGTGTCAGCCGACCATGGCTCCTGGCTCTTATTGGGAGAAATTCTGACCACGTTGGAACTCACACCGGACGAGCCAGCCACGGATCTGTGCGGAAGTTGTACCCTCTGCATTCAGGCCTGCCCGACACGCGCGATCGTGCAACCCTACATGGTCGACGCGACCCGCTGTATCTCCTATCTGACCATTGAACTACGAGGAGATGACGGCATGATTTCCCCTGACCTCCAGCGAGGCATGGGGAACAAGATTTTCGGGTGCGACGATTGCCTCGATGTGTGCCCGTTCAACTTGCGCGCCGAACCGACCCAGGAGACTACGTTCCAACCCTCTCCGACGACCCTCGCGCCCAACCTCGATGAACTGTCTGGACTCAATGAACAGACCTTTACCACCCTGTTTCAGCAGAGTCCGATTCGCAGGGCCAAAATCCATGGGTTTCAGCGAAACATCGCCATCGCACAGAAAAACATGCCCTATTCATGAATTCTTCAACTTCTCTGGTCTGATTGTGACAGGTCAATCCGGCTACCACTGATGCACGGTCTAGAACCATCAGAAGAAATAGATTCCTGAGCCAAGCTTGCGAGCTGAATCGAATTAGATACAGGGTGTATCTCTTTAGATTCTCCCCTGCCCTCCAACCATCCTCGCCTCAGCTATTGAAATCAATACTTCCAAACAACCATCTCTCTAAATAATCAAAAGACCCCAAATTTTTCGAAATGATAGATGGAAGCAACTCAATAGCACCGCAGCATCATGACCGATTTGTGACCAATGGTACGCATTGTGCAGGGCACTAGAAGAAGTTGCCTCTAATATTGTGTAAGTCATAATGATTCAGATACACCGGTGACAAAAGAAATTTCTGGAGCAACCAGAGGGAAGCTATTCTGTTGTACTTTTTCGTCAAGATTTGATAGATAGTTCATCCGGCGACTGCTCAACGAGTGGGTGGGAGGGGATGTAATTTGGCGTACTCGCTCGCTGCGTTGCTTTCTGTGCCATAAAACCAAACTAAAGGGAGGCTATTATGCAGAGGTTTCGTTTACTCGCATCCACCCTAGGACTTGCTGTCCTACTGGGAGCCAGCGGATGTATCACAATGCCAGGGTCCGCAGGGGCCAAGGTCCACGAAGTCACGTTCACTGCAATGGAAACGGAAATCGTCGTTGACGGGAACGGGACAAAATACAAGGCCTGGACCTTCAACGGACAGATGCCTGGCCCGGTCGTGCGGGTCACCGAAGGCGATACCGTGAACTTCACCCTGATCGGCGACAAGAATAACTCTTTCCCGCATTCAATGGACTTTCATGCGGCCGAGCTCGACTTCTTGAAGAACTACCACAAGACCGTTTCAGCGGGCGAGACACACAAGTTCACCTTCGTGGCGAAGAAGCCTGGCGTGTTCTTCTACCACTGCGGCGCGAGCCCCATGATTCAGCACGTCGCCCGTGGCATGTTCGGTGCCATCATCGTGGATCCGAAGGATGCCAATGCCTGGCCAAAGGCTGATCGTGAGTTCGTCCTGGTCCAATCCGAGTTCTGGAAGAACCCGGACAACGTGCAAGCCATGTTTGATCGGAAGTGGGACAACACGATTTTCAACGGCGGGATCTTCAAGTACCATCCCTTCTTCCCAGGCGGGGAGCCCTTGGAGGTCAAGGTCGGTGATCGGGTACGCATCCATTTCGTAAATGCTGGCCCGAACGAGTTCTCCGCACTCCATCCGATTGCCGAAATCTGGGACAATGTCTATGAGAGCGGCAACCCGGCGAACAACCTCAAGGGTCTTCAGACCTATGTGGTTGGTCCTGGCAGCGGTGCCACCTTTGATATGATCGTGGATAACCCAGGAGCGTATCCGGTGGTGACCCACTCCTTGACGGGCGCGCTGCGTGGTGCGATTGCCGTGGTGATCGCCAACCAGAACCCCAAGGACTATAAGGGTCAGTTGATGCCCCTTACTCCCTGGAACCCGTAATGAATGAGCGGGACATGGAGATTTCACAGTCAATTCATTCTCATACAAAGGAGTAGAAGATATGTCGTTTAGCAAGAAGATTATGAGCATGGTTGTGGCCGTCGCGGCTGCTTGGACGATGAGCAGTGCCACGTCCTTTGCCGCAGAAGCGTCGCTCTATGAACGACTCGGCGGACAGGGCGCAATTCAAGCCGTGGTCACCAAATTTATCGGCAACGTGGGCGGCGACAAGCGGATCAATGGCTACTTTGCCACCGCTGACCTCAAGAAGCTAAATAAGCTCTTGGTTGAACAGGTCTGTATGGCGACCGGTGGTCCTTGCAGCTACTCCGGTCGTGATATGAAGACCACGCACAAGGGCATGAAGGTCACCACCGCTGCCTTCAACGCACTGGTAGAGGACCTGGTCAGTGCATTAGATACCTTCAACGTTCCAGCGAAAGAAAAGGGCGAGCTCCTGGCAATCCTTGGACCGATGAATAAAGATATCGTCGAAGTTCCCTGATGACCGTTGCAGTGGTAAGCACTGCGTTCGTCTCAGGTTAGTTTCCCGTCAGCCAGGACCGCTTGGTCCTGGCTGACGCGGTCCTCAGGCAGATAGCCACCCCTCGTTACAATTCCAATCTAGCCAATTCCCAAGAGATAGGGGCACTGCCACTTACGCTACTGACATGTTATCATGTAGCGATTTTTGTGCGCCTCATACCACGCGGGGCGAACAGCCGTCTGGCAAAAATAACAGTGGTAATCACCAAGGAGGAACCATGAGAGGGAAGCGTTTGATTGTGACGTTGTGTAGTTTCATCGCCGTTGCCATGTGGAGTACGGCAGGTTGGTCAGGACCTGAATCCGACCCACTGAAGCCGCGTGTCCCAGACGCTGAGCGTGGAGACGCACGAAAACTGAAGAGCCCGATCACCGTCACCCCTGACGTCCTCGCCAAGGGTAAAGAGCTCTATGAAGGCAAGGGGACCTGCGCAAACTGCCACGGTCAGACCGGCGAGGGTGATGGCGCGGGTGGACTGCTGCTCACCCCAGGCCCACGAAACTTTACGAATTGCAAATTTCACAAGAAGCGGAACGACGGAGAATTGTTCTGGGTCGTGAAGAACGGAAGCCCTGGGACAGGGATGCCTGCCCTAGTAAAGGGCAACATCCTCACCGAGGAAGAAGCCTGGACGATTATTGCCTACGAACGAAGCTTCTGTAAGGACAAGGAATAGCTGCTGACCAGCATTGAGCTGTAGGTCGACCCGTTCGCCCTACAGCTCTTGCTCTTTCCTCGCCTCATAGCCCCTCCATCCTCTCAGATTTTTGAGACTGTCCTCTGCATTACACGCTCCCTCGTATGACAGTCCCTTCGTCGAGGTCTATTGAAACGCGCTATTCCCTTTGCCCTTTTTTTCTCCATAGCAAGAGGTGTACGCTATGCTCAATGTTGATGGTTCCAGAGGAGGCGAAGCCGAGGAACACTCCGATGAACCTTCAGAAATCTCTTCTCATCTCACAAGATCCTCAGCTCCGACAGCTTGTAGAAGCTGCCGCCCCGCAGATCAGCGTTTATTCAGCATCGACCGTCGCAGAAGGGCTCACACATTGGGCCGAGATTTCCCCCCTGTTGGTAATCAGTGAAGGAACTTCTCCGACTCTCGCACCACTGTTTGAATATGCTCGACAACTCCCGTCTGCGCCACCCGTGATTGTCATTGGGGACCGTCATTCCATCAAAAACGCCGTCGAAATCATGCGGGCTGGTGCGGTGGATTACCTGACCAAGCCTCTCCTTCTGGCAGATCTACGAGCAGCGATCGGTCGTGTCCTCGGACTATCCCCCCCCATGACTTCCACAGCGCCACGGGACCCCTTTTCCTCCATTGTCAGCATCTCGCCTCAAATGAACTTGATCAAACACCTGGCCAAGGAAGTGGCCGTGACAGATTCTACCGTTCTCATCACGGGAGAGAGCGGAACCGGGAAGGAACTGTTTGCGGAAGCCATCCACTACTCCAGCCTCAGAGCCCATGGCCCATTGGTTGCCCTCAATTGCGCCGGGATCCCGGAACAGCTCTTAGAATCCGAGCTGTTCGGCTATGAATCAGGGGCCTTTACCGACGCCAAACGGGCAAAGCCTGGCCGATTCCAAATGGCGGATGGCGGTACGCTCTTTCTCGACGAGATCGGAGAAATGAGTCCGACTGCTCAAGCCAAGCTGCTCCGCGTACTGGAAAACCGCACCGTCGATCCGCTCGGCGATACGCAGAGCCATAAAGTGAATATCCGAATCCTCGCCGCGACCAATGAAGATCTGCTTGCCCACATCAAAACTGGCCGTTTTCGGCTCGATCTCTATTATCGATTGAACGTGTATCAGCTGCGTATTCCCCCGCTCCACGAACGGCCTGAAGATATTGAGCCGATTCTCTTGATCTTCTTAGAGCGAGCCAGAACGGAACGCGGGTGCCGTGTGAGAGCCATTGCCCCATCCGCACTGACCATCCTCAGAAACCACACGTGGCCCGGCAATGTCCGAGAACTGCACAATGTTGTCGAGTGGCTCACGATCACATGTAAAGAGGAAGTCATCCAACCGCATCACCTCCCAGCCTCCGTGAATACTCATCCGACAGCCAGCGACCAGCGTCCTGAGCTCAAGCCATCGCTCCTCGCTTTCGGACTGTCGTTTCAGGAGATGGAGAAGAAGATGCTCCAAGAAGCCTTACAACGGGCATCGGGCAATGTCTCGGAAGCCAGCCGCCTGCTCAAGATGACCAGGAATACGCTCCGCTACCGCATGACGAAGCACCATCTACAGTAGTCACCGTGACCTCCATCATGAACTGCCCTTGACAGATATCTCATTTTGAGATATCGTTCATCGTGCACATTATCACGCGGAAGCGGCTTGTAGATTTCGCACGAACTCATCCGGAATCGCGGACCGCTCTGCAGCACTGGTTCACGATTGTACGCAAGACCGACTATGCGTCATTCGCTGATTTACGAAGAACTTTTCCTTCGGCCGATCAGGTCGATCGGTTTACCGTATTCAATATCGGCGGAAATAGGTTCCGGCTGATTACAGCCATTCATTACAACAGAAAGAAGCTGTACATCCGGCACATACTCACGCACGCGGAATACGACCGGAACACGTGGAGGACCTGACCCATGCTCGCCCAATATATTCGTGAAGCCAACGCCGATTACCGTCGTGTTCGACAGCGGATCCCACTTGGCCCATTGCGGACCGAGGAAGAATATCACCGAGCAGTGGCTGTTCTCGATGAGATCGTAGACGAAATCGGCGAGCGAGAAACGCATCCCCTGGCCGACTTGGCCGAGACGCTCGGAATTTTTATCGAAGCCTATGAGAATGCCAACATCCCCTTCTCTGACCCATCTGCGCCCGTACTCCTCCGCACGTTGATGGAAGAACATGGGCTCACACAATCGGACCTGTCCGAGATTGGCAGTCAGGGAGTCGTATCCGAAATCCTCTCCGGAAAGCGAGATCTGAACCTCCGCCAAATCACTTTGCTAAGCGTTCGTTTTGGAGTCTCTCCCGCGATCTTCATGCCGGCCCCCATCAAATCAAATACGCGCCGCTCGCGGCGCACACGCAAAGCACCTGCGAGATAACTGAGCAATTCAGTCATCCAAACCGATCGTTGGTTGCGTGGATGAGCTGAGTCACCCTTGTCGTTGCGTCATCTGCTCCCCTTCAATGACGGCCATCACTGAAAATCCTGTCTGTTCCTATTGTTCTTCTGAGAATGACCACTATTGCCAATGCGAATACACTCGGCGGCCCCACAGATCCGCTCATCCGCATACTTGCCGCGACAAGCCACTGCGTCCAAATCCCGGTTAGGAAAACCACTAGCTAGTTTCGCCTCCGTTCTTAGAGCAGAATCGGCAGCGCAGGCATGAAATCAAGCAATGGCCACAAAGTCGTTCCAGGATAATCAAGATATCAAAGCCCTACCTCATGACGACTCAACAGTATCGCGCAGACACCGCTGCCGATAGGTGTACCAACATGCGCTGCCCCCCCCAACCAGACGGCTGGCGAAGCACTACATCCAATAGCCTGACTCCCTCTCTAGCAGATCCCCTCGCTTCGAATGACCCCATCCTTCATAGCGGAAAACTTTTGTAACAGATCCGTATAGAGAAGCTTGAGAAGACTGTTCTCCTGCTCCAATTCTCTCAGCCGCTTCACATCGAGTGACTTTGGACCCTGCTGGTCGATAGATTGTAACCTGCGCATCACACACCTCCCAGGTATGAAAGAACGAGTTTGAAGAATCGTGACTGTGCACCAGGCACTAATCGATAATGCAAACTTAGTTCCACGCACGGCGTCTCTCTGACTGCTGAAATTCCTTGTTTGTGGCGGACCTGTCAATGACCGATGAGATACATATTTCTATTTTCGAATCAGGTGCGTATCCGATCCGATACAGGGTGGATCTAACACGATACCAGCGAAGACGTCATCGGTCGCACAACTGGTGATGGGCACGAATTCCACGGACGGCTATGAAGGATCCTGCGGAACCAGCCACTCGCTGGCTGGGATAAAACTCAACGAGTCGGGTGCGACGTGAAACAAACGAATACGGACACTCCCAATTCGTCTTTGTGACCCATAGGTGAGCAGAAACCCCGAGCTGGTTTCCTGTTCACGGAAACGCTCGAGCTTCTCGATTACAAGACTTCTCGTCACATGTCGACCGACCTGCATGAGCGACTCGATGAATGCAGAAGCCGCTACCTGGGCCATTCGCGAGAACCCAAAGTTCTGCACCTGATGTTGTCCCGCAAGCCTTTGTAGTTCAGCGAGATCCTGCTCTGTTGGTGGATGAATTGCGGCGGCAAGAACGACTTTTGATCTTAATCGAGATGGAATGGAAAGGACCCTCTGTCCAACCATCCCAGCAGGTACTAACAGCATGGGCAAGAGGTGCTGGCGATCCAATTCTTGGGTGAGTCCCAGAAAGTCCTCGCCATCACCGACGAACACGACTGCATCGACATGCTCGCGTTTCATCCGTTGCACCAATCCGCCTTCAGCTACGGCTCCGCGCCCATACTCGTGCTCAATGGCAATGTCGATCGTCTTACGCCTGGTCGGCGTTAAGATCGAATCGAGAACCGTCGTCTTTTTCGGCTGGATGATTGCGACTCGTGGCCGAGCCTGATCCGTCGCTAAGCGAGGCTGAGACATGAGGAAGTCCAGCAGCACTCTGTATTGGATCTCAAAACCAGGCAGCGTATAGAATACGTACGGGTTGGGAGGATCTGATGGCTGTGGGGACAATGCCAACGGACCGACCAAGGGCACCAGTTCATGTTCGAGTAGGCGATGTGTCTTGGATGGGTCTCCTGATTCAAAACCACCGACGAGTGCAAAGACCTGCCCCATCTTGATCAGCCGCTCGGTCGCGGCTGCCGGCGACGCGTCCTTCTCAGTGTCCTCAACAACCAACTGAATCTGTCGCCCGTAGATCCCGCCCCGCTCGTTCACAGTCCGAAAATACCCATGCAGAACCGCTTGTGCGTCCCGTCCGATCGATGCCAAGGGTCCGGAGAGAGGAAGTGCAGCTCCGATCGTGATCGTCGTAAGCGTCACACCTGGATCGGTGTCGGCATCAGTCCCAATCTTGTACAGATAGGCAACGAGTGCACGTGCCTGCTGATCGTTCAGGTGATAACGGGGCATACCGAAATGCAGAGGCTTCCCTCCGGCATCGACCCCTTGTGTAATTGCACGAGCCAATGTTTGGTCTGTATAAGCCACTCGAGACCGGCCAGTCTGGCGCGACTCGTGGGAACCTCGCAAAAACGCCGCTGTGAGTGGAGGAACGCGTAGGCCGCCCTCTTCAGTCCCCTGCCCTTCTATGCCGTGGCATTGAGCACATCGGAAGAGCGTGGCGGCAAGATCGCCGTCAACCCCGGCAAAGCTTACTCGCAGCTCAGGACCTGATTCGGTGCTGCCTTGCTGATAGATGCGCCGCCCTAGACGCTCATCCGGCGTAAGTGGGTCTTCCCATGCACGACTCTCTGCTGACAGCATAATCGCGATCATCAACGAGAAGGAAGAAACGAGGACGAGAGACTTGATCGGCATCCAATTAACGATGCGGCGTAGAACCATTCACTGAGTCAATCAGGTCCATCACCATTGGGACAGAGGCAAGGCCATAATGCCTTGTCCATTGTCCGGTCGCATCGTTGCCAACAAGGATCATGGACGGATGGTCGGACAGTTGTGGCCCGGCCGCATTCAATGCAGAGAGGACTCGAGCCACGTCGGAATAGGTGCCCGTCAGAAAATACCAGCCAGGCGCGGCGCCAAATCGTTGGGCCACAACCTTTAACTGAGCTGGCCGATCAGTCACGGGATCGAGGCTGATGGAGAGGAGAGTCACCAGACGCTGCGATCCGTCCTGCAGCCTTTGCTGCACTGCGCCAAAGAGGCCCGTCATCGCCGGACAACTGGTCTTACAGGAGGTATAGAGAAACGTAATCGCAACAGTTTTCCCCTTGATCAGATCGGAGTAGAGCCGATGCGTTCCACCATCTTGGTCGATCACCTCAATATCAGGGATGGTGGGCGTCGTCATCTCAGCGAGGGCGACCATCCCTCCGCTCAGGATCCACACACTGAGAACGAGTCTGAGCACACCCTTCCTCATACAACGCTCACCGTGCTCGCTCGTCGGCCCGCTGCATACGGTTGTCCGACCGAGATGGAGCCGACACAACTTGCTGAACCACGGGAACACCGTCGGCATAGCGTAAGTGTTGTGATAACGCTTGGACCATCACACGATACTCTCCGACATGCGGAAACGACTGCACCACCGCATAGTGCCCCGGTTCAATCTCCTGAGCATGGTGACGCTGCTGCCACGATCCGGGCGGTTCAAAGACCAACACCTGGACGTCTCGCAAACCAGTAATCGGTTGCTGAGTCACAGCATCTTTGAGTGTGAATGCCAGCTTCGTCGGTACCTTTGGAGCGACCGGCTCAACTCCGAATCCGGTCTGCACGATCGGACGACGTGGGCCGGAGACCGTGGACGCTCCATCGGGCGATTCCTGCACGGTTGCCTGAAAACAATGTGTGATTCGCGGCTTGTCGATCAAAAGCGGTATGTCATATCGTCCTGCCTTGGTGAATGTCACGGGCGCACGATACACACCTGGAGTGACTTCCCGTAAGCTGCGATCCAAGATCAAGATGCCGCGCGGCATCCGCTTGTAATTGGAGAAGGTCCCCATGGGCGCCATCATGCCTTCTTGATAGAAATAGAGGGTCTGGTCCGGAGCGTTTGCCACCATCACCGCGTTGCCTTCCGGAGCCGGCACAATCATGTCCGCAATCCCGAGCTGATCAGGAACCGTACCGGGAGCATGTTGCCCCGCTTGGATTTCGACCGGCGCCGGTTTCCCTCTGCGAAGATCCGCCAGATCGATCAGGGAGAATTTTTCAGATTCGATCCCGCGAACATAGGCATAGCGCTGAGTAAAGGTCACTTGATCGGGATCCTTCACGACTG
>JAOUGT010000083.1 GCA_029865485.1 Nitrospira sp.
TTCATGAGCACGAGACAAGGCACTGTCCCGGACAAACTCACTCACGGATCGATTAGATACAGAGGCAGCAGCTGCTAGTATCCGTTTATCTGCAGGACTTAATCGAAGGTCCAATGGTTCACGACGCACTGACCTAGTCCGCATCTTTGTATCTCCTGTTGAAGTCGGTTGGTTACGTCGAGCGATGCAACGCAGTTAAGCACGCTACTCTTCCCGTACATGGACCTTAGCCCGATACACGTGATTCCCTGCTTTGCTCAATGTGCTTTCTCACCTTGCTCGACATGGCTTCTTCTGCAAGGCGAAGCTCGTAGGTCTTCTGCAGGTTCATCCAGAATTCAGCGGTGGTGTCGAAAAATGCCGCTAGACGAACGGCGGTATCTCCCGTAATGCCTCGCTGTCATTTGATAATTGCCGTAATCCGATTCGCCGGCACAGCGAGTGCCTTTGCGAGCAGATTGGCATTGATCAGAGGGACTGCCGGCTTCATGAACGCCTCTAACCGAATTTCTCCAGGATGAACTGGCCGCATGCCATTTTTGATCATGGTGTTACCTCTCTCAGTGGGAATCGGCAGTCTCAACATCATGGGGGCAATCAGGCATCCACACAAGACAGATCCGCCACTGATCGTTGATCCTGATGCTGTGGTGTCCCACACGACCTCCTTCAGATTCTCCAGCCGATTACCTGCCGGTGACCACAGGTCCTTGAGGTCGGAGGCGCTGTCGAGCATCGTCAGCTTCCGTTTGGTGCCTCGTCTAAAACTGGAAAATTCTTTTCCCGTTTCTTCTGAAAAGAAACCTTCACTCTTTTGTCTCGAAAGCCTCTTAGCATCACCAGAATACCATCACAGGTTTATGCTTTCCGTAACCTGTGAAGTTATATCCTGGCGAATTTTTGCGTATAAATAAGTAAGGTGCCAGTAGTGGCACCTGCACCTGTAACTCATTGATTTTTCATGACATGAAATGTCACTTTTTGCACTGCGTTTTCGTCGCATCTATTTGATCTTGCTCATTTTCTTCCAATCCTGAAAAGGCTGGTGTCGACAGTTCGATTCTGTCCCTCGGCACCATATTTCACATCCTGTAACACTCGCCTTTATCAACAGATCGCAGGTGGGTGATGGGCAGGTACCCGCGGAATCCATCCCCACTTTGGGCAGCTTGAAGCGCGTGGAAAAATGCGGAGGAACTGTGCGGATGGTTACTTTTTCAGCGCCCGGATGTAGGCCAGAACCGCTCGACTCTCTTCTTCGGACAGGCGCCCCTTCCATGACGGCATATTGGGCTTGCCCTCATGGATAGTCTCAATCAGCATGGCATCGGACTTGTTCTTGGTGGCCAGCCTCGTCAAATTGGCCGGATCAGGCCCCAGTAGTAGATACCCATCTCCTTTACCTTCTGGTCCATGGCAGCCAGAGCAATATTTCGAAAAAATCTGTTTCCCTTTGATCTGATGGACATTCGGTTGGCCAGTCTCCTTAGGCGCTGCTATCGCGAACTGACTGCTCACGATGATGACTCCTACAGCGAGAACTATTTGAGCGCATATCTTCCGCATGTCAAGCACGACCTTTTCTATATCAGTTGTCCATTACGCCGACGGAATCTCACCAGGATGGCGAGTGAACTGAGGATCGCCAATTCCATGATGCTGGTCGCCTGCGGTCTGGCGCAGATCAACTGCCGATCCGTTCTGTGATTTTCCCGTCTGACTTGGGTTCTGCGCACGACCTTCCAACCATCGGTACAGAACCGGCAACATAATCAAGGTCAGCAGTGTCGAGCTCACGAGTCCACCGATCACCACAATGGCTAGCGGACGCTGGACTTCCGAGCCAATCCCCTGAGCAAATGCAAGCGGAACAAGCCCCAGCAGCGCGACAAGTGCTGTCATTAAGACTGGACGCAACCGAAGCAGGGCACCGGAGGTCACAGCCTCGTCCAGGCTGTGCCCGTCTTCACGCAGCTTGTTCATGTAGGAAACGAGTACGATACCGTTGAGCACAGCCACGCCAAACAGGTTGATGAATCCAATAGAAGCTGGCACACTGAGATACTCCTTGGTCAACCACAGCGCCACTATCCCTCCGATCAACGCAAACGGCAGGTTCAAAATAATCAATGTCGCCTGCCGGAGAGAGTTGAATGTCGAATAGAGAAGAAAGAAGATCAGTAGGATCGTAATTGGAACGATGACTCTCAACTTCGCCATCGCCCGCTCCATATTCTCAAACGCCCCTCCCCACGTTACCCGATACCCGGTCGGCAGCGCCACACGCTCATCAATCTTCTGTTGTGCCTCGGCCACAAGACTCCCGATATCCCGCCCAAGCGTATTGAAGCCGATCGACACGTACCGTTGCAGCTGTTCTCGGCTGATACGCCCAGGCCCCTCTTCCAACTGGACAGTCCCGAGATCCGCCAGGGGAATGAGTGCACCGGCATGGTCGCTGACTTTAATATTACTGATCGTTTCGACGCTATCTCGATACGGCTTTGGAAACCGGACGACGAGATCAAACCGCTGCTGGCCTTCGTAGACCCGTGTCGCAACCTCTCCGCCGATAGCCATAGTGATGATCTCTCGTACATCGGCGACATTGATTCCATGTCGAGCAATCTTGCTGCGGTCGATATCAATCGTCAAATAGGGTTGCCCGTACAGTTGCTCCACCTTAATGTCTCGTACACCCCGCACGGATTCGAGCACTTCGGCAATTTCTTGAGCTTTGTTCCGGAGAACCTCAAGGTCCTCGCCGAACAGCTTCACGGTCGCTTCCGTACGCACGCCGGAAATTAACTCATCCACTCGTTGCTGAATGGGTTGACTGATGAGAAAAGTCGCGCCCGAGACCGTGGTCAACCGTTCACGGAACTTCTGCATGAGCTCCGGCATAGTCCGCGCCGTTGTCCATTGGTCCAGCGGCTTGAGTCGAACGACCGGATCGCTTTCGTTCGGCTCCTGAGGATCATTGCCGAGCTCTGTGCGGCCGATCTTCGAGACCACCATCTCCACTTCTGGAAACTCCATGATTGCTTGCTGCATCCGTTTCTCAATCTCGATGGAGGCGGGCAGTGACACACTGGGGAGCCGAATCGTTTGTGGAGCCACCGTCCCTTCGTTCAGCGTAGGGATAAATTCCGTACCTAATGACGGCACTAACGACAAGGCCCCGACAAGTCCCCCGATGGCCATGACCAAAACCGTTGTTCGATGTCCCAGCGCCCAATGAAGCGTAGGCGCATAGAGTCCTTTCGCGATTCTCACGATCCACGGATCTTCTTCACTTCCGTGCTTCAGGGCGAGCGAACAGAGAACCGGCGAGAGCGTGAGCGAGAGGAGGAGCGACACCAGGAGCGCGATCATGATGGTATAGGCCAGCGGTTTGAACATCTTGCCCTCCATTCCGTGAAGCGACAAGAGCGGAAAAAACACCAGGATAATGATCAGAATTCCGAACACGACCGGTTGTCCGACTTCCTTCACAGCATGCGTCACGAGCTGCAACCTCGGCATGGTGGCGGCAGAATGGTGCGAGAGATGCCTGTAGACGTTTTCGACGACCACGACTGAGCCATCGACGATCATCCCGATTGCGATCGCGAGTCCTCCCAGGGACATCAGATTGGCCGTGAGCCCGATCTGTCCCATGACGATAAATGTGGCCAGCGGCGCCAAGACCAACGTCCCCACTACGATGAGCGCGCTGCGGATATTGCCAAGAAACAGGAACAAGACAACAACAACCAGCACAACCCCTTCCGCCAATGACTTGTAAACGGTGTTCAAGGCTTCGGTAATCAGTTCGATACGGTCATAGAACGGGACAATCCGCAATCCATTCGGCAAGAGACCTTTGGCATGAATCTCTTCCATACGTGCCTTCAAGCCTTGGACCACATCCCGCGCATTCCCGCCTCTCAACATCAACACGATGCCACTCACCACCTCTCGGTCTCCGTTCAGCACCGTCGCACCGTGCCGCACCGCATGGCTAATCACGACGTGCCCCACATCGGAGACATAGACCGGAGTCCCTCCGGTTTCCCGCACCACGATGCGCTCGATGTCTTCAAGTGAACGGATCAACCCCGTCCCTCGCACGATGTATTTTTCCGCGTGTTTCTCCAAAATATTGCCACCGGCGTTCGCGTTGTTCTTCGCCACGGCATCAAAGACTTCCCGGAGCGTTAAATTGTACTTTCGCAGGAGCCCAGGCTCGACCAACACCTGGTACTGTTTGACGTATCCGCCCATGGAATTGACGTCGATGACCTCCGGCGTGCTTTTCAGAATGGGGCGAATGACCCAGTCTTGGATCGTGCGTTGTGCGATGAGGTTTTGATGTTCCGCTTCGGCATCGGCGAGGGCTCCCTGTGGCGCATCCAAGTAGTACTGAAACACTTCGCCTAAGCCGGTGCTGTTCGGCACCAGCATCGGTTCGGCACCGGGAGGGAGCTGCTCTTCCACTTCGAGCAATCGTTCCAACACCAATTGCCGTGCCAAGTTGATGTCCATGGAATCGTCGAACACAATCGTGATGAGCGACAGCCCAACTTTCGTAAGAGAACGCATTTCTGTAAGAGCGGGAACACCCGTGAGCTGGAGCTCAATCGGATAGGTCACTAACCGTTCTACCTCGGCCGGAGAGAGACCGGGGGCCTTAGTCACTACCTGGACCAACACACTGGTCACGTCCGGAAAGGCATCGATGGGAATCGTCCGGAAGGCATAGATCCCCCCGGCCCCAATCATAAGGGCACAGATGATGACCAACATCCGTTGGCGCAACGAGATGTCAAGGAGACGGGAAACCATCAGACGGGTTTCTTCAACAACTCGGACTTCAAAACAAAGGCACCGTGTGTCACCACCGGCTCTCCTTCACTCAGTCCGCCAAGGATGGAGGTCAGCGTGCCATTCGACTCACCGATGTGCACCTCACGCATTTCATACTCGTTCCCACCTCGTTGCACAAAGACAAACGTGCGACCTTGATCTCGCTGCAGCGCCGCTTCCGGTACCGCCAACCGGTCCGGTTGTGACTCGGAAAAGAGACGAATAGTCGCGAACATCTCTGACTTCAACCGCCCATCCTGATTCGGCAATTCAATCCGCAGCTGCATGGTCCGCGTGATCGGATCCAACACATCGCCGACATACGTAATCGTCCCCTTGAACACTTCTTTGGGATAGGCGTTGATCCGCACGTCAACCTGCGTGCCACCGGACGCATGAACGGAATGCACGAATGGAATGTCTTTCTCAGGGATGTTCGCGAGCACCCAGACTTCCGAAAGGTCCGCGATCACGAACAGATTTTCAGTGGTCTCGACGACTTCCCCGCGAGTCAGTTTTCGCCCGATGATCCGCCCTCCAAAGGGTGCCACGATCGGTACCACCGACCGTATCTGCCGGCTGCGTTCGAGCCGGCGAAATTCTTCGTCATTCATGCCAAGGAGCTTCAACCGATCATGGGATTCATTAGCCTCGGCTTGCGCGCTCAACAGTTCCGCTTGACGCCGTTGCGACTCCGCCTCGCCGATCACTTGCTCTTGCAAGAGGAATTGGGCTCGGTTGAACGCTTGCTCGGCCACATGGAGCTTGGCTTTGGCCTTAAGATACGCAGACTGTGCCAACCCCAGTTCGCTGCTGTACAAAATCGCCAGCGGCGCGTTCGCTTTCACCTCCTGCCCAAGATCCGCGTACACCTCGACCACTCGACCACGAACCAAGGTTGTGATCTCCGCCATGTTCCGCTGATTGGGCTGTACGATCGCAGGAAAGTCTCGGTGTGTCCGGAAGTCACTTCGGACGACCGGCTGCACCACCAACCCCACCCGTGATGATTCTTCCGCCGACAAGGTGATACGTCCTGGCGTGGAAACGGCAGCCGGCGATTTGCTGGCTACGACATCACTCGGTGTCCCATCACAACCTGCGTCCAGTATCATCATGCTGAACAACACACTCCACAGTCCTCGGCTGAGACACGACGACCGAGGTTGGAGCGAATAACACTGAGCGTTCACAACGTCCCCCCTACGGCTTGTTCCAGCCTCGCCAACGACACGGAGAGGTCATGTCGAGCCAAAGCATAGTCCAACAAGATTTGCCGTTGCACACGTTGGGCATCCAATACCTCAAGCAGGCTCGACGCGCCCTGTTGAAAGCTGAATTGCGCGAGCCGCAGCGCTTCCTGCGCTTGCTTCAGGAGGCCCTTGTCGAACACCTCAATCAACTCAGCGGTCGTACGGACATCCTGATAATGCTGGTAGACGGCTCGCCCAAGTTCATTGCGCGTCCTGAGCAGTTCAGCCTCATCCCGGCGTTTTGCCCCTAACGACGAGGCGATCTCTCCCTGACGCCGGTACCAGAGCGGTACGGGCACGGACAATCCCCCTTGAAACGCTTCTCGCCCCATCTCACGCCAGTAACCGCCGTTGACCGTGAGAGTCGGTACACGGGCCTGCCGTTCGAATTCGATCTTCCAGTCCGACTGTTCCACGGACTTCAGCAAGCGCTGGATGGTGGGGTGCTGGTCCATCATCCGAACCATGAGTCCTTCAATTTGCAGGTCACGAGGAAGCATTCTGAATTCCCCATGAACCATGTACGTGGGCCCCAGTGCACCGCCCGTCAAGGTATCAACAGCGACACGACTAATTCGAACAAAATTATCCGAACGGGCGAGCTGTTGCCGCGCTTTCAAAACTTCGACCTCTGCCTTGATGGATTCAAACTGCGGGGCCTCACCCGACTTGACCCTCGCCTTGACGATTCGGGCTACGCCTTCGACAGTATCGAGGTTCTGCTTGGCCAAGTCCGCATCCTGTTGGGCCAGCAGCAAATCGTAAAATGCCACCTTCACTTGCGAGACCAAGTTCAATCGTGTCTCTAACATCCCGACATTCGCCGTGGCCACACCCAGATCCGCCACTCGCTGGCGCGCCGCACGCAGCGCCGGCCATTCGACCGGTTGTCCGACCGTCACGTTGTATTCTGTGAGCGACTGGCGATCAAGACTCGACCCAGCAGCGGCCCGACTCGTATCGCGAAGCATCCCGTGGCCACCAGCACCTCCGACGGTAGGATTCGGATAGGCGCCGGCCGCCGTCTGCTGGCCTTTTTGCTGTTCAATCGTGCCCTCCGCGAGCGAAACTACCGGATTTTTCGCCAAGGCCAGATCGACAATTGTCTCAAGACCGTAGACCTGGTTCCCAGAGTCTACGGACACCGACGTTGCGGCCAATCCGACATTCACCGCACACAGAATGGCTAGAGTAAGCCCTACCGCTATTCTTATTTCTTGCCTCAACATCCTCGACCTTCTTCGGCTATCCTAGGCCGAATGTATCTGATTTTCAAATCGCTACACCAACTGTGGCGGCCTTCCACTTTGTGTTCTCAGGTCGATGGGCAATCCACTGAAGTAGAAACCCGAGATCGCCGCGGTCGCCGCCACGTTCAACGACTCGACCCCCTCGGCCAATGGAATAAAAAACCTGACCTGAGACGCTTTCATGATTTCCGATGACAGCCCCGCGCCCTCGTTACCGACAGCGATCATGAGCCTGTTGGGCCTGGTCCGTATTTCCCTAATCGGGACTTTATCAGCTGCCGACAGGACCGCCGAGTAGATTTCACATTCAGACGACACTACTGGGAGAAGATCCGGCGTCCGAAAAATGGGCAGATCCAGGAGAGTACCAGCCGTGGCACGGACAACCTTGGGACTAAAGTGATCGGCGGAGTCGGGGCTCAACCACACGCCGGACAGATTCAGTGCTGCAGCAGTCCTAATAATCGCCCCAACGTTCGCCGGATCTCGCACCCGATCCCCGTAGATGCCCAATACTCTCGATCGTCCCAGTACTTGCCCTTCGTCCCACCGTGGTTGTTGAACGACGGCCAAAATCCCTTGGGGAGTCACTAGCTCAGTCAATTGCTCGAAGACAAGATCTGAACAAAGAAACTGTTGCGTCGACACTACTGATCGTATAGCCCGATCAGTAGTGGTTTCAGCGCGGAGATAGCCGGGCGAAACGAGCAGGCTACGTATCGCCTGCGGATGGTGAGAGATGAGATCGAGACAGTGGCGGGCCCCTTCAACAACAAAGGCTCCCTCATTCGATCTCACCGTCTTCTCACGAAGCAGCTGTCGAATCAGGGAGCTTTGCGCACGAGTCAAGCTTGGGAGATGCAGCCCTGCCCCCACCTAGCCTCCCCACGATGTAGCAGGAGGGAATTGACCAGCGACAGGACCGTCGATCACCGACGCCTTCGTTCGGACGCCGCTTCCGCCGCACGAATACGCTGAGCGCGAGCTTTCGCTCGCTTCAAGGCCGTCAGTTTACCCCGCGTCCTGGTTTGCTCAAACTGGAGTTGTTCGAGCTGAGATTTCAAGTGAGCCTTTTCTTGTTTGTGCAGGCTGGCACATTCCGCCTTAGAAAGGTGAGTCCAATCCCCGCTGTTTCTGGCCCGCTTGATTCGATCGTCTAGCGATTCTCGAAGCTGCTTGGCCCGCATCGTCATCAGGGATTTCAACGCCTCCTGCCGACGCTGCACCTCTTCTTCTTCAGCCATAATGCCGCGAATATCCGTTCCTAACATAGACTCCTACCTCCTTACGCACAGACTCTACAACGCGCGTCCGCATTATAACCGAACTGACGTACAATCTGGAATGCCCAGTAAGTCATTGATTATAAATATATATTTCAAAATTCATCGCCCTATTCCTTGAAGCGATTTCTCTCATTGTGTATCATCCACCCATGCTAATCGGAGTATACATTCAGAGCTGGAGACTTGAACGAAAGCAATCGATTGAGTCGTTATCAAGTGCAGCCAGTCTGTCCCGCGACTTCCTTGAACAGATCGAGACCGGCCAGATAGATCCTACAGCTAGTACCATCGAGGCACTCGCTCGTGTTCTCAGAGTCCCGCCCTCATGGCTATTTGATCATCCTCGATCATTTGAATATTTGTTTACGGACGCTTCAGAGGACGGCGAAGAACCGGATCCGGTACAGCTTGACCCAGTGACCGATCGAATCTTGACTGGCTCTCGTGCAGATCGATCGCTCTTTGTGCTCTTGACGACTCTCATGCAGGCCGGCGATCCGAAACTCTTGAGAGCCGCCGAAATGAGCCTGCGGAGTTTAGTCAAACAGTCCCGCCAAGCAACCGTTCCCTGGCAACAACGTCCATCAGGACACTTCGAACCACCAAGTGATTAGCGTTTGCTCGGAGCAATCAGCCCATTTCCGCTCACCCCAAGCTCCAGGACACCATCGAGCCTCAGACCGGGAGAGACACTCGATCGGCCAACAGGCCTTTCCATCCATTTCGTCAAACAAACTGTTCCTACACGATCCCTATTGATACACTTCAGTCGTACCAGTACTGAACCAACTCACGGGTAGTCCTTTTATCAAAATCTGATGCGCGGACTTCTCATATTAATCCTGGCTCAATTGATGGTCGGATGCAGTACCCATCACATCCCCCCCTCGCTCCGTCCATCGTCCACTTCCTTACCCACCATGAAGGAGTTGGTGATCGATCGGATTGGTCCAATTGTCCAAGACCACCTTCAGTCCACCGTTCGTGAGGCTCACGACACCATCACTGCCTCCCATCAAACTGTGGACACAGGACCAGCCAGATACAAGCAGCGAGCAATCGTGGACACGTTGAAAGACCCTTGGGCAGGCATGAGAAATCTGGAACGCCGTGGACTGCTCGCCACGGAACTCGCAGCAACTACTCCCCTGGATCTTCCATCCCTCCTGGATAGGCTTACGGCCGGCATGGACTGGCCCTCTCCACCTGTGATACCGCTCCCCATCCCCAGCGGCTCAAATCGACACGACTCAATAGCGTTCATCCTCAAGGCCTTTCACCAAGCCGCACTCCATCGAGAGTTGGCGCTGGCGGGGCTTTCTGACCAGGAACGTGCCTTCCTCTTCGACCACGGACGAACACTGGTAGAATCCTATACGCCACAAATTTCCCTGCTCTCTGACGTCACCATGCCTCAAATCCTCGCGAACACCAGGTTTGCAGAACTCTTACACGCGCGGGTGAAGTACGAACATCTCCTCGCGGCAGGCCAAATCCTGGCCCAGTTGACCACGACACGATGGCTTGAGGAACTGGCAGAGGCATTTCCAGATTCCGTCCCTCCGGCACAGATTCCCTCAGGCATCAGCGGCGAGATCAGGCTTGTCCAGAATACACCCGAAGGGCTCATTGTAATCGGAGGCCCAGGTCCAAACAGTTATGAATTGGAGGAACCCGTTGCTCTCATTCTTGATCTTGGCGGAGACGATTCGTATCGTGGTGTCATCGGAGCATCACATAACATCCGATATGGAAACGCCCTCGTCATCGATCTAGCCGGCAATGACCATTATGCAGGAGCTCCGTTGGGGCTCGCCACAGGCAGGCTTGGCGTCGGACTACTCTTCGACCGATCCGGGGACGACAGCTATCAACTTTCTCCAGGATCGGGGGGGGCAGGATTTGGAGGGCTAGGCATCCTGGTCGATGCTCAAGGAAATGATCAGTACCACGGCAACCGATTGACTCAGGGGGCGGCGATTGGAGGGTTGGGGCTCTTGATCGATACTGCGGGCAACGATCACTATACTAGCCATGGGTTTGCCCTCGGGTTTGGAGGGCCGCTCGGCCTCGGGGCCGTCATCGATGTCGAAGGGAATGATCAGTACCAATGCGGTGAGGCCATTCCCAGCGCCTACAATACCCACGAGGTTCCAGAGGCAAAACCAGGTGATCCAGAGTTTCAATACGACTGCTTTGGCCTTGGCACCGGTGCCGGCTCGCGCGTCCTGACGACGCATCCTCAATGGTTCACCCAAAGCTTAGCAGGTGGTATTGGGCTGTTGGTGGATCTGAAAGGACGTGATCGATATCACAGCGCAAACTTCTCACAAGGCATGGGATATTTTTTTGGTGCAGGAGTATTGCTCGATCTCGATGGTGAAGACGACTACCAGGCTGCTCGCTATGGCCATGGCGCCTCCGCCCATTATGGCATCGCACTCTTCATCGACCGTCAGGGCGATGATCAGTACGGATCAACAGGCCCATACTATAATGGAGGAGTGGCGTGGGATCATGGCGTCAGTTTAACCATTGATGCAGGGATCGGTCATGACGTCTATATGTTTGATCGCACCACAGGTCTCGGAAAAGCTGACTACACCGGCTGGGCAGTTTTTGTAGACGAAGGCGGGCGTGACGCCTATAGGGTCAAGTCTGGTTTTGGCGAAGTCTCGGAGCGAAGCCTCGCCGGATTCATCGACCTTGCCAGCGACGACCAGTACACTGTCCTATCACCATCTCCTACGTTCCATCCAATAAACAACACGTCCCTCTCCCATGGGCCGGGAAGCCTTTTCCTAGACAGATAGGCAGGGTAAACTCGCTACTCAGGACATCTGTAAGCACGAGATACTCACCATATCCACCGAATCTATGTACCAAGTAGATAGCAAGGGGGTTGTTTTTTCTCCTGCAGACGTAGAAAATATCGACGCCTAATCAATATTGGCGTAATCATCCACATTCTATCGAGAGGCATAACCGTGAGGCTGCGTAATCTTCTACAGCTTGTTCTGGCAGTCAGTATCTGGAGCGTAGGGAACCAGGTTTTGGCCTACGACGCCAGTCCGAATATCGGTACCGCAGAGGGGTCCTGCGCGGACGTCATCTTTTCAGCCTTTACGCCACCTCCATACTCCTATGAGAAGGGCAATGAGGCGGCACCAAATTCAGAGTTTTCATTCCTGGCGTCGAAAGCAACCCGTATTGACAGCCTGAAGGTCACCGTCAAGGACGAAAAGGTCCCGATCAAAATCACACCACAAGGCAATGGATATCTGATCAAAGGCAAACTGCCTGCCAGTGCAACGGGATCCTACGTCCGTGTGGATATCTTCGCTGAAGGGCTTACCCTCTGCCAGCGTGCGGACGGGTGGCTCTTAAAAGTTTCGAAGTAATCTACTTCTCTGGGGGAACGGTGGGCAGGCGGTGGTCCTGCCCACATCACCCTGAGTCTCTCTCCAAACACAGCCTTAAGATTCCTCCTCTTCGACAGACTCGATCGCATCTCGTAATCTCGCAACAAAAGCCTCCGGCTGACCAAGGGCCGTATCCGTCAATTGAAATTCACTGACCAGCACACCGTCTTTATCAACCACGACGAGACGATACCCCTGTTTCATGGAACACCTCTCTGCTGCATGTGTCATGTCCGAACATAGCAGTCGCCTGCCGGCACAGACCCATCAGCTGGGGCGGGGATCAAAAGGGAACACGAATGCCGAGGTGGAGTTCATTTGGGATGAGGTGTGGTCCCAAAAGGCTTCTTAACCCAGCAGTCGTCGGATTGGAAAGTGATGAGGTCGACGGGACGGTATGGAGGACGCGATCACGCTCCGTGACATAGCCACCACCAAACCCCGCAGCAACATAGGGCACCAGTGTCACACCACCCACCGAAACCAGTGTGGAGACACTCGGAATCGTCCGCAAGGCCACCTCACTCACCACTCCCACTGACGCAGATGATGGTTGCTTCTGGTCCGCTTCTCTCGCTGACCCTGGAGTGAAAGGTCCTACCATGTCAGAGACCGCTGGGCCGATCGCAGCACGTCCGTCTTTCGCTGTGTCTGCATAGGATAATGTGCCGCACAGACTCAGCATAATCACGATCCCCACCCCCAGAGACCATCTGATCGTATAACCTCGCCGCATACGTTTCACCATACAATCTGTCCGATCTCGATTCAAGAGGTCGCCGAGTCGCAGCGTACAATCCTTGCTCAAGTCCCATGACCCTGTTCACCCCGTTGTGAGCCGATTAGGCCGTTACACGTGTGAGAGTATTTCCATCCGTATGGTGAAAGAGATCAGGACGCCCCGGCATCCGAAGTTGCGAATCTTCTTTATAGTGAAATCTATTGGCATCGAGCATCGTCACCGTCAATTCGTAGCGTACCGTTTTGAACTCTTTGTCAAGAAATCGATTCGAACAAATCCCGCACGTATCTGATCCCGCCTCCGCCACGAGCGTAAAGGATGTGGCCGTCGGCGTCACCGTACCGCCGGCGATCAGCGCTACCCCGCGTGGGATAATAAAACAGCGCAGCACCTGTTGCTCCCCAGAATCCCGCAGCCAGTATCCACCCTCCTCGTGGAATGGATCTATTTTCCCAAGGCGCCTGGCAACCGTCGCATAACGCAAGCCGTATAACACCTGTTCATGATTGCACACTGCGCCAATCGGCTCAAACATATTCCGCTCGCGAAATCGATTCTATTTTGCACCTCGATCATCCGACGGCGCTTCATCTGCCCCTTTATCGCCCTCCCAGACACCCGCCAAGGCCGCCAGCGGTCCAAGTTGATGTATCCCGTTTGGGTTCCATGTCGCCTTCCTCTCTAAACACAGAGTGGTCTGGGAATGAAACAAGCCCGGTGCCCACGGACTCGTGAAGTGAAAAACGGAGGCATTGTAGGGTGTCACAAGAAACAGTGCAAACTACATCGACGAAACACTGAGGAAACCCAGTTCGGCCAACCCTCTACCAAGAGCGATGGGGGCAACGGCTACCAACGCAATGCCTATCACAAATCATTGCTGTCCAAGATAGCCGAGACCGGGTGGCAGCCCACGTGATTTGATACGGGTTTTGGACGAGGGATGACGGGTGTTCACGTTCGTGCCTCCTCATGCTGTCCAAGATTACGCGAAGGCCAA
>JAOUGT010000273.1 GCA_029865485.1 Nitrospira sp.
AAAGTCTTATCTACGGAGGCACACACAGCCGTTGCCAAAGTCCTGAAGGCCAATACCCGTGTCATCAAGGGAGATCGGTTCAAATTCGTCGGAGTTCCCGAGCCTTCTGCTCACCCTGTCGTCGCACGCCCGTCTACAGCTGCAGAACAAACCAAGCCCTCTTCCGCTGCGCCCCCTGTCGACCTGGTCACCAGCAAGCTGACCGAACAGGATACCGCTGGACAAAGTCGCCTCAACCTGGGTGAGCTCGCCAAGTTCGTGCGGTATGAATCAGGGGACGCCGCGATCAAACCTGAGAATTATGCTGTGCTCGATCAGTTCATTGACTATCTGCGTACCAGCGCCGATACCCGACTCATTCGCATTGAAGGCCATACAGATAACGTCGAAATCGGTCCCTCCCTCAAGGCCCGTTATCGGAGCAATTGGGAACTATCCAAGGTCCGGGCAAATGGTGTGCTCCGCTATCTCGTCGAGAAAGGCGGTATCGACGCAGCCAAAATCACAGCCATGCCCCTTGGAGACAGCAGGCCAACCGCGTCGAATGAGATGGAAGAGGGCCGCAAGAAGAATCGCCGGGTAGAGATCGTTCTGTATCTCGCCGAAGCCGATGCTTCTGAAGAGCCGACTCACGTACACACATTGAGCACCCAGGCTCCAAATTTGAGTGCGCAGGGAAACACCGATCAACCGAGCATCTCTGCGCCTGCTTCGGATACCGGAAGCCTGACCAACCCTGGTACAGTGTCTGTGGGCGACTCCTCCCAGACTTCCCAGGCTGGACCTGGCGGTCGCGTCAGCACTCACGATGCCGGCGGTCCTTCCACGCCGATGGAGTCGAATAAACCAGATACCCCTCAGCAACAGCCGGCAGGCGGAACCTCAACAGAATAGGATCCCTCGGGAACGGTATCCGTACGGCTAAACCAGTCCGGCGTTGGACTGGCCACACATCTGGTGTCCTTCATAATTTCATGCTGCTAGAATGCAGCATGGCTCTCCAGGATGCTTCGGCCTCAAGGCCGCAAACAGCGACTCTGTTTGCGGACGTGCTCATTCCACGTCACATCGCAAAGACGTTCACCTATCTCGTTCCCTTCTCCATCACCCGGCGTATTCAGATCGGCAGTCTCGTCACGGTGCCATTTGGCCGATCCGTTCTGGAGGGACTCGTGGTTTCCATCAGCTCCCACCTCGCCCCCGAGATGCCGCCTGCATCCCTCAAAATGATTCTTTCTCTGGTCGAAAATCCGCACAATTCGACGATCTCTCCCTCCCTGCTCGAACTCTCTCGCAAGATCGCACAATACTATGTGGCCCCCTGGGGCCAATGCCTTCGCTTACTCTGTCCTCCAGCCCCCCTCTCCCCCACACGCTATATAGCCACTGAACTAGGCCGCACGGCCCTGGAAACAGGGACCTGCCCCGACTCCCTACGGCCGACGCTGCAACGCATCGCCCACCGAACCTCTGGGATCTTGTCATCCACACTCCGACCAACCCAACGTGGCCATGCCGTGAGAGTAATCGACCCCCTGATTGAACGCTCGTGGGTCAAGCTTGTACCGTCGACCATCGAGCATGTTCAGGCTCGTAAGCGACAACGTACCCCCTTGACTCAGCCAGAGGAACAGCAACCACTACCTCACGCTGTAATCGACACCGCCCAACTCCCCGAGGTAGACCCCGTCTGGTGCGCACATCTCCACCAGTGCTTTCAGGCCGACCACACAAGGAAAATCGTTCTCCATGCTCCATGGCCACAACGGATGGCAAGACTTGCTGAGGCCATTCGCCAGGCGCGTTCACACAACAAATCGACGATTGTGGTATGCGGAGAGACAGCAAAAGCACGGTGGTTGGCACAAGTGCTCAGATCACTTATGGGACTCCAGATTGTCTTTGCCCAGCCACCCAACTCGCCCCAACACAGAGATCATCGGCAAGGCGAGCCTCCGTCGGTGATTGTGGGAACCCGTTCGGTTGTCTTTGCACCGCTCGAGTCAGTCGGACTTATCTGGGTTGAAGGGGAAGAGGACTCTGCCCTCAAAGAGCCCAAAGAGCCTCGATATCATGCCAGAGACGTGGCCTGCCTCCGGGCGCAGGAGGATCGCGCAGTGGTGGTACTGGCATCGGAACATCTATCTCTTGAATCGTATTTCGATACCGAAGCTGAGGTTCATCACATTCAGCAGGACGTGACCATTCAGCCCAAGATTGAACTGGTTGATCTTGGCAAGGAATCGAGAGGAACCCTTCTGAGCCAGCGCCTCCGTTCTGCGATATGCGAAGCACTCGAGTGGAAGAAAAAAGTCCTGCTGTTCCTGAATAGGCGAGGGTATGCCAGAACACTGGTCTGTCGAGACTGCGGCTGGGTGCCTCGTTGTCCTTCCTGTACCGTCGCCCTCCCGTACGATCGAGAAGCCGGCACTCTTACCTGTCGATACTGCGGAGGTGCGCAACAGTTGCCGGATGTCTGTCCCCTCTGCCATGGGACCGCGATGAATCCTGTGGGTGAAGGCACCGAACAGGTCGAAGCTGACACTCATCGCATATTTCCTCATGCCACGATTGTACGCCTCGACAGTGACACGCTCCGTCGTCCAGCGACCGCCAAGTCACTCTGGGAACGTGCCAGATCAGGATCCTGTGACATTGTGATAGGGACGCAGGCACTCTTCACCCGTGAGCCACTCCCACCGCACCATGTGGTTGGGATCCTTCAAGCGGATTCTGGATTGCACGTCTCGGATTTTCGAGCCGCGGAACGAATGTACCACCTCCTGATTGATGCGGCGAACGTGGCCTACCCGGCATCCGCCGGAGGGCGAGTCATCTTACAGACCCGTCTCCCTTCTCACCACGCCGTACAAGCGCTCATATCTGGAACTTCCCATTTGTTCTATGACGAGGAATATACTGCGCGTCGTCTGCTCAATTATCCGCCGGCGTGCCACATCGCCGACCTGACCGTCACTGGACACAATCTCACCCTCGTTGAAGAGGCCTCCACCCGCTGGGGGGACGACCTTCAACAACGGACCGCTGTCGAAGAGCAGATTGTTGTTCTAGGACCAGTACAGAAGCTGGGGGGACGACCTCGAGGCCGGCATCACCGGCGGCTTCTCGTGAAGGGAACCGATCCCGACATCCTCGCTCGTCGGCTCCGGGATTCGGTTGAGCGTATGGAACGACAATACCGACAGACGCAGATCAAATTTGTCGTCGATATGGACCCCGTCGAGAGCGGATAGCGTCACACGGCTTTCTTTTTCTTCGAGCGAGGTATCGACGTCCTAGCCGGCTCCTCCTCGGACGCTGGCTGATCCGTGCGCCATGCTCGTTTGAATAGACCATAGGAAAATGAAATCCAAAATACGGAAGAGAACAAACCCAGCACGACCGCTGAGAGGATGGTTCCCATCTCGGCCTCGGGGAGTGACTCTGACGGACCCCTGAGTTGAATCATCAGCACCACCGGCCAGGCAAAGCTCTCCAAGCCGAGTAGCAGAGTCGCCCATGCCCAGATTTCCGTGATCGACTTCGCCTTCAGCCAGAGAAAGGCCCCGACGACGAGCCCCCATCCGAGTACAATGACCGG
>JAOUGT010000084.1 GCA_029865485.1 Nitrospira sp.
AATGGAGCTGTGCCACTTGACTGGAGCCTTCTAATGGGTGACTCCGTTTTGGTTTTCCACGGGTTTAACGAAAACGTCCGCTTGTCTGGCTGACGGGACAGTTACTTGGGCCGGTCCTGCGCGCAACGGAACCCAATCTTCGTGTCCCGTTCCGTCGGCGCACCCCCGCCCCGAATTGTGGAGCGAATCTTGTACGACGCATCACTCCAGCCTCCTCCGCGAATCATCCGATAGTCCCCACTGGATGGGCCGGTCGGATTCCGCTCTGGGCTCTTGCGATAATAGAGGCTGTCATACCGATCCGCCGTCCATTCACTCACATTGCCCGTCATATCAAACAGCCCAAATGGATTAGCCTCATACGACCCCACTGGGGCAGTGGTAATAGCCCCGTCGTCATACCCGGCCATGATGACCGGGAGATGAGTCCTGGCACTCTCGTCCGCCACGTTGGCGACTCGGCGTGGGCTGGACAAGAAATTCCCCCACCAATAGACCGTTTGCGTCCCCGCGCGGGTGGCATATTCAAACTCGGCCTCCGTCGGCAACCGCTTGCCCGCCCAGCCGCAATAGGCCTCCGCGTCGTACCACGAGACGTTCACGACAGGATGATCAGTTCGGTCGCTCGCAAACACATCGAGTCCCGCTTCCGGCTGTCGCCAGGTGGCCCCTTTAGTTTTTTGCCACCCTTGTTGGCTATTAGCCCAGACGAAGGCCGTGCCCTCTTTCTCAGCCGTGGTATGATAGCCGGTGGTCAGCACGAATTGCTGAAACTGCCGATTCGTGACTTCATAGGGATCCAGGGCGAACGGATCAAGCGTCACCTGATGACGCGGTTGCGCCGAGAGGACCCAGCCCTTGCAGGACACGGCTTGTTTCTTCAATTCCATCGTGCAGTCCTCAATGACTCGGTCTCTCTCGTCGTCGCTGATGCCCATCCAGAAGGTGCCGCCCGGTACTAGCACCATGGGTGTGTCGGCTTGGCCCGTGCGTTTCTGAGAGCCCGGTGGAAGCTGCTTCGAGGGCGGAACCTGCGCCTCGTTGTTGAGCGTGGCCGGTAGCGTGGCCTCTGCACCAGAACCCGCTTCGGAACCACCGGAACGCGTCTCCTCCGTTGTAACAAGCGCTTTCCTCTGCTCCTCCACCTGGATCCGGCTCCATAACTCCATGAGGGCCATGAAGAGCTTCAGGTCTACCAAGACACAGATCGCTATGCCCACGGCATAGAAGACGATCAGGCGACGGCGGATTCGAGCAACGGCGGAGGGATCATCCGGAGACAGGTTTTTCGTACCCCCGGCCTCCTTTGTAGTCAACAGCCGCTTGGCCTCTCGTTCCGAGTGATACAGCATATATGCGCTAAATATCGCAGCAACGAGCATGATCGCCATCCACGCAACCATCTGCCTCATGAGATCTTCCGGAGACTCTAGCGCCATATTCGTGCCTCTATTACCTAACATGGGGAGCAGTTGGAACAGGGGTATTGAGGGATCTATTCACCAGATTGTATGCGCTATTCGTTCCGATCGAGATCACAGTCGCTAGTGCCGCTCCTGGAATGCCACCAAAATATCCACCAAGCGCTCCGCCAAGGCCACCTGTAAGGGCGCCTGTAATCATATCGCTGGGATCTCCGCCAGACGCTGCAGCTGAAGCCGCTCCGCCATACGCGCCAAGTCCGCCGCCCAGGAGCATGCCGGATAGTCCTGAAAGCGGTATCGCGCCTGCAACGCATCCGACAGCCATACCAGCTGCGACACCCGTCGCTTGTTGAAGTGGTTTTCTGCCTCCCATATCAGCATCGATATAGGTGTACCCACCGACGGCTCCTAGGGCACAGCCAATCAGAATAGGCAGCGGCACAAAGTGTCCACTGGGATCGGTCTTCAGAATGGGGTTTTGACCGACGTAGCTATAGAGATTGACATCACCACCGAGGAGCCCAATCGGATCCTCGACGATGAACCGCTGCAATCTCGGCTGGTAATAACGGGCACGATAATAATACAACCCGTTCCCATCATTCTCTCTTCCCGTGAACTGAAACGGATTGGCAGAGCCCCCCGTCACCGTGGTCTTCCCAAACGGCTCATAGGTATACGTTGTGCCTGATGCACCTTGGCTGCTGCTCAAGACCAGGCTGCTACCGAGTGCGTCGGCGTGGTAATGCTCATTTCCTGCTCCCGTCTGCCGGATGAACGGCTCGTCGATGTTCAGCGAGCGTAGATAGCTCGTGCCGACGGCGCTGCCGCCGATTTCGGCAGCGATATCATTGCCGGCATACAAGAATTGTGACATGAGGCTGCCAATGACTTTGCTGGTCCGCCGTCCGAGGGCATCGTAGTTGAACGTCGCCGTGGCCCCACCACTGATGCTCACGAGCCGATTCCGGGCATCCCAGACATAGGTATTGACGCCATCGTTCGTGAGATTGCCGTTGGCGTCGTAGGTGAGTGTCGCTCCGGCAAAGGCGGTCTGTTCATTCGCGGCATCGTAGCTGGCCGACGCGACCGCTGCCGGTAAGAGCGATGCCGCGGCATTGGTTCCGGTGAGACTGGTTCGGTTTCCCGCTGGGTCATAGGCGTACGTCAACGCCTCAATGATCCCAGTCAGACCGTTATGTGTGATGGACGTGAGGTGTGAGGCGAGGTCGTACGAGTACGATGTGCTCGTACCGTTGGGATAGATCAGCGAAGTCCGGCGATTGGCGTTGTCGTAGCCGAGTCCCACTGTCAGGCTCCCTTGCGCTACTTGGGTCAGTCGGCTCGCCGCATCGTAGCCATACGTGACCGGCTGTTGCCCATTCGCCACCATGTTGGTCCGGCGACCCAGCACGTCGTACTGATAGCTGACAGTTCCCTGCCCGGTGGTCTCTTGGATCAGTCTGTCGAGCGCATCATAGGCAAAGTCGATGGTCCCCGCGCCGATCGCGGTATCCGATGCCTTGGTTAGCCGTCCGACCGCGTCGTAGGCAAAGGTGGTGGAGTCGGGATAGGTGGCCTGAGTGCGGCGATTGAGCCCATCGTACTCAAAGGTCGTTTGTTGGTTCTTCCGATCGATGAAGGTCTTCAGATTACCTGCGAGGTCGTACTGATAGGATTCTGATCGATTGAGCGCATCTTTCCGCGTGGCGAGTCGATCCATGTTGTCATAGGTATACGTCGTCGTCTGACTCTTCGCATCCGTCACCGTGAGGAGGTTGCCGTTTAGATCATAGGCAAACCGCGTCAGCCCCTGCCGCGCGTCGGCAATCTCGGTGACCCGATTCAGTCCGTCGTAACGGAACTGCGTGCTCAGCCCTCGTGGATCGGTCAGACTCGTGAGGCGTGAGACGGCGTCGTACGTCCGCTGCGTGGCATTCCCCAATGGATCCGTCGTGGTAATCAAATTGCCGTTCGTATCATAGGCAAACGTCGTGGGCGGTTCGGTGGCAATCGGCCCTTGCACACTGGTGGGCTGGCCGAAGCTGTTGTACGCAATCGTCGTCACATGCGTGAGCGGGTCTTTCACCGTGAGCAGATTCCCGTTCGTATTGTCATAGGTGAATTCCGTGACCTGCTCTACGGCATCGGTGATCTTGGTCACCCGATTGAACGTCGGATGATACTCAAACTGCGTCGGCTGGTTATTGGGGTCAATGATCTTTTTGACATTCCCCGCCGCATCATACTCAAACTTCGTCGTGCGTCCTAAGGCGTCCGTGGTGCTGATGGCTTGATTCGCCGCCGTATAGACCGTCGTGCTGGTCTGGCCCAGGGCATCGGTGGTGCTGAGGGGATAGCCGCGCGGATTGAATCGGGTGGTCGTCGTGTGGCCCCGGGGATCGACGACGGTGGTGGCCAGCACCGTCCCGCCGGTGATGGTATAGCCCGCCTGCAAGTTCTCCCAGGAGTCCACGGTGGGACAGGCCACGAAGGGCAAGGCCACGGTGGTGACCGGCGTCCCGGTTGACGGGTTGACCACCGTACAGCCCGCTCCGCTTGAAGTCGCCCCCGTCAGCTGATAGCGGAACCGATACTCGGAGCCGTCGGCCTGGATCTGGCGCAAGACGCGCCCACTGGGCCCGTAGAAGTTCTGGAGGTACGTGATGTTCTTTGGATCGGTAATCCGGGTCATCCGGTTCTGGCTGTCATATTCATAGCGGGTCGTGCCGCCCTCCGGATCGGTCGCGGTGGCCAGGTTGCCCTGTCCATCATAGGCATACTGCACCGTCCGCCCAATGGGATCGGTCACCTTGGTAATCCGATTGCTGCCGTCATAGTCGAGCAGGAGTTGGCGCCCGTCTGGGCTGGTGATCGCCGTGATCCGGCTGCCGCTCCAGGTGTTCGTCAGCGTATTCCCGGTGCGATCGATCTGCTGCGTCAGTCCCAGATTCGTCACCCCAAAACCTCCGCTGAGCGTGACGCCAAAGACCCATTTTGAGCCGTCTTTCCACTGGAGCGTCGGCACGCCGCCGGGGGAGGTCTAACAGAACATGGGGTCGTGTCTTGTAATCATACCTTGCCTTGCTTAGCCTGCCTGGGGCGAGAAACGGGGGCCCGACGGTCAGCGGCACAGTGATCCGGTCGGTGAATTCCATCGGGGCCCCGCTCGTGCGTCCATACCATTTCAAGCAACACTCACCTGACCGGGGGTAGCAAACGCGGGAGCGCTGTTACGGTGCGTTCACCATGAGCCCCTCCTCACTCCGGAGAGACGGGCTACGTCTTGAAATACCGCGTTTCAGTTCGACCGTTCTATCATGTGTCGTCTCCAGTGCAAACATTACTTGTTTTTGGCACATGACGTTCGAAGACACCGCACAAGACGAATGCTGATGGACGGGTTAGGCTTAAGAAGAGGAACGATCCGCTTTCCTCGCTCGTGCAAACAGGCGAGACCTAGGGGGGTGGCAGGCTACAAAAGACAAAAGAAACGGGCCGTTCTCCTCCTAGGAGAACGGCCCTTGGCATTGCCCAGAAACTGATCGCGATCTGCTCTAGGGTGTAACTGAAATTCGATCCTTGATCAGATCAAAGGTTTCCTTCGGCACGACATTCTTGGCGACCAACTCGCCTTTCACCCGATAGGGGCGATTGCTCACAATGCGATCCGCCTCATCCTGTTTCAGACCGAGGAAGAGCACCATGTCGTTCGCCGACACCTTATTGATATTCATCGCCGCCGAGGCTGCTGCCGGAGCCGTTCCGGAAGAAAGCTGATTGGGAGTCAGCGTGGCAGCGCCCGCTGCAGGTCCGGCATGGGAGCGATCTTTCAGCTCTTTTTGATACCGCGCCACCAGCGACTTCAACGTATCGTTATTGCGCTTCACATCCTGATATTCTTGTTTCACATTCCTGTTCTGCGCCGTGAGTGCTTTCACTTTCTCTTCAAGATCTTTCGTGCGTCCTTCGATCGCCCCTCGTTCAGCATCGCGCCCATGCTCGATGCGTTGGAGTTCATCGCGAACCGCTTGCGCCTCATTGCCGAACTTCACGTTCAATTCTTTGAGGGTTCGGACCTGTTGCTCCATGGCGCTCTTCTGTTGCCGAGCTTTCTCCAGCTCCATCTTGGCATTATCGGCCTCGGTTAAGGCGGCCTGGTACTTCTTGTTGGATACGCATCCCGTGGCCAATACTGCCGCAACCAGCACTACCACCGTCCACTCACGTCTCATGCGATCCTCCCTCCATCAAATCCGATCCCTTGTCTTTGTATTGAACCCGTACCATGCATTGTGTGTATGCCAACATCCAGGCGTTGTCAATATATTTACTGTTGTACGAAGGCACCCTCCATGATGGACCATCACACGGAATCGTCAATCTGCCGCTTGACGGATCCCGGCGGCTCTGTGATGATCGCCACGCCGTATCAAAGCTAGCCAGGGAGGGTCACACCTCTTATGTCATTCAATCCTAGGTGGTGTACGCATGAACGAATGGGGCCCGGTTCTCGCCGTGATTCTAGGAGTCGTCGAAGGACTGACAGAATTCTTACCAGTCTCGTCCACAGGCCATCTGATCCTGGTCGGCCACGCGTTGGGGTTCACCGGCGATGCGGCTGCCAATGCTGAAATCTCCATCCAATTGGGCGCTATCCTCGCGGTCATCGTCTTCGAGCGGGAGAAGATCGGCCGACTATTGTCCGGAACCTGGCGAGAACGTCAAACGCTGTGGTCGTCTCTCGGCAACTCGCCCTCCACGACCTGGGCGAGCCGTCTCAAGGCCTCCATGCAGCACCATCCCAACGTCTGGTTCATTCTCGGGCTAGGAATCGCGTTCCTGCCGGCCGCTGTCCTCGGCCTGTTGACCCATGGGTGGATCAAGTCGTACCTGTTCACTCCGATGACGGTGGCGTCCACGTCGATTCTGGGTGGAATCATCATCCTCCTCGTGGAGGCACACACACGTACCGCGTCGGCCAAGAGCCTCGAGCAGGTCTCACCACTGCATGCCTTTTGGGTTGGACTGGCACAATGCGCCTCCCTGATACCCGGCATGTCGCGCTCCGGCTCCACGATCATCGGTGGGCTACTCGCAGGATTAGATCGAAAAGTGGCGACGGAATATTCGTTCTTCCTCGCGCTTCCGACGATCATCGCGGCCACACTGTATGAGACCTGGAAGGCACGCGGCGCGTTCAACGATCAAGACTTTATGGCGCTGGGCCTTGGGATGATCGTCTCCTTCCTGGTCGCCTGGGCCGTCATCGCCGTGTTTCTGACCTATGTCCAGCGGCACACCTTGCGCGTCTTTGCCTACTATCGTATTATTCTCGGCATTGTGGTTATGTTGGTTGTCCGCTGAAAGGAGTTGGGCATGTCTTCCGATACGATTCACGTCTACGATACTTGGGTTCACGGCAAGAGCGGTCGTATCCACTTCGATGTCATGACGACGGATGAAGCCACCGCACTCAAACTCGCCAAGGAGTACCTGGTCAGCATCGGGGAGCCCGATGCGCCGATTACGACCAAGGAATGCCAGTTCTGTCACAGCGAACCGCTGTTCATGTTCTCGGCAGAGCAGCAAAAGCAAGCGAAGGAAAAGGGCGGGTTTATCGTGAGGATGCCGGCCTGATTCTCAGTGATGAGTTGTGAGTGCTGAGTGATGAGTTTGAACCCAACACTCAGTACTCAAACCTAACAACTGCTTACACGAAGTTATGGAGCCGAGGAGGCTTCTGACTCCGTGGAATCTGTTCGTTTTTCGAATGCAAAGTGGATGATGAGCGCGATCACTCCGACCGTGATCGCGGAATCCGCAACGTTGAACGCCGGCCAGTGGTAGCTCTCCACGTAGACATCGAGAAAATCAATCACCTCTCCGAACCGAAGCCGATCGATCAAGTTCCCAATTGCCCCACCGAGTATGGCGGCCACACTCACCCGCCCCATCCAATCCTCCTCCGGCATCCGTAACAGGATGGTCCCCAACAGACCAAGCGCAAAGATCGACGTCAGCCCAAAGAAGACCATGCGAAATGCGTTGCTGCTCCCGGCTAAGAGGCCGAAGGCTGCTCCAGGGTTCCGAATGTAGGTCAGACTGAAGAGATTGGGAATGATGGGAATCGACTCATGGAGCCGCATCGTCTGCATGATCTGCTGCTTGGTCAGCTGATCCAGAAGGATAATACCCCCGGTCACCGACGCCAGCACCATGTTCCGAAGCATCGACAGATTCAACGAACGGCCTCCACACATCGGTCACAGAGAGTCGGATGGGTGGGATTGCTCCCGACAGCATCTCGGTAATTCCAGCAACGCTCACACTTTGCGGCAGTGGAACGTTCAACCGTGATATGAAGGTCTTCCTGCTTGCCTTCTGCCTGCGTCACCGTCACCCGTGACACGATAAAGATCGCACTGAGATCCTTTGCGTAGGAGGCGAGGAATTGGTAGGCATCAGGCCCAGCCTCGATATGCACATGCGCCTCAAGCGAGGAGCCGATCACCTTCTCCCGACGCCGGGCCTCCAGCTCGCCCTGCACACGCGATCGATAGGCCAACAGTTGTTCCCATCGTGCCGCCAACTGCTCGTCCCGCCAACGTGCTGGATCCCCTGGAAAGGAGGTGAGGTGGACGCTCGTGGCCTCCTGACGAACCGCATCCGGCAACATACGCCAGATCTCCTCGGCGGTAAAACTCAGGATCGGTGCCATGAGTTTGGCCAGCGCCACCGTGATGTCGCACAGGACGGTTTGGGAACCTCGCCGTACGGGAGAGTCCGCCCGGAACGTATACAGCCTATCCTTCAGGATGTCCAGATAGACGGCACTGAGATCGACTGAACAAAAATTGTTCAAGGCATGGAAGATGGCGTGAAATTCAAAGTCGTCATACGCCCGCCGAACTTTGGTGATCAGCTCGCCGAGGCGCACCAAGGCCCAGCGGTCCAACTCAGACAACTGTTCGTACGGGACACGATGCTGGGCCGGGTCGAAGTCATACAAATTGCTCAGCAAGAATCGGGAGGTGTTGCGGATTTTCCGATAGGCCTCAATGAGATGATTCAGAATCTCCTGCGAGATGCGGAGATCTTCACGATAATCCTGCGCTGAGACCCAAAGCCTGAGGATTTCCGCGCCCGACTGTTTCATGACGTCCTGCGGTGCCACGACATTCCCCGCTGACTTGGACATCTTCTTCCCCTGCCCGTCCACCACAAAGCCATGGGTCAAGACAGCTTTGTAAGGCGCTCGATGGTCCGTGGTCACCCCAGCCAGCAAGGCACTATGGAACCAGCCACGATGCTGGTCGGACCCTTCCAGATACAAATCGGTCGGCCACCACTTCTTAGGCTTCGCCACGGCGGCGTAGCTCACCCCGGACTCAAACCACACATCGAGAATATCCCGCTCTTTCTCGAACGTCGCCCCTCCGCACTTCGGACAGCTGGTCCCGGTTGGCAAGAGCTCTGATGCCGACCGCTCAAACCACACATCCGCTCCCTTCGACTCCATTAAAGCCGCGACATGTTCAATCACAACGGGATCAGCCAGGACATGTCGACAGCCTTCACAGGTAAACCCTGGAATCGGCACACCCCACACACGCTGGCGCGAGAGGCACCAATCCGGACGGTTCTCGATCATGCCGAAGATCCGATCGCGGCCATAGCTTGGAATCCATCGAACTTGTTCGATCTCTGCCAGCGCCGCTTTCCGCAAGTCATTGATCTCCATCGACACAAACCACTGCTCAGTGGCACGGAAAATCACCGGGCTCTTACAACGCCAACAATGGGGATAGGAATGGCTCAATGAGCCATGGCCAAGCAGACGTCCGTTCGCTTGCAGATAGTCGACGATCTTCGGATTCGCCTTGAACACATGCTGCCCGGAGAATTCCTTCACCACGTCGGTGAACCGCCCCCCGTTATCCACCGGCGCCACAATTTCGAGTTTTTCACCAGGTGAGGCCTTGGCATTGTGATCGAGCACCAGGATGTAGTCTTCCATCCCGTGGCCGGGCGCGATATGCACGCAGCCGGTACCTTGATCGAGCGTGACGAAATCCCCGAGGAGAATCGGCGACAAACCAGTGGAAAGCGGACGCTGGGTTTCTAGCCCTTCAAAACCTTCGCCACCTTTTTTGACCCCGACGACACGATAGTCGGTGAGCCCACAGGCCTTTGCGACCGTCTCCAACAGTTTCTCTGCGATAATCAAGAGCTCATCACCGACCTGCACAAAAGCATAGTCAAAATCACGGTGCAGACAGACAGCTTGATTGGCCGGCAACGTCCAGGGTGTGGTCGTCCAAATCACGACAGAAACCAGTTTGGCGTCTTCCGGAAAAGCGACACCAGGGAAGGTCTTCGCCAAGACGGACGGTGAGCTCACAACGGGAAATCTGACATAGACCGAGGGCGACACATGGTCGTCATACTCGACTTCTGCTTCCGCTAACGCGGTTTGATCTTGCGTGCACCAGAGAACGGGCTTGAGCCCCTTGTACACGCCTCCCTGCTCGACGAATTTCCCGAACTCCCGGATAATCGTCGCCTCATAACTTGGCGTCATCGTGAGATACGGCTGGTCCCACTCTCCCAATACGCCGAGCCTCCGAAACTCCTCCCGTTGCAAGTCGACATACTTCTCGGCATAGGCGCGACAGAGTTTACGAATCGCCGACACATCCAAGTCTTTTTTCTTCTCGCCCAGCTCCTTCATGACTTGATGCTCGATCGGGAGGCCATGGCAGTCCCATCCCGGCACATACGGCGCCTGGAAGCCCGCCATGGTTTTCGACTTCACGATGATGTCCTTCAGCACCTTGTTCAAGGCATGCCCGATATGGATGCGGCCGTTGGCATAGGGAGGACCATCATGCAGGATATAGCGAGGCCGTCCCTGCCCCATGCGTTGGATCTGGTCATAGAGCTTCTGCTGTTCCCACCAGGCCAGCATCTCCGGTTCCCGTTGCGGCAAATTAGCCTTCATCGGGAAGTCTGTTTTGGGAAGATTGAGCGTGGCTTTATAATCCATAGGAAATAGGATCTAAAAATTCAAACGACAACCATGCAAAGTTGAGGGACTATACCGGAAGAACGGGGGGAGCACCAGTCCTAACTGACGGCCATCATGCGGTCCAGCGCAACCTTCGCCCAGTGCTTGTCGTCCTCGGGCACCACGATCCTGTTGACGACATGCCCTTCAGCCAGATTTTCCAGTGCCCAGCAGAGATGGGCCGCATCGATTCGAAACATGGTCGCGCACTGACAGACCGTGGAGGAGAGGAAGAACACCTTCTTATCGGTGAGTTCGTGCTTTAAGCGATTGACGAGATTCAATTCAGTTCCGACCGCCCAGGTCGTCCCTGCCGGCGCAGCCGTGACGGTCCGAATAATGAACTCAGTCGACCCGATCAGATCGGCCTTGTTCACCACATCCTCATGGCATTCCGGATGCACGATGACATGGCCGTCCGGATACTGTTTGCGAAAGTTGTCCACGTGTACCGGCTGGAACATCTGGTGAACACTGCAATGCCCCTTCCAGAGGATCAGCTTGGCCCGCTTGATCGCGTCCCTCGTATTCCCACCGTTAGGCTGATAGGGATCCCAGACAATCATCTGCTCACGAGGAATCCCCATCTTGTTCGCCGTATTACGGCCCAAATGCTCATCGGGAAAAAACAGAATCTTTTCGCGTCTGGCCCAACACCACTCAATCACGGCTTTGGCATTGGATGACGTGCAGGTAATCCCCCCATGTTCGCCACAAAACGACTTGAGCACCGCCGCGGAATTCACATACACCGCCGGCATCACAGTCTCTTCCACCGATACCACACGTCCTAACGCTTCCCAACATTGATCGACTTGCTCAATCGCGGCCATATCGGCCATGGAACAGCCCGCCGCCATATCAGGCAGAATCACCGTCTGCTGGGAACGACTGAGGATGTCGGCCGTCTCCGCCATAAAATGGACGCCGCAAAAGACGATGTAGGGTCGCTCTGACCTTTCAGCCGCCAGTTTCGCCAACAAGAGGGAATCCCCGCGAAAGTCCGCATGCTGAATCACCTCGTCGCGCTGGTAGTTATGGCCGAGTATCATCACGCGCTCACCGAGGACTTGCTTGGCCGAGACTGTGCGGCGAAACAGCTCGTCTGCCGACAAGGCCTGATACTCGGTGATCAGCTTTGGTAGCGTTGCAGTCGCAGTCACAATGCTCCTCCTCAAGTCAGGAACTGATTCTACGATAGGCCCCTTCCACAATCAATGAATCCCCCCTTGCGGAAAAGTCCTATCTCTCGCCCCGAAAGGAGAAGAGTTGGCATGGGCCTAATAGCCAATTGACTTCGCTGGCTTGGAGTACTACGATCAGACCTTCATATGCTAGGGGAGCCATGAGGCTGAGAGTCCGTGCACTCGGACGACCCTCACAACCTGACCTGGGTAATACCAGCGTAGGGAAGCCGACAGCCGCGGTCGTTGTGAGCACTCAGCCGTACCTCCCCCCACGGAGTACGGCTTTTTTATTGAGGTGCCCCCCTCAACGCTCCTCATCTCAGAAAGGATGCGACCATGAGCGAATATACCGGTAATGGAGAGAAACCTACGACATTGACAACCGCGCCGTTCCCAGCCTCGCGCAAGGTTTACGTAGCAGGCACCCATCCCGGTGTGCATGTGCCCATGCGAGAGATCAGCCTCAGCCCGACCAAATCCATCAACGGCCAAACGCCGACACCAAACCAACCGGTTACCGTCTACGACACGTCGGGGCCCTATACCGACCCTTCTGTGACGATCGACGTCCGAGCAGGACTCGCGCCGCTCCGCCGCTCCTGGATCATGGGGCGGCAAGACGTGGAAGAACTGGCCGACATCTCCTCCCACTACGGCCGACTGCGTGCCGCCGACTCCAAACTGGACGGCCTCCGGTTTCAACACATCCGCAAGCCGCTCCGCGCCAAGGCCGGCCAGAACGTTACCCAGATCCACTACGCGCGCAAAGGCATCGTGACGCCGGAGATGGAATTTATCGCGATCCGTGAAAACCAGTCGCGTGAAGTGGCTCGTGAACGCGCCGAGCGCAACGGCCAGGGCGGCGGCGTGACCCAGCACCCCGGCCAATCCTGGGGCGCCAGCATTCCCGCCGTCATCACCCCGGAGTTCGTCCGCGATGAAGTGGCACGTGGGCGTGCAATCATTCCCTCGAACATCAATCACCCGGAAAGCGAACCGATGATCATCGGTCGAAACTTCCTGGTGAAGATCAACTCGAACATCGGCAACTCCGCCGTCGCCTCGTCCATCGAAGAAGAAGTTGAGAAAATGATCTGGTCGATCCGCTGGGGCGCCGATACCGTGATGGACCTCTCGACCGGGAAAAACATTCATGAAACGCGTGAATGGATCATTCGTAACGCGCCGGTGCCGATCGGCACCGTGCCGATCTATCAGGCTCTCGAGAAAGTGAACGGCAAGGCGGAAGACCTCACATGGGAGATTTTCCGCGACACACTCATCGAACAGGCTGAGCAGGGCGTCGATTATTTCACGATTCACGCAGGTGTGCGTCTGGCCTACGTGCCCATGACCGCCAAGCGGATGACCGGGATTGTGTCGCGCGGCGGTTCCATCCATGCCAAGTGGTGTCTCGCGCACCATCAAGAAAACTTCGCCTACACCCACTTCGAAGAGATCTGTGAGATCATGAAGGCCTACGACGTGTCGTTCAGCCTGGGTGACGGGCTGCGCCCTGGTTCCATCGCCGACGCCAACGACGAAGGGCAATTCGCGGAACTAGAGACCCTGGGCGAGCTGACCAAGATCGCCTGGAAGCATGACGTGCAGGTGATGATCGAAGGACCCGGCCACGTGCCGATGCACATGATCCAGGTGAACATGGAAAAGCAGCTCAAGGAATGCCAAGAGGCCCCCTTCTATACGCTCGGGCCTCTAACCACCGACATCGCGCCAGGCTATGACCACATTACCTCCGGTATCGGTGCCGCCATGATCGGCTGGTACGGCTGCGCGATGCTCTGTTACGTGACACCGAAAGAACATCTCGGCCTCCCCGATCGCGACGATGTGAAGACAGGCGTGGTCACGTACAAAATCGCCGCTCATGCCGCCGACCTGGCCAAAGGCCACCCTGGTGCGCAGATCCGGGACAACGCGTTGTCGAAAGCTCGGTTCGAGTTTCGATGGGAAGATCAATTCCATCTTTCACTCGATCCGGATACCGCGAAAGAGTTCCATGACGAGACCCTGCCGGACAACGCCGCCAAGGTTTCGCACTTTTGCTCCATGTGCGGACCCCACTTCTGCT
>JAOUGT010000085.1 GCA_029865485.1 Nitrospira sp.
TCGAATCCCGTTGGGACCACCAAGCCGAGCTGGCTCGTATCGCGGCCTCATTATCGTCTTTTTGAAGGTGGTGGCCGCGGATAAACCTCTTCGAGATTTTGTCTTTCGATACCACCCTTCCCCCGGAGGCCTCGTGAAGTCCAAGCTTCCGTCAAAGAAACAACTGGACATGTTGCGGAAGGGTGGTGTCGAGTAGACGAGACCGAGTACCTTCCTGGAAGGTTTCGGACAGAGCGATGTTGAGTGACGGGGAGTGACATATGAACCTCCTGACCTTTCGCTTCCGCGAGTCCCAGGCCGTGGATTTCTATTGGAACCTTGAGTTGGCCAAGCGTGGTTCCCTCCGCGAATTCAAGGTTCATCCCAACATCACGATTTATGAGTCGGCCTTTGACCTCCTGAACCCGATTCAAGTGGGACATGCCTTGTCCCTTGCCAAGGCCTTGGTGCTCGACAAGCGAGCCGAGGTCTTCTCGGGGAACACGTCCTTGCCCATGGTGACCGTCCGAGATGTCTTGCAGTGCTACCAGCTCTCGATGCAGGTCGACGACCATCACGCGCATTGTTGGTTCAAGATCCGGCTCACCTTGGATCTGACCGTGACACGATTTGAGGTGGCATCCGACGACGCAGCGAACTCGTTCGTGTTTCCCTGTCGATGCGCGGCCACGCAGGCCTATGGCATTCACTATGAGCACCCAGGGACGATCTATGACCAATTGGAGTCGGCCTTGTGGCGTGCCGGCACACGGTGGTGTCCGCGACTTACGGATCTCTCCGAAATCAAACTCGTCAATGTGGAGTTTCAGACTAAACGATAAAGAGCGGGCGGGGCTCACCGACTCGGAGGCAGCCGAAGCTGGTGGACTCTTTCGTCGATTTCTTCGCCTCGTGAGTGCAACAGTCTGGCTTCATCATTCCACTCTCAGCTCGCGCGTGTTGTCCCAGTGCCAGAGAGCGGTTGAGATAAGCAGCCCCTCTGAATTAGTGCTCAATCGATTGATTGTCTCGACTAGAAATGACTCTTGGCGACGAGATACACTTCTCTCGCGTCGTGGGTTCATGGACCCCGCTGCGGTGCCGAGGGAGACGATATGATAGCAACGCGGCTACTCAAGAGTGTGACGGCCTGTCTTCTCATCCTCATGACGGGCTTGCCATGTGCATGGGCGGAGACGAACGACACCTCGAGTACAGAGGGGCCATCGTTGGAAGAAACACTGGCATTCATCAAAGATACGTGGGAAGCATGCGCCACGATGCGCAGCGGGCTGCAGCGGATGGCTCCGAAGGACGGAACGCCCTGGCAAATGGATCGAACGGCGAAGGTTGACGTCGTAGTTCGGCCTCCCTCCGGTCTCCAATTTATGACTCGGCTTAATGAGCGGATGCGATTCGGCGGGGCCGTTGACCTCCAAGCGCCGGTAGAAAAAATTCAGGAGTTCGACTTGAGCGCGATGTCTCCCAACGTCAGCTCGGAACGAGAGGGAGAGGGGACAAACATCTATGGGATTCGGCTGCGCTGCACACGTGCGGCTTGTGTGACCGAATGGGTGGCAACGCTCTTGATGCCGGGGAAACCCATGCACGATCTGAAGACCGGTCGATTGATCGTGACGAACCTGGAAGAGCTGGTGTATGAGGAGCGTGCGCCGAAGGACAAACCGGGGGAACGGAAGGGAGAGATCTCTCTTCCGGTCTGTGATGCTGCTGCCGCCGAGAGTCTTTCGAAGGCGCTGAGTCACGCCATCGTCAAGGCCGGCGGCAAGAAGCCGTTATTTTAGATAGTGGCTGAATGGTTCGAGCAATGCCAGACGCACCCGTCGTGCATCCGAATAACTCACGGGAAACCTGGTGCCTGCAAGGTTGGTGGAGAACATGCTCGCCCGTTGTTTTCTTCCTAATCGGCCCGGTCTTGTTTCCGTCAATGCCGGTTGAAGAGGAGCGTGTGAGTTTCATGCGGAAGTGATGTAGTGATGTTTTCTTAGGAGAAGATCACTCTTTCTCTTGCGGGACCATTTCTTCTCGAGCCGTCACGAGCCGTCGATTGGTGCGGGTCCTCGCGCAACATTCATTGACGCCTGTGTTCAGGGTTGTGTATAAACGAATCCACATCAATAAACGGTTCAGAGAGTTGTAGAGGGTTGTCGTATGTATGCACGCGAGTTTCGTGATGGAGCAAAAGACGGATTAGAGGCGCTTGAGCCGCTGGATCCTGACAAGATTTCTTCGTTCGGCGAATTGCTGGAGGCGATGGGAAAGACGGCCTTCGGTGGGCGGCACGTGGGGAAGGCTTTCGGAGTCCTTTCGGCGATGATCGAGGACCCGGAGTGCAAGGTCGTGATGACGTTGTCCGGTGCGATGACCATTGCCAAGATGGGGAAGATCATCACGAAGATGATCGATGAGGGAATGGTGCAGTGCATTATCTCAACCGGCGCGCTCATGGCGCATGGCCTGAGTGAGTCGGTCGGAAAGACGCACTATCGACATGATCCCTCGATGAGCGACGAGGAACTGTTCAAAAAGGGGTACAACCGCGTCTACGACACGCTTGAGATGGAAGCCAATTTGAATTATGTCGAGCATATCGTCACCCAGACGGTGAAACGTCTGAGTCAGGATCGACCGCTCTGTTCCCAGATGATCACGCGAGAGTTGGGCAAGACACTGGCCGAGGAAGTTCAGGGCGAGGGCATTCTCAAGAGCGCGTATCTGAAAGACGTCCCGGTGTATATCCCGGCTTTTACGGATTCTGAAGTGGGACTTGATATGGGCACTTTGGCGATGGCGGGAGAGGTGGCTCAGGCACGGGCGAAGACCGGTCACAACGGAGATCTCGCGGTCCTTAAGAGCATCCTCGGTTCACAGCCTTCGTTCAATCCCTATCTTGACCTCAACAGTTATGCCGATCATGTGCTCTCGGCGAAGCGTCTGGGCATCTTCACGATCGGTGGCGGGGTGCCGAGGAATTGGGCGCAGCAGGTCGGTCCCTACATCGAGATCAGCAATCTTCGCTTGGGTCTCAGTGTCAAGCCACCGCGCTTTCACTACGGCGTGCGGATCTGTCCGGAACCGGATTATTGGGGTGGGCTGAGCGGCTGTACCTATCAGGAAGGACTGTCCTGGGGTAAGTTTGTGACGCCGAAAGATGGCGGGAGATTCGCCGAAGTGCTGAGCGACGCCACGGTCGTGTGGCCGCTGTTGATGATGGGACTGCTAGAGCGGAAAAAAGCAGGAGTCGTACGCGGTTCATGAAGTGGTCGACGGGACAACGGGTGTGTCTGACGGTCATAAGCGGCATGCTCTTGTGGGCTACGTCGGTTTCAGCCGGGAATGTAGGTGAACCCGATATTCGGGTAAGGGGGCATGCCGATGCCCCGGTCACGCTGATTGAATACTCGGATTTTACCTGCGGGTTTTGTTTGAAATTCTTCAAGCAGACATGGCCACGCATTCAGGCGAAGTACGTCGATACCGGGAAAGTGCGATTCATGTATCGTGATTTCCCACGGGGCGACCAAGGGGCGGGGCTCGATGCGGCAATGGCGGCGCGATGTGCCGGCGCGCAAGGTCAATATTGGGGGATGCATGACCGATTGTTTTCCGAAGGGGGGCAGTTGGACAAGCAAGTGTATCGGCGACATGCGGCGACGTTGAAGCTGGATCAAGCAGCCTTTGAACGGTGTCTGAGTGATGGGCGGTATACGAAGGCGATTTTCGAAGACCGCCAGGAAGCCAACCAGTGGGGATTTCATGGAACCCCTGGGTTTATTCTGGTGCGGACCGCGACGGAGCCGACGGAAAAGGAACCGGCCGTGGCCATTCCCGGCGCCTTTCCGTTTGAGATGTTCGCGGAGGAGATCGATCGGTTGCTCGCGAGCGGCACAAAGTAGAGGCAGCAGGTGGCTGAGGAAATGTGGAGCGCCTGGTGATTCTGTGCGTGTAAGGTTGACATCAGACCTCAGGTACGATAGTCCTCTGTATCACACAAGGGAGAGGTATCCCTATGGCTTCGATGCAATCGTTCTGGCCGGTCTCTCATCGCGATGACGACTTCTGGGTGTGCATGTCATGCCTCACGGAAGTCTTTTATCGAAAAGTTCCGATGCCGGATTGTCCGTCCTGTCATGGCGTCTCGACCTACGAAGGGTTTACCCTGGAGGCGATTCGTGATTGGGGGACGGAAGAACTGATCGCCAAGGCCATAGCCGCACAGGAAGCAGCCGTGATGGCGCAACCGGCGGCCGAAGCTGCTGCGTCGGTGGAAGCGGCGGACTAATACCAACCTCATCTTAAGAGACTCCAGCGAATCTTCCCGTGCAGGCATTCCGTCCATTTCTCGTTCATGGCCAGTGGAAACAGAGTGCAGTCACGACTCCGGTCGTCGATCCGTTTACCGGGAAACCCGTGGCCCAGGTCGCTCAAGCCACCGAGTCGGATATAGAAGAGGCCGTCGCATCGACGGCCGGCTCAGCGGCGGTGATGGCGCAGTTGCCTGGACATGCCCGGTACAATATGCTCCAGCAGATCGCGGCGTTGCTCTACCGACGGCGAGATGAGTGTGCGCAGACCATTACGGCCGAAGCCGGGAAGCCGATCACGGATGCCAAGCGGGAAGTCAGTCGAGCCATCCAAACCTTTACCGTGGCGGCCGAGGAGTCACGGCGGATTGCGGGTGAAGTGGTGCCGCTTGATTGGACACCGGGCTTTGATACCCATCTCGGCGTCCTTCGCCGATTCCCGATCGGTCCGATTCTCGGGATCACCCCCTTCAACTTTCCGCTGAATCTTGTGGCACACAAGGTGGCGCCGGCACTTGCGGCGGGGAATCCGATCCTGATCAAACCGGCTCCACAAACGCCGTTGACCGCGCTGCTGCTCGGCGAAATTGCGCTCGAGGCGGGCGTTCCTCCAGGGGGACTGAATGTGGTGCCCTGCGACAATACCCTGGCCGAGCGGATGGTGATCGATCCCCGGTTCAACCTACTGAGTTTCACCGGCAGTGTGTCGGTAGGATGGATGTTGAAGGCCAAATGTGGAAAGAAAAAAGTCACGCTTGAGCTTGGCGGCAATGCGGGTGTGGTGATCGAACCGGATGCCGACCTGGACCTGGCGGCGCAGCGCTGCGCCGCGGGTGGATTCGGGTATGCCGGCCAGACCTGCATTTCGGTGCAACGGGTCTTCGTGCACCAGGCGGTGGTTGATGCCTTTACGACAAAACTCCTCATGCACGTGGCCCGGCTCAAACTCGGTGATCCTGCCGACGAGACGACGACCATCGGGCCTCTCATCGACCAGGCAGCTGCCCAGCGGGTGGAAAGCTGGATCGGCGAAGCGGTGGCGGACGGAGCGCGCCTGCTCCTGGGTGGGAAACGGATCGGCTCATTGGTGGAAGCGACGGTGTTGGGAAACGTGAGGCCTGAGATGAAAGTCTCGTGTCGAGAGGTGTTCGGTCCGGTCGTGACGGTGACGCCCTATCGGCATCTCAGCGAGGCCGTGGCGTTGCTCAATCAATCGGACTTTGGATTGCAGGCCGGTCTCTTCACCCAGGACATCAACAAGATCTTTTATGCCTTCCGTCATGTGGAAGTCGGAGCCGTCTTGGCGAACGAAATTCCGACGTTCCGAGCGGACCACATGCCGTACGGCGGCGTGAAGGATTCCGGGTTGGGGCGCGAAGGCGTCCGTGCCGCGATCGAAGACATGACGGAACCCAGAATGCTCATCATGAACCTCAAGGAACCGCCTCATCCGTCCGAAAAAAGTGTTTAGAATATATTGCGAAGCCTGTTCAATCTTGCTACAACAAACGCGCCCAGTACGACCGTTAGTGTGGAGTAGTCTGTGTCTCAGGCTGACCGCTTGAACGCACGTCACGCGACCACTTCCGAACAACCAGAAAGGCGGATAGCCGGACGAAAGGGGAGATGATGGTACCTACGCATATGTTTCTCACGAGAGGGGTGGGAATCCACAAGGAAAAGCTGGCCTCCTTTGAAGAGGCGTTGCGCAGCGCCGGTGTGGCGTACTGCAACCTGGTCAGCGTGTCCTCCATCCTTCCGCCGCACTGCAAGATCATCCCCCGGAAGCGCGGTGAACAACTGCTGAAGCCCGGTGAGATTACATTTTGCGTCATGGCCAGATCCGAAACCAATGAGCGGAATCAACTGGTGTCGGCATCCGTGGGGCTCGCCAAACCGACCGACCGCGGGACGTACGGATATCTGTCCGAGCACCATGCCCATGGCGAGACGGATGAAGAGACGGGAGAGTACACGGAAGACCTGGCGGCACAGATGTTGGCGACGACGTTAGGCGTCGAGTTCGACCCCAATGTCGCCTGGAAAGAGCGCGAACAGGTGTTCAAGATGGGCGGAAAGATCGTGCAGACGTTGAATATTACTCAGTCAGCCGTCGGGAAGAAGGGGAAGTGGACGACGGTCATCGCACTAGCCGTGTTTCTCCCACCGGAAAACGTACCCTCTCGTCCTCGCCGGTAAGGGGCTTGTCATGCTGATTGTGACGAGCGAGTGGCAGTCGCCCTTGAGGCGAAGGGGAAGATCAGCATGACGCTTCCTGTTGGCTGGGAAGGCCCGGATCGCAACTTTCTGGGGATCGACGAACCCTGGTGCCATCCGGACCATGCGGGCGTCTATGTCCTGCCGGCTCCCTATGAGCATACCTCCAGTTACATCCGCGGTTCTGACCGAGGCCCTTCGGCCATTCTTGAAGCTTCCGCTCAGGTAGAGTTCTACGACGAACAACTGCGATGCGAGCCCTATCGAGAATGGGGTGGGGTGGCCACGACATCTCCGTTGGAACTGAACGGCAGGGTCGATCGTGCTGCCGTCGATGCCATCGAAGCATTCGTGTCACAGTACATCGACTCCGGACGGTTTTTGGTCACACTCACCGGTGAACACACCGGGGCGTTGGGTGCGATTCGTGCCCATGCCAAGCGATATCCGCAGATGACCGTGGTGCAAATCGACGCCCATGGAGATCTGCGCGAGGCCTATCAAGGCAATCCGTTCAGCCATGCCAGTGTCATGGCGAGAGTGGTGGGCGACGGATTACCGCTCGTGCAGGTGGGGATTCGGTCGATCAGCCCTGAGGAAATTCTACGTATCGACACCACCGACCGCATCAAAACGTTCTTTGCTGCAACTATCCTCGATCCATCCGGTCCATACGAAGGGAAGGCGGCAAAATGGATTCCTGACATCGTTGCGTCTTGCCGGACGCCGGTGTACCTGACGTTCGACTGCGATGGGCTGGATGCGTCGATTATTCCGGCCTTGGGCACTCCGGAGCCTGGGGGGCTTGGATGGTACGACACCCTCAATCTCATCAAGGCTCTGGCCGACGGACCGGGTATCGTGGGGATGGATATCAGCGAGATTGCCCCCATTGAAGGATTCGTGGCGCCGCAATTTTCCATTGCACGTCTCATCTATCGTATACTTGGCCGCATCAGGGCCGGTCGCCGCGTCCACTGAGCCGGATCCTGAAACCAGGTCGTCCGCTTCGTTCTCGCTTCACTCAGACGCTCGACGTACATGGAGACGTACGGCTCGCGCCTTCGTTTGCCGCGGCTTTGATGACAATCTATTTGAGTATCCGGCGATGAGGCTGATTCTCTGTGGCCCACACCATCCGCATCAATAAATTCTTCACTGAACAGGGGATCTGTTCTCGTCGAGAGGCCGACCGCTTGGTGGAGTCCGGAGCGATCACGATCAACGGGCGCGTGGCCAAACTCGGGGACCAGGTCGAGCCATCAGACGTCATCGCCCGCGAGGGTCAGGTCCTACCCTGGGGACGAGCCGCCCTCTATATCAAATACCATAAGCCGGTCGGTGTGACGACGACGAGCGAATCGCATGTCCCTCGAAATATCATTGCCGAAATCAGACATCCTGAGCGGATCTTTCCGATCGGGCGACTCGACAAGGATTCGTCCGGGCTTATCTTGCTGACGAACGACGGCGACATCGTCAATGAGATCCTCCGCACTGAATTCGGACACGAGCGTGAGTATCTCGTGCAGGTGGATCGCCCATTTGATCAGGCCTTTCTGGATCGCATGGCAGCGGGCGTCGTGATTCTCGGTAGCCGGACGAAACCCTGTCGAATGAGTCGAGTCGGGCGTGATCGGTTCCGCATCGTTCTGACCGAGGGGCGGAATCGACAGATTAGGCGGATGTGCCATGCTCTCGGGTATCGGGTGACCATGCTGCATCGAACCAGGATCATGCACATCACGGTCAATGGGTTGGGTGCCGGCGAGTGGAAAGAGCTGACAGGCCAGGAACAGGCAGAGTTGCTGAAAGCCGTTGGGCGTCTTCAGCCTGGTTGAACTCATCCGGCGCCAGTGCACGCGAGCGTGGCTAGCTGAGCAACTCGCGTCGGGCCGTGCGGACCAGCGCGAGGACGGCAGGATGCTTCAGTCGCCGTTCTACGGTGATCGCGTAGAAATGCTGGAGGAGTCCGTCCAGTTGACCAACCACTTGCACCCGATACTGGCGGCAGATCTCTTTCTCGATCACCGTTGCACCGGGGAATATCCCATGGCCATCTTGGCCGAAGGCCTTCAGTGTGGCACTGTCATCAAACTCGCCGACCACGTTGGGATGTACTCCATGGTTGACCATCCATTGATCGATCAATCGGCGAAGCATGGCGGTCGAGGTGGGGAGAAGGAGCGGCGCGTTGAGTAACGAGCGCGGAAAATCCCGACGATACTGCCCGGCTAACTTTGCCGTCGCGAACAAGGTTACGCCGGATTCACCTAGAGGATGGTTATACATGTGCTCTTTGATCCCCGGCGGGGCCGGGGTGTCGGCGATGACCAAGTCCGATCGATGCGCAGTCAAATCGCTCAGGAGTTCGCGCAGTTTATCTTCCTGGCAGATCAAGCGCGTCGGGCGATACATCTTGAGGGCCGACTTGAGGAGTTGGGTCGCCAATGGTTTGGGGACGGCATCGGCGATCCCGACTACCAACCGCGTCGAATGCCCATCGGTTTTCCCTTTGACGGTATTGAGGAGTTCTTGCCCGGTCGCGAAAATATCGTCCGCGTACTTGAACACGAGCTGGCCCATCTCTGTCAGCACGAGGCGCCGGCCCGTTCGAATGAAGAGCTTTTCTCCGAAGGTATTTTCCAGCAGATGAATCTGGCCGCTGAGGGTGGGCTGCGCCAGGCGAAGCTCTTCGGAGGCTTTGGTCACGGTCCCATGTTTGGCGACGGACCAGAAATACAGGAGATGATGGTAGTTCAACCACTCCACATGGCCTCCTCGGTCAAAGCGGGGAAATCACTATACATCGGAATTCACGATAGATCCAATCCGTTTTATCTATTTTGAAAAAGGAAGATGAGGTTGCTACTGTTGGCGCCGTCCGCCGAATGTATACGAAAGGGGCATCCCACATGATCGCTCTGGTATTGGCCATGATCACTCTCCTGCCAATGACCGCACTGGCGGAACCGATTCATGATTCCAGCGCGTTGAAATCTCAGTCGACGCGCACGGCTCCGTTGGGCATCAGCGAAGTGCTCGCTCGGATTGAGTTGACACATCCGCTGCTTCAGGCGGTAGGAGCCGAGCGGACAAAGGCCCGGGCAAAGATCCTGAAGGCGCTCGGGGCATGGGAGCCGACATTCAAGAACGTTAATCACGTTGAACGTTATCAGACCTGGAATCTCACGACGTCTCCCGAGACCTTTGACACCCATACCGTTGGATTTTCAGACGCCAACCTCCAAGTGGGGCATCCCTGGGGCTTCACGGTCTTTGGCGGGCTCCGCAGCGGGTTCGGGGATCGCGCCAATAGGCAGCTCGTTTCTATGCCTCCTGATCAACTCGCTTTCTATCATAATCAACACTTCAATTACGGCGGGTCGTTCCATCTGCTGCGAGGCCTCATGGTCAATGAGGAGAATGCCCAATTTCAACAGGCTGAGCTCGCGGGGCCCCAAGCCGAGATCAAGGTGGCGCAGAAGCGACAGGATCTCTATCTGGCTGGAGCCGTACAGTACTGGGATTGGCAGGTTGCCGTCAAACAAGCCGAGATGGTGAAGCGCGCCTTGGTCGTGGCCGAAGAGCGCCTGGGCCAGGTTGAGGGGTTAGCTAAGGGAGGGCGGGTCGCTCCGCTCGATGTGATCGAGGCGAACCAAGAGGTTCAAAAGCGGCGAGAGGCCGCCATCGCCGCTCAGCGGAAGGTGGAGTATGAACAGTACAAGTTATCCCTCTTTCTCTGGGAGAACGGCGAGCCGGTGACACCGAGGCCTGAATGGGCCCCGGAGTTCCAAGGGGAAACGCCCTTGCCGACTGCGGAGGAGATTGCCGCGAACAAAGTGGCAGCGAAAGAAGATCGGCCGGAGGTGCGGGATCTATATATTGAAGCCAAATTGAACAATATCGATATCAAGCTCGCCAAGAACAAACTGTTGCCAAAGTTGGATCTTGAAGGCGGGCCCACGGCCGGTTCCACGGATTGGATGGTAGGCATCGGGTATCGGGTCGGCGTGCATGCTGAGATCCCCCTGTTCCAGCGGGAGGCGCGTGGGAAGGTGATGTCTGCGGAAGTAGCCCAGCAGCAATTGGCGTTGAAGCAGCACTATACGGAGCAGCAGGTCAGTTTTGACGTGGATAACTGGCTCTCGGCCCAGGTTCGGGCCAGGGACCGGGTGACGGCGGCGACGGAGGCCTTGCGGTTGGCTAAGACGTTGGAAGAAGGGGAGAGGACGCGATTCAATATGGGCGCGACTACCCTCCTCTTTGTGAACCTTCGTGAGCGCAATGTAGTGGAATCAGCGTACCAGCTGTATCGGGCACAGGCCGACTATGCGGTGGCTCGAGGCGGGATGCTGTATGCCACGGGCGCCTTGGCGAAGCCATGGGCTGAGAGTGAGTTAGCTAAGTACGGGAAACCACTGACGGCGGCGGGCATGAACGGCTACAAGCAGCCGGGCCGCGACTAATCCGGTACAAGGAGCATCCCTCGATGGCCGCTTTACTACTCGTGATTCTGCTATTGCTTCCTCTGACAGCGCTGGCTGAGCCGGTGCATGATTCCAGCGCGTTGAAGGCGCAGTCCTCCCGCACCGAATCTCTGACCATCAGCGAAGTTCTCGCCCGTATTGAGCTGACTCATCCACTGCTTCGGGCAGCCGGTATTGAGCGGATGCAGGCCCGGGCGAAGATCCTGAAGGCGCTCGGAGCCTGGGAGCCGACGTTCAAGAATACGACTGAAGCTGCGCGGTATCAGACGTGGAATTTTCTGTCTTATATTCGTGAAAATACGGGAGGGTTTAACGATACCAAGCTTGAGGTCGGACATCCCTGGGGATTCCGGGCTCTTGGCGGAATCCGGAGCGGTTTTGGGGATGCATCCAATAACCATCTCCATGCACAGATCCCAGATGTTTTGCTCTTCTATCCTCAGCAGCAAATGATTTTTGGTGGGGAGGCTCACCTGCTGCGTGGTTTTATGATGAACGAGGAGTACGCCGACCTTCAAAAGGCGGAACTCGCGGGGCCACAGGCGGAGATTGCGGTGGCCCAAAAACGGCAAGACCTCTACCTTGCCGGCGCCGTGCAGTACTGGGATTGGCAGGTAGCGGTGAGGCAGGCTGAGATGGTGAAGCGCGTGTTGGCGGTGGCCGAAGAACGCCTGGGTCAGATCCAAGGGATGGCTAAGGGCGGAAAGGTGGCGCCCCTCGATGTCATTGAGGCCGGTCAAGAGGTGCAGGTCAGACGAGAGGCAGCCATCTATGCCCAGCGCAAGGTGGAGTACGAGCAGTACAAGTTGTCTCTCTTTCTCTGGGAGAACGGCGAACCCGTAACGCCGCGTCCAGAATGGGCCCCGGAATTCCAGGGTGAGACACCGTTACCGACGGCGGAGGAAATCGCTGCCAACAAGGTGGCGGCAAAAGAAGATCGACCGGAAGTACGGGAGCTCTACATCGACGCCAAGCTGAACAATATCGACATCAAGCTGGCCAAGAACTATCTTCTCCCTAAGTTGGATTTTAGTGGAGGCCGCATGGAGGCCGCTGCAGACTGGTTGATGGGGGTCGGCTACCATTTCCAGGCGGAGTTTGCGATGCCGTTGTTCCAGCGCGAAGGGCGGGGGAAGGTTCTGTACGCGGAAGCGGATCAGCAGCAATTAGCCTTCAAACAGTTATATACCGAACAGCAAGTCAGCATCGATGTGGACAACTGGCTGTCAGCCCAAGTGCGGGCCAGAGACCGAGTGAAAGCGGCGACGGAAGCGTTACGGTTGGCGAAGACGTTGGAGGAGGGTGAGCGGACCAGGTTCAATATGGGTGCGAGCACTGTCCTGTTTGTGAACCTCCGTGAGCGCAATGTGGTGGAATCGGCGTACAAGCTGTACCAGGCGCAGGCCGACTACGCGGTGGCGCGTGGAGGGATGTTGTATGCCACGGGAGCATTGTCGAAACCCTGGCCAGAAAGCGAGTTGGCCAAGTACGGGAACCCGCTGACGGCGGCGGGCATGAACGGTTACAAGCAACAGGGACGCGATTAATTCAGCAACAAAGGAGCATCCTTCCTTGATCCTTCTCTTGCTGTTCTCATTGCTGATAGTGCCGGCGACTACACTGGCAGAAGTGGTGACCGATTCGAGTGCCATGGTGAGTCAGTCGACTCGTACTGCTCCACTGACCATTGAGGAGGTGCTGGCCAGGATTGAATTGACACATCCGCTCCTCCAGGCAACCGGACTGGAACGCGCGCAGGCTCGGGCTAAGGTCCTGAAGGCGTTAGCTGCGTGGGAGCCGAAGATTCGCAATGAGCTCGAGGTCGACCGATATCAAACCTATAATCTGACTAATGTCGTCGGCCCGAATGTCTTGATTGCCGGTTATAACGATACCTTTCTCAAGATCGGGCACCCGTGGGGGTGGGAGATCTACGGTGGTATCCGTAACGGCCTTGGCGATCGAAGTACTCTTGGTGGCTTCGATGGTGTTAGAGGCCAGCGTGTTGTAAGTCCAGGGGTGGCAATTCCTCAAGACCTGCAAGGTTTCTATCCGCAGCAAATGCTGATCGTCGGCGGAGCATTTAATCTTCTACGGGGCTTCATGGTCAACGAAGAGTTTGCCGCCTTGCAGCAGGCAGAGCTGGCCGGGCCGCAGGCTGAGGTGAAGGTGGCCCAGAAACGGCAAGATCTCTATCTCGCCGGGGCCGTTCAATACTGGGATTGGCAGGTCGCCGTCAAACAGGCCGAGGTGGTGAAGCGTACGCTGGCTGTCGCGGAGGAACGATATCGCATGGTTGAGGGCAGAGCCAAGGCCGGCGCGGTCGCTCCGATCGACGTGGTTGAAGCCAAAGAAGAAGTTCAGCGCCGTCGAGAGGCCGCTATTGCTGCGCAACGGAAAGTTGAGTACGAGCAATATAAGCTGGCACTGTTTCTCTGGGAGGAAGGTGAACCGGTGACCCCTCGCCCTGAATGGGCACCAGAATTTCAGGGGGAAACACCCTTGCCAAGCGAAGACGATGTGGCGGCTTTCAAGCTGGAAGCCACGGAGGATCGGCCTGAAGTGCGGGATCTGTACATTGAAGCCAAATTAAATAATATCGAAATAAAGTTAGCGAAGAATAAACTGCTTCCAAAGCTCACAGTTTCTGGAGGGCCAGTGACGGGTGCTATCTACTATTTTGGAGGGTTCGCCTACCATATGAATGCTCTCTTCAGCATGCCCTTGTTCAATCG